>JBBRCO010000125.1:0-12450 GCA_038204755.1 Verrucomicrobiales bacterium
ATGGCTGGCCGGTTTTTCCTCCCATGAGCTTCCCGACAACCTGCTCGCGCTGATGCTGCTCTACGCACTCCACTCCGACAGCGACCTTGACGCGGAAAAAATTTATCATAGTCTCTCAAGCAATCCCGAACTCGAAAGAAACACCATGTCCGTCGCCGAAAAATTAATTGCTCAAGGCCGTGTCGAGGGCCGTATCGAAGGACTTTGGATCGGCAAGATTCAAATCCTTGAGGAATTCCTCGATCTGCCTGTGAGCTCCGGTGAATCGCTTGGAGCCTTGAGCCTTGAAGAACTCAAAGCGAAACAAGGGCAGCTTCATCGAGAATACGAGCGACGCTTCAAACAGCGTTGATCCGCCCGGCCAGAGGAATGAGTCGGCAATTCAAACCCTTGAGGACTTGCATCGCGAAAGCATCCTCATTTACGGTTCCGCCGCCCCGGATTTCAAGGCGATGGATGGATTTCCACTCTTCGTTACTAATTCATTGCTTAAAAATCAGCGTTTCCGCCCGCCGTGCTCTACCACTCCACCAACAATCCCGCCCACCGCGCCGATCTCAAGGAAGCGATCCTCCGTTCACTTCCTCCCGACAACGGACTCTACATGCCCGACACTCTGCCGGTGCTCGACAAGTCGTTCTGGGAAATCTGGCGCGAGCTGACGTTTCAGGAAATTGGCATCGCCGTGGCGGATGCGTTTTTCGGCGAGGATGTCCCACCGCAGGCGCTGGTGGACATCGTCGAGGGCACGGTTTCCTTCGATGCACCGCTCGTCACTCTCGGCCCGGGCGATCACATTCTCGAACTTTTCCACGGCCCCACCCTCGCCTTCAAGGACTTCGGCGCGCGCTTCATGGCCCGCCTGATGGCCTGGCTCACGCGCCATGACAACCGCATGCTCACCGTGCTCGTCGCCACTTCCGGCGACACCGGCGGTGCCGTCGCCTCCGCGTTCCACAACGTCCCCGGCACCCGCGTGATCATTCTCTATCCGAAAGGCAAGGTTTCCGGCCTCCAGGAAAAGCAGCTCACCGCGCTCGGTGGAAACATCACCGCACTGGAGATCGACGGCTCGTTCGACGATTGTCAGACGCTCGTGAAATCCGCCTTCCTTGATCGCGAACTTTCGGAGCGCCTCAATCTAACGTCCGCCAACTCCATCAACCTCGCGCGCCTCGTCCCGCAGAGTTTCTACTACATCCACGCCGCGCGGCAACTGCCGGAAAGCGTCACCCCCACCTTCGTCATCCCATCAGGAAATTTCGGCAACCTCACCGCCGGCCTGCTCGCCATGCAGCTCGGTCTCGAAATCGATCAGATGATCGCCGCGACTAACCGCAACGACGTGGTTCCCGAATACCTGCAAAAAGGCATCTACACGCCGCGCCCGAGCGTCGCTACCATTTCCAACGCCATGGACGTCGGCGCGCCATCGAATTTCGTCCGCATGCAGGCGCTCTTCGGCGGATCGTGGGAAGCCATGAAAACCCGGATCACGGGCATGACATTCAGCGACGACCAGACCCGCGCCGCCATCCGTGAGGTGAAATCGCTCTACGATTACGAGATCGATCCCCACGGTGCGATCGCCTGGCTCGCCGCCAGCAAATGGCGCGCCAGCCACCCCGGCAGCGCCACGATCAGCCTGGAAACCGCACACCCCGCGAAATTTCCCGATGTCATGGAAGCCGAACTCGGAGTGAACTGCGTCGAAATCCCCGAGCGCCTCGCCATCCTGGCGAACCGCGAAAAAGTGGCCATCAGCCTCCCCGCAGACGCCCTCATTTTCCACGGCTGGCTCCAGAGCGTTTCTTAAAGAGGCTGCAATCGTAGCGCCGATAGTGGCTGGGGCGTCACGCCGCAGTCCGTCGCGGAGGCGTCCCGCCTCCATCTTTTCATTTGCGCGGACGAGCTTCCAAGCGGATGGAACGCCCACGGGAAAAAATCCTTCGAGCCCCTCCCATCAACCACCCCCTAACCAAAAACATGTCTGCCAAAGATCTCACCAAAGAAGCCCCCACCAGCCCCCGCGTCCGCACTGGCGGCTATGCCATCCTCGCCCGCACGCTCGACAAGGGCCGCGCCGATATCGCCGGAACCGTTGGCGGCTATCACTTCGATTGCCCGCTCGACAACTATCTGTTCGGCTTCAAGGGCGTGGCCGGAGCGGATGTCCGGAAACTCCTCGAAAACCAGGCCAGCAATGATGATGTCGCTGCCTGGCTCGATGCTAACGGCACTGCGAAAACAGCCGGAGAGGTCACCGGTTGGTCAGATAGCGTCGAGTCCGCACGCCCCTACGATGTTCCTGACAAAAGAGACTGGTTCATCGGCGTCTGTGCCGAGGCCGGTGTCGATCCCACCATCAGCACCCTGTTTGACTATCTGGAAGCCGACGATAAAGTCAGCTTCGCGGGCTGATCCGCCACGGCACCCGTGCACATCAAATCACCAACTCCCGCCCTGCGTCTGGCAACGAGAAAACGCCCTGACGGCTTTCCCGTCATGCGCCAGCGCTGGGCGGGATTATTGTTCCTGCACTGGCCCTTCGATCCCGCCGTGATCCAAGCGCGCCTGCCGGAAGGCTTGTTCGTGGACACCCACGAGGGCCAGGCATGGCTGGGAGTCGTGCCGTTTTTCATGGAAAAGGTGCGGCCGGTAATGCTGCCGCCCATCCCGCGGCTGTCTTGGTTTCTCGAACTCAACCTCCGCACCTACGTCCATGACGCCGCTGGAAATCCCGGCGTGTGGTTCTTCTCGTTGGACTGCAACCAGCCGATCGCCGTCGAAATCGCCCGCCATCTTTTCCACCTGCCCTATGAGCACGCCTCAATGCAATCGGTCTGGCGGGGAAATGAAATCAACTACCACTGCCAGAGGAAAACACCGTTTGCCAGACCCGCCGCCTACCGCTATCAGACTCCCACATCCGCCGCGCCTGCGGAGGAAGGCTCGTTGGAATGGTTCCTCGTCGAGCGCTACCTGTTATTTTCCACGAATCGTAACGGCTGCCTCCATAGCGGACGTGTGCATCACACTCCCTACCAGATCGCTCCGGCAGTTTGTCCCGAGTGGTCCACGGAGCCGCTGCGGCTGAATGGTTTCGATAGCCCGCAATGCCCACCGCCGTCGATGCTCGTCGCCGAGCCGGTGGACGTGCTGGTTTTCCCGCTGAAACCGGCTACCTGAACCTCTCGCTTCTTTGCGTGTGATTTGGCCCTTCAGCGTTTCTCACGGGCGGCGGTGAGGACGCCCTCAAGGGCTGGAACGCGTCCGGGGAATGGCCGATAGAAATATTTCAAAGCCACTTCATCCGCCGGAACAAGTAGAGCTGGCCGATGGCGATGACGAGCATCACGATCACGAGGATCACGTAGCCGTGAGGTTGATAGAGCTCCGGCATGTTCAGCGGGAGTGGTTTTCCATCCTTGGTTACCGGGGCGAAGTTCATGCCGTAAACGCCGACGAGGAAGGTGAGAGGGATGAAAACGGAAGTGATGACGGTGAGCACGCGCATGACCTCGTTGGTCCGCAGCCCGACGCTCGAATGATAGAGTTCCATCAGACCGGCACTGACTTCGCGGTAGCTTTCGACGAGGTCCATGAGCTGGACGGTGTGGTCGTAGCAGTCGCGCAGGTAAATCTTGGTGGTCTTGGCGACGAAGATGGAATTGTCATGCAGCAGCGAGTTCACCACATCGCGCATCGGCCAGACGAAGCGGCGGAGCTGGGTGAGGCCGCGTTTGTGCTCGTGGAGGGTCTGCACCATGTCGCGCGTCGGATTGTTGAGCAGGCGGGTTTCCAACTCGTCGATGTCCGCGCCGATTTTTTCGAGCACGGGGTAGTAATGGTCGATGATCGAGTCCAGCAGCGCGTAGGCGAGGTAGTCCGCCTTGGATTTACGGATATTTCCGCGGCCGGAGCGGATGCGGTCCCGCACATGCTCGAAGACGTCGTATTCGGGTTCCTGCTGGATGGTGATGAGGAAATTTTTTCCCAGGAACATGCTCACCTGTTCCCCGCAGAGATCGAGCTCCACATCATGATAGACCATCTGCGAGACGATGAACAGATAGTCCGCGGCCTCCTCGGATTTCGGACGTTGGCCGGTATTGAGAACATCCTCCAGCGCCAGCGGGTGGATCTTGAAATGCGTGGCCAACGCCTCCAGCGTCTCCAGATCTCCCAGTCCATCGACGTTGATCCAAGTCACCACCTGGCTGTCCATCTGAGCGAAAACCTCGGCGATGCCGGAGTATTCCCGCTCCTCGAAATGATTCAGATCGTAGGAAATCACCTGGATCTTCGCCTTCTGTGCCATTCCTTCCACCAGATGCGGAACGAGCGTGGCCGGCGAGGATCCCGGACCGGAGGTTCGCTTCTTGAACATGCGCGGATGAAACAGGAACAGCGCTGGCGTGGCCATTCAAATAAGTCGGCACGGCCGATTCCAAATCCCTCCCCACCCTTATCAAGGACGCCATCACCATCCACGCCTCCTGCGTGAAATATACCGCCGAGCTTCAAGCCAAAGGCTGGCTCCCCAAGGACAGCGCCGCCCTCGATGCCGCTATCCAATCCCTATCCGCATCGGCACCCACAGGCCAACGCGCTCTCCAGCAGATTCTCACCACCGACGACTATCGCGTCGCCAAGATGAAGTTCAAGAAGAAGCCGAAAGGTGGTCCGCACAGTCCTCTGTGCGGCGATGCGCCGACGCCGGACAGCCAACCGCACAGAGGGCTGTGCGGACCACACGACAAAACCTTCGTCATCTACAATGGCTGCATCACCCTCAAAAACATCCCGCTGGAAGCCTACGATTACATCGTCAACGGCAAGCCCGCCCTCGAACTGGCTTCGGGGTCCCAAATAACAGAAATTCAAGCTGGGAATTCAGCGTTACCGGTCCTCGGGTTTAAGCGCAAACATCTAAATCCAAGGATCGGTATGTTTATAGTCCTTCGAAAATCGCCTTCAGCGCCGGCCCGAGCGAATGGGTGTCAGGTGCTAGCAGACCGAGGAAATAGCCTGCCAATCCCAATCCACCCGCCGTGAGTAATGCGGAAATCCACGTACGTTTCACGGCGATGCCCAGCCAATGTTCCATCGCCGCAATCTTGAGATGGCGGTAGAGCATTCCGACGACGAAGGCATCAAGGCAGACTTCCGCCATCAGTTCGGATCCCGCCATGATGAAGCTGAAAAACAGACCCGCCCCCCCCCGTGGCCAGTCCAACGACCAGCGCGACAAGGCAACCCAGCAGACGGCCTTCGACGAAGTCCAAAAAATCCGGCACATCGAGCCAGTCCAACTACGAAGTGCGGTCTTTCTCAAACGGCGTCCGTCTGACTGGCTTTTCGATTTTCCCGCCTAACGAATAGAGTCCATTCCAACAAATCGCCGATTTTCAAACGACTCGATTGCATCGCTGCCATCAAAGTTTTCACCCTGCCGCTACGATGATCGAAAAACCGAAGGCATCATTTGCATTTCCGCCGGTGGCCATGAGCTTGTCATCCCGGCCGGGGTTTTCCCGGGTGCGGGAATTACCCCACCGAATCATGACAACATCAAACGACAAATCGACAAAGCCTGTGTGGTTCATCACGGGATGCTCCACCGGCTTCGGCCGTGAGCTGGCGAAACATGTGCTCGAACTCGGCTACCGCGTGGTGGTCACCGCCCGCAAGCCGGAAGACGTCGCTGATCTGGCGGAGCTGGGCGAGGCAGTGGTGTTGAAACTCGATGTGACCGACCGATGCCAGATCGACGCGGCAGTGAATGACGCGGTGGCGGCATTCGGCGGCATCGATGTGTTGGTGAACAACGCGGGCATCGGTTATTTCGGCGCGGTCGAGGAGAGTGACGACGCGGAAGTCCGGCAGATGTTTGAAATCAATTTTTTCGGCCTGAGCCGGATGATCCAAGCGGTGCTGCCCGGGATGCGCAAACGCCGGAAAGGGATGATCGTCAATTTTTCCTCGATCGGCGGACTGCGCGGTTCTCCGTCTCTGGGTTTCTACAATGCGACGAAATTCGCGGTCGAGGGGCTTTCGGAGGCGCTCGCGCAGGAAGTGGAGCCGCTGGGCATCAAGGTGTTGCTGGTGGAGCCGAGTGGATTCCAGACGGATTGGGCGGGGCGGTCGGCGAACGAAACGAAGAACCCGATCACCGACTATGCGGAGACAGCGGGGGATTGGCGCGAGTCGATCCGCGCGGATTCCGGCAAGCAGGCGGGCGATCCGGTTAGAGCGGTGCATGCGATCGTGAAGGCAGTGGAATCCCAAAAGCCGCCGCTTCGGTTGCTGCTGGGGAACAACGCGTATGATGGGGCCATTTCGAAAATCGACGCGATGCAGGTGGAATTCATGGCGTGGGAGGTGATTTCTCGCGGCGCGGACTTCCCGCAAGAGCAGAAGTGAGCGGGCGGACCGAATGGGGAAGTGATACAGGCATTCCTGCCTGTTATTTTGTCATCATCTGACGAAAAACAGGCAGAAATGCCTGTCTCACGTCAGTCATTCAACTTCTCGAGCGCCTTGGGCAGGAAGATGCCGTCCTTGCGGATGAGTTTACCGTCGAACCAGACCTCGCCGCCGCCCCAGTCCTTGCGCTGGATGTTGACCATGTCCCAGTGGACTTGGGAGCGGTTGCCGTTGTCGGCTTCGTCGTAGGCTTGGCCGGGGGTGAAGTGAAAGGAGCCGGCAATTTTCTCGTCGAAAAGGATGTCCCGCATCGGCTCGCGGATGACCGGGTGGAAGCCTAACGCAAACTCGCCGATGTAGCGCGCGCCGGGATCGCTATCGAGGATGCGGTTGAGGGCTTTGGTTTTCGCTCCTGCTTCGGCTTTGACGATTTTTCCTCCGGAGAACTCAAGGCGGATGCTGTCAAACGGGATCCCCTGATAGATAGTGGGCGCGTTGTAGGTGATGTGGCCTTCGACGGAATCCTTGACCGGTGCCGAGAACACCTCGCCGTCGGGGATATTGTAGTTTCCGCCACAGACGATGGCGCCGATGTTCTTGATGGAAAATTTCAAATGGGTGCCGGGGCCGAGGAGTTCCACGCGGTCGGTCTTGTCCATCAACTTTTTCAGGAAGTTCATTGAGGGGACGAGCGCCTTGTAGTCGAGCAGGCAGACCTTGAAGTAGAAATCCTCGAAGGCCTCGGTGCTCATCCCTGCCTGTTGGGCCATGGACGCGCTGGGCCAGCGGAGGACACACCATTTGGTTTTTTTCACGCGGTGGTCGAGAATGGGGCGCATGTGTTTCATCGCGAGCTGCATGCGGTCGGCGGGGACGTCCGAGGTTTCCGCGATGTTGTGTCCTCCACGGATGGCGATGTAGGCATCCATGTCTTTCATCTCGGCGAGCAGGTGCTTGGTGAGAATTTCATATTGCGCGTCCTCGGCACCGCGCAGCATTTCGCGGGTGAGGCGGCCCTGATGGATGCGGAGGAATGGGAACGCTCCACGCGAGCGGAC
Organism: Verrucomicrobiales bacterium; assembly: GCA_038204755.1. Lineage (GTDB taxonomy): Bacteria > Verrucomicrobiota > Verrucomicrobiia > Verrucomicrobiales > Akkermansiaceae > Luteolibacter. The sequence continues at coordinate 7,488 of JBBRCO010000125.1, forward strand.
TTCGCGGATCAGGGCGAGGCCGATGGAATCCGGCACGTCGTGGAGATCGATGAGGACTTTTTCGCCCTTTTTCAGGGAAGTGGAATAACGGACCAGTTGGCGGGCGAGGGCGTCGATGCGGGCGTCGTGCATGGGCTGTCTGATAGCTGGAAGAATGAGATTTTCCAAGTGCCAAGTAGGAGTAAGTTGGGAGGGGGTGGTTGAGGTTGAAAGTAGTGGTCAGGTTGGAGCTTTTTGGAGAAACCAGCGGTCTAGTGGCACGTAAAGCTCAGATTGGCGGATGGCTGTGCCCGCCAAATAAAATTTCACACTAGGTCTTCCAATCAAAAATCCGCAATCAACAATCGTCATTCATCAATCCTGTCGTGAAAGCTGACCCAGCCACAGCAGTTTGATTGCCGATTGCCGATTGCCGATTGCCGATTGATGATTGATGATTGAGGATTGAGGAACTTTGATTTTTGATTTTCAGAAGACTAGCTCCACATCCCGCGCACGCCGCAATGGTCTGACGAGGACCAATGCTACATCGGCTGCTGTCCGGACCTTTTCTACGGCGGTGTCTGCCATGGGGAAAAGAGGAAGCCACCTACGCCGAACTTTGTCCTGTGGTCCGCGACGGTCAGGTTCTGGCGTTTGCAACCGAGCAGCAACGCGCCGGGATCGCACTGATCGTCCACATCTCGTGAGATTGCGCCTTGCACGCGCCATAGGCCGGGTTACACGTTTTTTACGTGGATGAGATCATTTTTGAAGTGCTCGAGGACGAGATCGACGGCGGCTTTGTCGCCACCGCTCTTGGCCACTCCATCGCCACCCAAGGAGACACCCTTGAGGGATTGAGAGGCATGGCGCGCGACGCCGTGCGCTGCCACTTTGGCGATGCCGCGCCCGGCCCGATGCCCAAGATCATCCGCCTTCACTTCGTACGTGACGAGGAGTTGGCCGTTTGAAAATCCCCCGCGATATCAACGCCCCCGAACGCGTCCGCGCATTACGTGTGCTCGGCTACGAATCCGTGCGGCAGGAAGATTCCCACATCCGCCTGACGACCCTTGTGGGAGGAACCCACCATCTGACGATCCCCAACCATCGCCCGCCCAAAACAGGAACCCTTCTTGGCGGTGTCCTGAAACCCGTGGCCACCCACCATAAGCTCACCATGGCGGAGTTGCTCGAAAAGCTGAAGATCTAACCTGCCGCTTGCATTTTAAGATCCCCATTTTGTTGAAATGCGAAACCTGACCCGAATGGCACTAACTTTAGAGGAGTCCCTTTAAAATAAACGGATTACGAAGACCCTGAGTCTGCGAGGTGAACAACGATTTCTTTCCTTCTAAATCAGAGAGTTTGGGAATAATTCCTGTCCGCTCTGTTCCTCCCTCGAATATCCGATTTTTGTCCCACACAACCCTTAAGTTAGCGCCATTCCACACTGGCCCCAGAGACCTCACACCCTCGTTCAAAGGCGCAATACGAACGTGCCAATTTTCCTTTTGAGGATTACATCCTTGCAGACCCTGTGTCTACAGGGAAAAAAGGTTGTGCATTCAAACATGTAATTTGACCTCATGACTCATCAACTGCCCACCCTCGCTCTATTTTCCTCTTTGCTGTATCCCCTCAGCGCGGCCCCGGGCAGGTTGGATACGAAGTTCAGTGGCGACGGAGCGTTGAAAGAAGTAAGATCCACAGCTATTCAAAAGGATGGTAAGTTTCTCGCTTGCGGGAGAACGGTCATGGGCATCGGGGCGACCTCAATATCAAACTTCTCCGTGACCCGCTTCACGAACTCCGGCGAGCTGGACATGAGCTTCCGAGTCAGCGGACGCGTTACGATAGGGTTCAGTCCCAATATTGATGACAGCTACGACTTCTATTATGATGCTGCCCTCCAGAAGGATGGTAAAATGGTCATGATAGTTTACACGCGTGGATATAGTTCCAAAGATTTCGCTTTGGCTGGACTTAACCCGGATGGGTCCCCCGATCTTGGGTTTGGAAATCAGGGAAAGGTCGTTATGGTCATCGCGGGGAACGATCATGGGGTATCGGTTGTGATTCAACCGGACGGCAAGATCGTCGTAGGAGGATATAGCTACTCATCGGTGCTAAACCGATTGTCCCTTGCCAGATAACTTCCGAACGGAACTCCAGACCCGACGTTTTCCATCAATGGCCGGGGCCAGCTTTGACGTGCCTGAAAGCACGCACGACGGTGCCATCGCGCTCCAGCAGGATTTGAAGATCGTCGTAGTCGGCGGCTATGGCTTCGGAAGCGTCATGGTGCGGGCTCTTTCTAACGAATTGCTGGACCATACCTTCGGCAGCAGTGGGGTGGTCTGGAATGCCTTTGCTCCGGCGGGCACGAGAAGCGAAATGCAAGCCATAGCCTTGCAGCGCGACGGTCGCGCCGTGGTTCTGGGCAGCGTGGACAGTAAGTTCGTCGTTGGCCGGTTCAACATGCTAATCCGACCCTACCGCCATCGACCGCATCATGGTCAAAACCCGTTGGTGATCGGCAATGAGGCAAGTCTGCCGATGATCGCATCCGTCAGTATTGATCAAATTCCGGCGCTGGCGGAACACCCACGCTGCCCTTGCCTTAACGGCATACCCCCGTTAACCGGAGCGAGCACATGCGCCCAAAAAACATCCACCCAAGCGAAGTGGTCCTTGTCATCCTCGAAATCCGCTTTCCCGCTATTACTTCGTGCCATCAGGCGACACATCGCCCACCGGCCAATGTTCGTTTACCAGAATTGGCCCCAGCCATTTGGCGGGGAGCTGCGGTTGGGAAAAGAAGATGAAAAACTGATGCAAAAAGCTCCTTGGCATAGCGGTCCGGCAAGCTACCATCACGTCAATCGTTGAAGGTGGTGCCCTTTCCCGATTCCGCCTCGACCCGGTGGTTACCGGGGACTTTTAAGTTAGATCATTCTCCCGCCACAAACAAATAACCAACAATACCCCCCTGATAATCTGATGAAAAATATATTTTGCTTGGTCGTTCTGATCGCCAGCCTCTGTCGATCGCAGGCGGCGACGATAGACTTTTCCGGTCCTGCGTCTTGGGCAGTTGCAGCGGGGTTGTGCACCTTCAAAGTCGATGGGACGATTAAAAACACCACATCGGGCGGCAATTCTGGCACCTTGAAAATCGTGCTCTGGGCATCTGTCGGCAGTTTCCCGTCCAGGGGCTATCGAATCGCGGAGTATTCGTTGGGCCAACTCCAAGGTGGCTATCAATTCAGCAATTTCTCGGTGAAAACTGCGGCGAAGATTCCTAATATCACTGGCAGTTTCAATTTCACGATGTACATCGCCGAATATACGAGCTCCGGCTGGTACACACGGGATTACATCAGCACCGGGCCGAAGCAGCTGAAGGACGGAAAATTCGTAACCGCCGCCACCTGGAAAATTCCTAACAAACCACTCGTTTCCCCTCCTTCCAAAGTGAAAGCGGGGGATTTGCTGGTTCTCACGCTGAAAGCCACCCAAGGCTTGAACCTGATCCCTAATGGATCGCAGGTAGTGACCCGCGTAACCGTGCAGACCAACGGCCGCACCCGGGTTACCAGTCCGTATAAATCGAGTCAGGCCGTTTACCAATACTCCGTGGCCAGTGGCCGGTTGAACGGAAAGTCCGGCAAGGTCGGCCGTTTGTATTTGGACTACGCTGCGGCCATCAACTCGCCCTACAGCTCTTACTCCTCGATCACCCTCTACTTCCAAAGTCCAAATACCGGTGTGTATTCCAGCACAGAAGTCGATCCGGGGGGAGGTGGTCAGGTTTGGGGGCTCTTCAAATTTAACTGAGGGTTTCCCTGCCACCCCACTACGGTGCTTGAGCGACTTCCAAAACCGCGCTTACTGGGCGCATGCTTGGTCTTTTTCGCACTGGTGGCCTCCTTTTGCATCTCTAATAGAAATCCGCGCGACGAGATGGAAGCATCTGCGGAAGATCCCCGCACTGCTCCAGCCGGTCGAGGATGCGTTGATTCAGAACTCGGGCTGTCGGATCGTCGCAGAAAGCGCGAGGAAAAGAATCATCTGCACGACTTCCAGAATCTCAGCACCCAAGTCGATATCGAATCGCCTGATGAAGCAGCTTTGCGGGATTTTTCCGCAAATTTGTTCGCCGAAATGGGACCTGCCTGCCTCGATTTTCTTGTAGCGAAACCCTCAGGCTTGCTGCGGGATGAATGTCTTCGACTGGCGGCGGGTGAGTGGGCGTCTGCGGACCCGGTCCTAGCATTGGAATGGATTTCAAAAAAAACCCAAGGACCGATCCAAACCGCCGCGGCTGAAGAAGCCATGTATGTGTGGGCAAATGCCGATCCCACTGCGGCAGCTCGTTGGCTGGTTGCAGTATTGCCTGCAGACAACAAGCTGGTCGCGGCGCTGGTCAAGGGATGGAGTGAAATCGATCCAATCGCAGCGTTGGATTGGGTTCAAATGAAGACTTCCTCAGTCAATCGAAATGAGTTGCAAATGCAGGTGGTCATCTCATCACCGCCCGAAAGCCATCAGGAAGTGGCGACCGCCCTCTTGCTCAAAGCGGGGGATCGCTGGCGGAATAATCCTGCGGTTCATTATCTGCTCAGATCATGGATCGCTCGCTCGCCCGCAAAAGCCGACGAATGGATGCGTTCAAATCAGGCGGGGGCGGAATTTTCCGAGCAGGTGAACTTTGGTCTGGATGCACCGGAACCAATGGGTGAATGACGGTGCCCCGCCACACTTACCGCTCGCACCAATAGCCCTAGATTTTTCGCTAAACCTACCCCTTATCACCGGTGCCGGAGATTTCCTCGGCGTAGTTCTCGCGGAGGAACTGGAGGTCGGCGCGGTCTTTTTCGCGGTGGGTCTTTTCCTTCATCCGATAGAGCAGGCGAAGGGAATCGGGACGCCCTCGACGTGGCGGATGATCTGGTCTTTGGAGGCTTCTTCGTAATCG
>JBBRCO010000126.1:0-12363 GCA_038204755.1 Verrucomicrobiales bacterium
TGAAATTTGATTAAAGAATTTCTTGATTCGCACCGCCGATTCCCCAAGGGTCCGCCCGTGCACCGGGGCGTAGCTCAGCCTGGTAGAGCGCCGCGTTTGGGACGCGGATGTCGTCAGTTCGAATCTGGCCGCCCCGACCACTCTCACTCAAAGAGTTGTGTCAGTTCCGGTGCACATGGCCTCATTGAATCCGGTCGTTTTTATGACCCCAAGTTTTAGGTAACTGTCTCTTGAAACTTCAGTTACGGCTCTCCAAGCTGCGCGCGTGATTCCAAACGTCCTTGCTGAACGCTACGCCTCTCCCGCCCTTCAATCCATCTGGTCCGCCGAGGGCCGCATCGTGCTCGAGCGCGAATTCTGGATCGCCGTCATGAAAGCCCAGCGCGATCTCGGTCTCGATGTGCCGGGGGCAGCCATCGATGCTTATGAAAAGGCGAAAGACAGCGTCGATCCGGCATCAATCATGGCCCGTGAGAAAATCACCCGCCACGACGTGAAGGCGCGCATCGAGGAGTTCAACGATCTCGCCGGACACGAGCAGGTCCACAAGGGCATGACCTCACGCGATCTGACGGAAAACGTCGAGCAGCTCCAGGTTTACCGCTCGCTGCTGATCATCCGCGACAAGACGGTGGCCGCGCTGCGCCGGTTCCGCGAGCGTTCGGAACAATGGAGCGAACTCGTTCTAACTGCCAGAACGCACAACGTCGCCGCCCAGCCGACCACGCTCGGCAAGCGCGTGGCAATGTTCGGGGAGGAGCTTCTCAGCTCGCTCACCGCGCTCGATTCCGTGATCGCCAACTACGCCGTGCGCGGCCTCAAGGGCGCGGTCGGCACTCAGATGGACCAGCTTTCCTTGTTTGGAGGCGATGCGGAAAAAGTCGCTGAACTGGAAAAACGCATCGTTTCCCACCTCGGCATGCCCGCCGCGTGGACGAACGTCGGCCAGGTCTATCCGCGGTCGCTTGATTTCAGGGTGGTCGCCACGCTAACCGACCTCGCGTCCGGTCCTTCGTCCTTCTGCAAGACCCTGCGCCTGATGGCCGGAAATGAAACCGCCAGCGAGGGATTCGCTCCCGGCCAGACCGGCTCCAGCGCCATGCCGCACAAGATGAATTCCCGTTCCTGTGAGAGAGTGAACGGCTTTCACGTCATTCTCAAGGGCTACCTTGCGATGGCCGCAGCACTCGCCGGCGATCAATGGAACGAGGGCGATGTCTCCTGCTCCGTGGTCCGCCGCATCATGCTGCCGGATTCTTTCTATACCATCGATGGCCTGTTTGAAACGTTCCTAACCGTGCTCGACCAGATGGACGCCTACGAAGCCGTCATTGATGCGGAAACCGCACACTATCTGCCGTTTCTAATGACCACCACCATCATGATGGAAGCGGTGAAAGCGGGCGTCGGCCGCGAGACGGCGCATCACGCGATCAAGGAGCACGCCGTCGCGACAGTGAACGATCTCCGCCTCGGCGTCATCGACCGCAACGACCTCGTTGACCGCCTGGCAGATGACAGCCGCCTCGGACTTTCTCGGGACGCGCTGGACGCCATCCTTGCGCGCGGCGACAACGAGTCCGGCGCGGCCAAGGCACAGATCGCTGCTTTCGCCGCGGCGGTTAGGAAACTCGAGTCCGCCAGCCCGCAAGCCGCTGCTTACGGGCCGGGGACCATCCTGTGATTTTCAGGACGCCATCGCGTTGCCCTGCCACTTTCACTCCGGGTGGTGGACGTGATCCAGGACCCCTTTCACGCTCCTGCCGTTTTTGGCGTTGGTGATATTCCCGGCGCGGTGATGCCTTCGGTCAGCCAGTGGCGGAAGCTAGCAGTATTTCTGGAAGTGGCAGTTCCATTTTGATGACAAGTCTGGAGGGAACCACGGCTTTGGGCGATAGCGGCGGGCCAGCTTACGCGGAATTCGGAAATGGCCCGGAGCTGGTGGGGATCGTCTCGTGGGGAGCCAATCCCACCGAGCCGGGAAACCTCTATGGCAGTGGATACGGCGATGTCGGTCACCTGATGCGGGTGTCAGCACTGAACGGGTGGATCACGGGTGTGATCCCCGAGCCCGGGACTTTTATGATGGTTGCCGCGGGGATGCTTGGATTCTTGGGAAAGCGGCGGAGGACATCGGCGGAATCCCAAGAAAAAGCCACCGTGTATCGAGGGCGCGATGGCGAGGAGTGATGTGGGGTGCTTCAGGCTTTCTTCACGTCCACCCATTGCTTGGTGCGGGCGGATTCAAGCACGGCATCGCAGACGTATTGGGTGCCGAGGGCGTGGCGGAAATCAGGGTAACGTTTTTCGGCGGATGGATCATCCAGCGATTTGAAAAACTCGGCGAGCCCATGGGTGAACGAGTGTTCGTAGCCGAGGCAGAGGCCGGGGACCCACCAGTTTCCGGAATACGGATGATCGCCGTCGGTGGCGTGGATGTTAGTCCAGCCACGGCGGTCTCCCGGAACTCCGTGGTCGAAGTAGGAAAGGTAGTTGAGATCGTGAAGGTCCCAAGCGAGGGACTTTTTCTCACCATTGATTTCAAATGTGTAGAGCGCCTTGTGGCCGCGGGCGTAGCGGGTGGATTCAAAAATCGCGAGTGAGCCGTTCTCGAAGCGGGCGAGGAAGGCACAGGCATCGTCGATGGTGACGGGATGCTTTTCACCGGTGGCGGTGTGGACGCGCTCTTTGATGAAGATTTCCGTCATCGCGCTGACGGAAACGATGTCGCCGTTGATCCAGCGCGCGGTATCGATGCAGTGGGCTAACAAATCTCCGGTGACGCCGGATCCTGCTGCGGCTGCATCGAGGCGCCAAAGGCCGGCACCGCCTTGTGGGAGTTCTTCGGAAATCGTCCAGTCCTGGAGGAAATTCGCGCGGTAGTGGAAGATGCGGCCGAGTTCGCCGGCATCGACGATGTTTTTCGCGAGCGTGACGGCGGGGAGGAAGCGGTAATTATACCAGACGAGGTTGGGCAGGCCGGATTTCTCGACGGCTTCCACCATTTTCTCGCCTTGCTCGCCGTTGAGGGCTAACGGTTTTTCGCAGAAGACCATCTTGCCGTTGGCGATGCAGGCAAGGGCGATCTCAGCGTGGGAATCGTTAGGGGTGCAGATGTCGATGGCGTCGATGTCCTCGCGTTTGACGAGCTCGCGCCAGTCGGTTTCGTAGGAGGCGTAGCCCCATTTTTCAGCGAAGGCTTTTACCTTTTCTTCATCGCGACCGCAGACGGCCTGGCGGACCGGGACGTGCCCGGTGTCGAAAAAATGGGAGAGTTGGGAGTAGGCGTTCGAATGGGTGCGACCCATGAAGCCATAACCGATGAGGCCGATGCGAATTGGTTTTTTCATGTTATTCAAGGATTTATGAAGGAAAGGTGACCGTTTTGAGAGGTTCTGAAATGCACGAAACATGCCCAAAATAAAGGCTGGAAATGTTACGTCGTGTTTCAGAATTCCCTTGAGCTGAAGGCGGACGTGTCATCGACAAAATCATGCGGATCTCACCGTCGTGCGTCTAGTTTTTTTGGGCGAAGTGTTGGCCTAAATGCTGCGCAATTCCTCCTCGCGCGGGTGAAGCAGTTTTAACCATACCAGAACCCCTTGGTTTGCTTTGAAACGAATCGTCTCTCCCAGCCTTCCCCAGGGTGTTTTTCCAAGCGCTTGCGCAGGGCACTCAGCGGGCATGCGCGTCAAGTTAAGGCGAATCGCCCATGATTCTTCACGCAAGGAGGGGCAATACTCCAATTCGCCCGCGCCCAGGCGGGGACCATTAAAAGCGCTTCGCATTCACTCATGGGCGCTTTCCGCGCCAAGCTCGCCGCCTGGATTTCCAAGCACAAGGCCGTGCTTGATGCCCAGAAAGCCCTCGATCTCGCCAGCGGCCAAGCCCAACAGGAAGCTGCCGACCAACTCCCCGACCTTCGCCGCCGCTTACGAACCTCAAAACGAGCAATGGCTTTGATCCCGGCATCGGCGCAGACCTCGGTATTTTCGCTAGCGGCGCCTCCGCCTTTGACCGCGCCACTTACCAGCCCTAGCTTGCCAACCTCGAATCCTTCCCTGGCTACGTCCGCATCAAAGGCAAAAAACTCGGAGCTGATAGCATCAACATTTACATGCGCCGCTCCGGAGAAACCGTCTTCAAGCTCATCGCCATCCGCCGCACACGGAAAGCCAATTGCTCTATAGGAATAACCAAATCGCAAACCTCAAAGAGGCCGCCGAACTCATTATCCACTAGAGCAAGGAAGACCACACCTTCCTCGTCGAGGTCCCCAACTCCCCGGCTGCATGGCAGACGGCACGTCCTGAGAAGAAGCATTTGCCAACGCCCAAATCGTCATCGCAACGTTAAGGCCATGCGCGGCGGGATGGGAAGTCTGAAATCAAACAGGGGCGCTTCCCGCCGTCGTTTGAGCCGGCTTGGTGGGCACGGTTGTTTGAGATTTTTGGGGAGACACGGATCCGAAGATCATTGCCATTTGGTCCACCTCTAGCTTTTTGATGGAAGATCGTCTGCGCAGTATCCACAAGAGAATCAGTATTGCCACTGCAATTGTTGGCCTCCAATCCGACAGAGTCTTATCGAAAAGCAAACGCGCTGCGAACGCTTCATACTCTGGAAGTCTTGTCAGAAATGACCCGAGCAAGACGATGGCAATCCCCAACGCGAAACCTTCAGCACTTTTCCGGCGTCTTACAAGGGACTCCGTCGATACCCTCGCCCGTGGCAGCATCAGCAACAGATCGACGACGACTGCGGCCCCAAGAAAGGCCAGTCCTGCAAGTGTCCTCTCCCATGCGATCATAAGATACGCAACGAGGACAATCCCTGGCACTATGGCGGCACCCAAAAACAGAATCTGATACTCTCGCCTGTTCAATTGGTGCATGATTGTTTTTTGCACAACGTTTGAGTGCACGCACCGCCACCAGCGGGAGCGCCGTTGAGACGGGGAAAAGGGTTCATATTACGGGTGAAGTTGCTGACAGGGCGGCTAGTGGCGGTTGCTGTGTCTCTTTATTGTTATTTTGAGTTCTATTTTGCATCCATTTGTTTCCACTCAGTAATCTTATATCGGGCAGTGCCCGCATAGCTGCCGATTTTCACCATTTTTCCGCCTTCACCGCTTGTCCACTTCAATGTTAGCCGGTTTTGAACTCCCTGTTCGTAATCGCAGGAAATGCCGTCGTCTTCGTAGAGAGTGAAATCCGCAGGTTTTGCGCCGTATGCACGAACTGTTAGTTCGAAGCATGTATCGGGCTTCACGCATTCAACCGGTTTTGCTAGAGGCAGGAGCGAGCCGCTTTTGACATAAACCGGAATCTGGTCGAGGGGCAGGGTGACCTCAATCTCGTGTCCGCCCCTTACGCAGGCACCGGTCCAAAAGTCGAACCACTCGCCTTCCGGTAAATAAACGGTGCGAGATTTTTGCCCTGAGAAGATCGGTGCCACCAGGAGCGAGGGACCTACCAAGTATTCGTCATCCAGTTGCCAGGTATTGGTATCGAGCGGATAGTCCATGACCACGGCCCTGAATGGAGGCGTCCCGGTCAGGTGATATTCGGCGAAGGCGGAATATAGATACGGAATCAAACTCATCCGTAGCTCAAGCAAACGGCGAACGCCAGCCGTGACTTCCTCGCGCTCAGCCATCAATTCATCGCGATTGCTTTTCTCCGTGTTGATCTGCAGCCACGGTGGATTTTTCATATACCAGCAATTGACAAGGGTCTGGGCTGAAAAAACGATCGTCTCCACGCGGCGATAGAGATCCTCTATCGAGCTGGCATCCCGCAACTCGGGCGTCCAGAGCAGACCGCCGAAACCTGACTTGGCGATGCCTCGCACGTATGCCCGATGATCATAGGTATCGCTGTAAAGAACAAACGGGAGTGGTGCCGCCATGGCATGTGATGCCCGAACGGAGTTATAGGTTCTGCGATTGTTATTTCGAGGCACGCTCCACATGGTCTGTTGATAGAATGTGCCTAGCAGTCCGTGCATCTGCTCGCCGTCCAATCCTGAAGGAAATGAGCTGCACTCTGGAAACGACCACGGATTGGCGCTGCCCGGTTGGTTGTCGCACTCATCGAGTTTTACACTCTCGACTCCTTTTTGGAACAATACCTTGTCCTGATGCGCTGCAAAGATGGACCGCGCTTTTTCCATGGATAGATCGGGAACCAGCCCGTTCCATACTAGGTAATCGCCGCTTAACGGTTCGAGCGCCTTGTGGATGGGCGAGCTGGGATGAACAAACACATGCTGCCAAGCGTTAAGGTGGAAACCTGATTCCCGCATCTGTTTGATAAACACGTCTGGATTGGGGAATCGACTCTCATTCCACATGAATGAACACGAGTAGGCTTGAGTCTGCCAGCCCGGCTCCAAGCCCCAGACATCACACGGCATGTGGGTGTCGCGGAATGATTGCGCCAGTTTGAGGCAATCCTCGGCACCAAAATCGCCCTTGCCCCGATACCATACTCCCAATCCCCACATCGGCGGCAGGCAGCCACCGCCGGAAAATAGATTGTAGCGCTGCACGGCTTCTTTCATGGTCGGCCCCCCAAAAACATAGATATCGACACCCTTGGCAACCGGCACATCGATCAACATGATTTTCTTGTCCAAGTCACGCTGGCGATAGAGTTCGCTCGTGGTGGTGGCCACGGTGCCGTCGGATTTGTTAGTGGCGGTCACGTTGGCCGGCGCAGCAATTCCACTGTAAAACGAAATATACCGTGCGCTATCAATCAACACTCCATACCCGGCACTAGTCACGTAAAAGGGCACCGGTGCGTGGGAATCATTCAACTCACTTTCCGGGTTATCGCTGGTGCGAATCCAAACCCTGCGGTCGGTCATGTTGAAGAGCTTGGTATTGAGCCCGAAGCCGAAAACTTGTTCGTTTTTATCTAACGGGAGTTTGATTGCGCAGCCACGATTATTGACCGTGAAACCAACGTCCGAAAAAGCAAAAGGAGTTTTCCCATCGGCAGCCATTGCATTCAAAGAGGATTCCGCAATCGGAGCCGAGCGGTATGCCGTGGGAGTCAGCTTCTCCGGCGTTCCCAAGCGGATGCGCCATAGTCCCGGAGCCACTTGTTCCGATTTGACCGAGGGCGCGGCCTGGCATTGAGCGATTTCTGTTAGGTGCGCGAGGCCTGCCAGTAGCAGCGCCAATATTCTAATGATGTTTTTCATGTAAATTGCTTTTGGGGTCAGGCAGATCCCCTGATTCTAATGATAGTAACAAGGGCATACGGTTCCACGAGGTTGGAAGTTCATTACCTTGCGCAGTGAATGATTCTTTCAGGGATTATTGTGCTTCCACACGGACAAACAGCTTGCCATCCACCGGGGCGGCATCGACAAGCGTCACCGTCACCGTTTCCAGATTGTCAACCGGGGTTCCGGTGACCTGGTCGGCGGTTAGATCGATCGTCCAGGTAATCAAGTCGGTGCCGTATCGGATCCGTGTAGTTGAGGCCGGTTCCGGGGCGCCGGGTGTAGGCGAACTGGGTGTCACTGAGCTGACTGCTGATGGGATTGACCGACGCTCCGCTGGTGGGGTTAAGGCCAAACGCATACTCCTGCTGATTGCTCAGTCCATCGCCATCGGGATCGGAACCGGGAACGCTGTCGGTGAACGCTGTGCCGAAGCTGTTCGTCCAGGTCGAATAGTCGAATAGTCGGAGTTCGGGAGCGCGACGACCTGATAGGAAGTGATTCGGGTGGCGTTGTAGCTTGCCACGTTGACATTGGAGGGACGTGATCGGACGGTATTACCCTCAAACGTATAGAACCCGTTCGCTAGGACGGAATTACCGAGGCTGTCGGTGGGATTCACATCATCGAACTTGAGGGAGAAGCTGTCGGGGGCATCGTTGGCGGCGACTTCAACTGCCTTCGAGGAGGTGTTGGTCGTCGTGACCGCGGCACCCCCAGTGTGGCCGATGGTAGCCCCCTGAGACGACAGGGCGAAGATCAGGGAGAACGCCCCTGTGGCAAAAATAGTTTTCAGAAGGACGGGACGGAATGCGGATTTGTATTCCATGGATGTGGTCTGCGTGGGGTTGATCAGTGGGAGCGAAAAAATACCGCAGCGGCAGGTTTTTGGCGCCCGACCGGCAGGGTGAATTACTGTGGTCCAGGACCGATGGTAGTCATTCCTCCTCCTCCCACCGCATTCTATTTCATATGGATCTTTAGAACCATGCCCGCCGCCGCCGTGCGGTCATGCTCCGCGGCTTGGATTCCGCGCTTGATCGCCGCCGTGACGGCGCGGCTCCGGTCGGGGGCGTCGGGTTTCTGGAGGATGTCCATCAGATTTCGACCGTTCAGACGCTGCCCAGCTTTTTCTGCATGTCCTCGAGCGGCACACCCTTGGTTTCGGGAACCATCATTTTCACCCAGACGAGTTGCAGGATCATCATCCCAGTGAAGATCAAGAACACCACGCCCGGCGCGAGTTTTGCCATCATCAGCGGGAAAACTGTAGTTAGAGCGGCGGCGAAGACCCAGTGCGTCGCACTGCCGAGCGACTGCCCAGCGGCGCGCCAGCGGTCGGGGAAAATTTCCGAAATGAACACCCAGATAACCGCGCCCTGGCCGATGGCGTGCGCGGCGATGAAGGCGAAGATGCAGACCAAGACCATCATGCCGCCGGATCCGGCTGCGTTCGATGCCTGCGAAAGCGCTTCATTCGCCGACGCCTTGATGGAATCCGGTGCGGCATCATCCGTGAAGCTCACGGGCTTCGCACCTGATTTCGGCTCTGCTGTGGCAGCCTCCAGCGCATCCTTTTTCCGGACGAGCTCGTTTTGTAAATTCGCCACACGGGCAGGGTTCGCGCTGGCCAACGAATCGACCGCCGCTTTCACATCTACCGCCGCAGATGCAGCCCGGAACTGCGGTGCCCAGGTGAAAAATGCCAGAGCGCACAAGCCGAGCGAGAGGATGTACCCGAACGATCCAATATAGAGCAACGTGCGACGGCCGAGCCGGTCGATCAACCATAGGCCGATGAAGGTGAAAATGAGATTCGTGAAGCCAATGCCGATCGACTGCCCGAGCGCGTTCTCACTTCCCGTTAGGCCGAAAATGCGCGGTGCGAAGTAAAGGATCGCGTTGATGCCGGAGAGTTGATTGAAGAAGGCTATCAGGAATGCAAGTTTCGCCGGGCGGCGCAGGTCGGCACTCCACAGGCTCGGACGTTTGGCATCCTTCTCACGCGACGACGCCCGGATCGCTGCGGCGTTTTGCTCCAGCTCGGCGGCGGACTTTTCCGGTGAGATCGCTTGAAGCACGATCATCGCCTCGGCGTCACGACCGCGTGCCAACAACCAGCGCGGGCTTTCTGGGATTGCGAAGCAAGCCAGCGAGTAAACCAGTGCCGGAGCGGCTTCCGAACCCATCATCCAGCGCCAAGCATGATCCCCAGTTCCTCCTATCAGCCAGTTGGAAAGGAAGGCGACGAGGATGCCGAACACGATGTTGAACTGAAACATCCCGGTCAACCGTCCACGTCGGTCAGGCGGCGAGATTTCTGAAATGTAAAGCGGTGCCGCCACCGTCGAGATGCCCACGCCTAGGCCGCCGATGAAACGCGCGATGCAGAACGACCACGCGTCGGTGGCCATGCCCGACCACACTGCGGAGACGAAGTAGAGGACGCCGATCCATATCAGCGTCTTTCTCCGCCCGAACCGGTCCGTCGGCCAAGCCCCGGTGATCGCCCCAATGACCGTGCCGTAAAGCGCCGCCCCCATCACGACGCCGTGCATGCCCGGCGACAGATTCCACAATGCCTGGATCGATTGCTCGGCTCCGGAGATGACCACCGTATCGAAGCCGAAGAGGAACCCGGCCAGCGCCGAGGTGATGGACCAGAAGTAGAGCTTGTTCATAAATGGTGGGTTTCTAGGAAAAAATCAGCCCGGCATCCCGGATGGCTGGAACAGGATCTTCAAATGTTCCTCCATCGGTGGAGTGCCACCCGTGCGCGAGCACACGTGAGCGGCGACCATGTTGGCGGTCTCTGAAATTTTCTCAAGCGCCCATCCGTGTAGTAATCCCAACGTGATCGCCGCGGTGAACGAGTCGCCGGCCCCGATGGTGTCGACGATTGACATCCACGGTGCCTGTCGCATGTGTCGCATCTATCGAGATCCCGGATGTTGACACACCTAACTGTTTTAGCCGGACAATCAATTCCTCCCCCCCAGAATCGTTTCCGACGCGGCTGACGACCATGGAATTCGCACCCAAGGCATGGGCGTGACAGGCGAAATTGGCGGGAGCGCCCCCCATCTGCGGACCGGTAGGCCGCATGTCCCATAGCACCTCACCGATGCCAATGATGGCGGAATTCATGAGGCGACTGTTGGATGTGTTAGTTGGGCTATTTCCAAACGGATCGGAGACCGTGGATTTTCAAGGATTCGAAACGGATAGCTTCCCCTTTTGCAACATAATCATTTCCATCGTAATAGAGATTCAGGACCCATCGTTTGGTTGGCTCGTGCCATTGCACCTTGGGATCGCGGTTCTCCGCCCGCACATGCGGGATGACCGGATTGCCCGCGAACTTATGGAAGGTTTTTCCATCGTCGTCGCTGGAGGCGATGCCCTGGGTCCCCTCGACTCCCGGCAGGTAGCTGTGGTGGCCGTTCGCCGTGTAGGCCAGCACCAGCGCGCTTTCCCCCTTGATCGGGAAGCCAATCTTCCCCTTGGATGCGAGGACCGCGGAGCCGGAATACATGTAGCCCGCTGCATCTGGAAACAGCGCGGGAGGCAGTTCCTTCCAATGGAAAAGGTCGGGACTGACCGCATGGCCCCAGGTCATGTTGTCCCAACCGGTATTGTAGGGATTATGCTGATAGAACAGGTGCCAGTTGCCATCCTTCCAGACGAGACCGTTCGGATCATTCAGCCATCCGCGGCGGCTGGTGAAGTGATATTGCGGGCGCAGCGGCTCCTGATAGATCCCGTTTTCGCCGGGATAGGTGGCGCTCATGGATACCATTTTCCATGCCGGTTCAAGATCTCCGGGGATTTTTCCGGTCACGGTGAGCTTGCGTCCTTGAAAATTCCCAAGGTCGGTGAAAACCCAGAAGTCCGGTTTGTTGGTCAAACAAATGTCATAATAACTGAACGGCTGGTCCTCGCCATCCAATGTCAGGAAAAACCTCTTTTTCAGTTTGGTGTCCAGCCTGACCGGCCAGATCAGGTAGCGTTGGTTGACCGCGAATTCCTGCTTGATCAGCAAAACGGCAGGTACATCGCTCTGGACGACTTGATCGATATTGAGATGCCCCCAGCATCCTTTCCGGGAATCAACCACTTCGATAGAGACAGATTGTCCGATCAAATCCGAGACATCCCAACTTTCCCAATCCAGATGCTCGCTGCCGCCCGGAGAACGGTTAGTTCCCGTCGCCGTGCGGATGACTTTCCCCCGGGACTTCAGGTTGATGCAGGTTTCTTCTGGAAACCCACCACCGCCGATGAGGAAATTAACGAATTTCCGATCCAATTTGAAATCCGGTGAGTTGAGCGTGCCCGTGGTATCGTCGCCCCCTTGGAACGAGTTGACCAGTCCGTGGCCTTGGAAGCCATCGACGGGCATCTGGCCTGGCAATGCCCCCTGCGCCGGACCGGAACCGAATGCTTCGCCTTTTGCCTTCCAATCGCCATAATTCGCGCCCTCGAAATCAGCCATTACAATGTCCTCCGAAGCACGAAGGCTGGAAATGGAGGCAAGAGCTATACAAAGAAGCGTGGGGGTTGCGGATATCGGTCTCATAGGGTTTTGAAAGGACTTCGGAATCACGGAGCCTGTTCGATACGCGGCTGGCGACCAAGGTAATTTCACCCGTTTGTGAAAATTCCAACCCTTACAGCTTTACCAACCACTCATTACAGTGAACCCAATGGGTAGCTCTCCAGCGCTGCACAGATGCAAAACGGACCCGTTGGAAAGCCTTCCCATGCTGTGGCGATGCAAAGTGGGCATGCCGAGACCCGTGCCGCGCTACGGCGATGGAAAGTGAAGTCGATATGTTGCGCTGCCCGCCGGAGGTGGCAGTTTGCGTTGGTTCTCGCGACTGTGGCTCCATTAGAAGAAGGAAGAAACAAGGGAGGGAGCAGAGTGTGTGCTCTCCTCCGAAAATGCTCATCCTTGGCATGTGCAAAAGATCTGTTAGCCAAGGTGCCGGTGTTCGTCAAAAATCGGTCAACTTCGCGGAAATTTCAGATTGCTGCTATTCGCTAGTCGTCTGCTCCCCGGTCACCGCATCTGCTTCGCAGTAGATCTTCCACGCACCCGGTGCCAGACTCAACTTATGGAAAGCT
>JBBRCO010000127.1:0-12266 GCA_038204755.1 Verrucomicrobiales bacterium
AGCTTTGCGCAGGCAAAATCGTCGATATCCAGGCCCTTTGGGAAACCCTGCGCAGCGAGGCCGCCAAGGTGACTACTGATGAGCCCGCTCTCAAACTTCTCGTCCACGATGTGATCCTTTCCCGCGAAAGTCTGGCCGCCGCCCTCGGCGCGCGCCTCGCCCGCCGCCTCGCCCGTGAGGACATGCCGCGCGTCGCCATGGAGCCCTTGCTCACTGGCGTTTTCGAAACCCACTCGCACATCGTCAATAGCTCTGCCCGTGACCTGCGCGCCATGTTCGAGCGCGATCCCGCGTGCTTTTCCCCGCTGGAGCCGCTGTTGTTTTTCAAAGGGTTCCTCGCTCTAACAACCTACCGCGTTTCGCACCAGCTCTGGCTCGACGGCCGCCGCTGGCTCGCACTCTATCTACAGAGCGTCGCCAGCGAGGCCTTCGCCGTGGACATCCATCCTGCCGCCAGGATCGGCTGCGGGATTCTGTTGGATCATGCCACTTCCTTCGTCGTGGGTGAAACGGCGATCATTGAGGACGATGTTTCCATTCTGCATGAAGTCACCCTCGGCGGCACCGGCAAGGAATGCGGCAACCGGCACCCGATCATCCGCTCCGGAGTTTTGTTAGGTGCTGGTGCGAAAATCCTCGGACGCGTGGAGATCGGCACCGGAGCCAAGGTCGGTGCGGGCAGTGTGGTGCTCAACGACGTGCCACCCCACACCACCGTGGCGGGGGTGCCGGCCGTGATCGTCGGCATTTCCAGCGGGGAAATCCCCGCCATCGAAATGAACCAGAAACTCGACTGCTGCAGCAGCATCTGATTTCCATGATCCGCCGTTCCATTCCGTTCCTGCTGCTCTGCCTCTCCGTTGTTTCCTGCGACAAGGCGAAGAAACTCGCTGATCAAGCCAAGGCGGCGGTGGAAAACAGAATCTCCGGCAAAACATCCGGAGTTGCTGAAAACAAGCCCGATGCCGGACTCCAGAAGCTCGTGGACGAGACTCCGGAAGGCGTCATTTTCCGCAAGGACCTGCCGTTTCCGAACCACATCGAAGTGGTGACCACGCTCCGTGAGGAAATGACCGGTCGATTCTATCAGACATCCGCTATCGAGCGCCATGCCGAGGATATGAAGGGCACGAAAATCGTCATCACCAAGCTCGAGCGCTCCGGTGACCAAGTCCGCTATTCGCTCGAGCAGTCCAGCTTCACCGCCCCGCTTCCTGACGGCGCGGACACGGCGAAGGGTGCCGTCACCGATACACTCAAACAGGTCGCTCCCGCCGGCAAGCCGATGATCTATCGGAAATCCGGCAAAGGCTGGCAGGGTTCCGGCAGCGACGGATTCCGCGCTGCGGCGGTGTCGAAGCAATTGTCGCCGGTTTTCGACCTGCTGCTCGTTGAAAACGCCCTCGCTCCGCGCACCCTGTGGTTCGGCAAACGCCGCTTCAAGGCCGGGGACAAGGTGCCCGTCGCCGAAAGTTCGCTGCCGATGCTGCTCACCGGAAAAGCGACCGGCTCTTTCAGCCTCACCTTCGAGAAAACCGATGCCGTCGGTGGCCATCCGTGCGGCGTCTTTTCCATAACCGGAGATTTCAGCCGCAAACAGCATCCCGATTTCGAGGGCACGCTCACCGATCAGGACGTCACCATCGAGTCCGGGAAAATCTGGCTTTCGCTTCTCTATCCGATCATTCTCCGGCAGGAACTCGACACCATCCAGACCACCAAATCCGGAGGCCAGGGAGGAAACGCCGAGCGCGGCCAGGGGAAGGTGAAAGCCACGCTTGAGCGGGTTTGGAAAATCAAGCCGTAGCCAGGATGAAATCCCCACGGATTCTCCGCTTGCGGACCACCTGCCGTTGCCCGCATGATCCCGCCAATGACTGAGGAAAACACGTTTTGGAAAGGCAGCCCCTCGCAGTGGCTGAACATCTGGCCCTTCACCGGAGCCGTAATTGTTTCGGTCTGTTTGGTTATCGCTGCGTTTTTTCCGCCCTTATGGCCGTTTGCATTGCCCGCGCTCCTGCTGCCGCTGGTTTACATGCTGTGGAAATATCTATCCGTGCGGACGAAGGTCTTCGAACTCACCACCCAGCGCCTGCGCGTCACCACCGGCATCATCAACCAGAAGATTGAGGAAATCGAACTCTACCGGGTCAAGGATACCCAGATGATCCGCACCTGGTGGATGCGTCTCACCGGGCTTGCCTCCATCGTTCTCGAAACTTCCGACCGCGGCCTGCCGAGTCTAACGATCCCCGCCGTCCGGGGCGGACTGGAACTCCGCGAGCAACTCCGCAAGCAGGTGGAGATCATGCGCGACCAGAAGCGGGTCCGGGAAATGGATTTCGACGAAGGCCACATCGGTGACATCGGGGAGAGCTGAAGGATCAGGGAGTGAGCCACACCCGGAGGTGATAGAATCGGGTGGGTCCGGCCTGGGTGCCGCTGTAGTTCACGTTCTGATCGCTGGCAATGATGTCCTCGTAGCCGACCGGCGATATCCACGTTCCGCTGACCAGATGGTCGGTGCTTTCCAGAGCGTAGTGCCGCGTTTTGCCGGTGTAGCCCGGGCCGCTGGCAGCCTTCGCGGTGAAGGAAACCGAAAGTTGCCCGGCGTTTGCTGCGATTGCCGGAATTGGCTCCAGTTCGGCGGTCAATGGCAGGAGCCCGCAGATATACTCCTTCGCGTTGCTGATCCCGTCGCCATCCGGATCCGCGGTCGGGCCGGAGGTGGCGGGATCTGCTAGTTGCTCGACGGAGAATTGGGCACCTTGCCAAATGGCGAAAGTTTCTACCGGAGCGGCCAGCGTGAAGAAGGAGGAAACCGGCGAGGTGTAAGTGGTTCCAGCAATGTTACTGGCGTAGGCTTTGAACGAATATCCAGTGCCCGGCGCAAGACCGGTGGCGTTGATCGTGAAGACCCCGGTGGTGCCAGTGCTGGTGAGCTTGGTTACATTTGCAGCTCCGATGGTTGGGTTGCTGTTCACGGTGGCGACCGAGTAAACGATCCCTCGTTCGCTGATCGTTCCGCCGCCGACGCCCGTAACACTGCCTCCGAGTGTGGCACTCGTCGAGGCGATGCCCGCGCTGGTGGGCGTGGTGACGGTCGGAACCGCTACCAGCGTGGTGAAGGAGGAAACCGGCGAGGTGTAGGTCGTGCCCGCACTATTGATGGCGTAGGCTTTGAATGAATATCCCGTGCCAGGCGCAAGACCGGTGACGTTGATCGTGAAGACCCCGGTGGTGCCAGTGCTGGTGAGCTTGGTTACATTTGCAGCACCGATGGTCGGGTTGCTGTTCACGGTGGTGATCGAGTAAACCACCCCGCGCGCGGTGATCGTTCCGCCGCCGTCGATCGTGACATTGCCTCCGAGTGTGGCGCTAGTTGCGGCGATGCTGGTCCTTGAAGGAGTGGTGACGGTTGGCGCGGTGACGGCAGGTGGATCGATCACCATCGTGAAGGTTTTGGAAAAGGAGTCCCCGGTGTAGTTTGATCCGGCCCAAGCTTTGACTTTCACTGAGAAAGTTCCAGTTTGCGTCGGCACGCCGGAAACGGAATCAATCGTATTGTTTTTTGCATTGGCATGATTGAGTCCGGTGGGCAGCCCTGTGACCGTCCAGCTGCCCGGAGTATCTGGATAGTTCAGAAGTTGAAAAACAAACGTTAGGTTTGTTCCATTGGTCGCCGGAACATTTGCAGAACCACTGGACGGCGCAAGTTGAGTGATCGCCGTCGCACCCGCCACCGTGTCATAAACCCCAAGTCCGGCAACGGTGGCAACGGTCCATTTTACCAGCTCTGCAACGCCGGAAGTACCCATCACGCGGGCCTCTGGAAGGATCAATTGGACGACGGAGGTCTTTTGGAAAAGCAATAGCAGCGAGCCTGCTTTGGAGGAGAACCGGCGGACTTTTGGATTGATGCGAAATAGTGAGGCCATATGCCTCCGCACTTTTGGCATTATATGCGGAGTCACAATCAGGCGATGGTAACCATCTGGTTATCATTCAGCGTCAATCCCGGGCGGGTGGCTCAGATCAGTTCAGGATCGGTGCCGATCATCCCTATCAGACTCGCGCGATATTCCGGCGAGCTGACATGATCGAGCGTGGCCTTGGCTGCGGTGAGGCGTTCATGGATGCCGAGTCGTTCGAGTTCGCTCTGATAGTTCGGTTTCGCAAGGAAGTCCTCCAGATAGGCGATGTGGCGTTTCCACAGGTTCTGATCGCCTTTCACCTTCGCATCTAGCCGCGCCCGGTACCAAGCGGAAGCCATGGTGGCTTCGCGGGTGAAGAGGGCGCGGATGGCGGGATCGGTGAGGGTTTTTCCTTCAAACTCGCCGTAGGCCATGATGTTCAACAGTGCCTTGAGCGGTGGGATGGCGGCGTCGATGCAGCCATCCTGGAAGTAGTTGAGCGCGACGGTCCTCTGAGTTTCGATGATGTTGTCGAGTCCGTCGATAAAGTCGTCCAGTGACTGGAGTTCGGGCTTGAGCATGTCCTCGCTGAACACGGTATCCGCAGCGGAAAACATCCGGCCGAAGAAGGTGGTGACGAAAGTTTTCGTGATGCGGTAACCGAGGCGGCTGGCCTCAATGGTTTTCCCTTCGTGTGCGAAGTCTTCCAGTTTTTCCAGATAGCCGTTCTTGATCAGATAGGCCGGCTCGCGCTCGGGGATGAACATGCGGGACCAGACTTCAGGCACCAAGAGGCTGATATCGTGATCGACCCGATATCTCCTGCCGATATGGCCCGCTGCGCTGGTGAATCCGCGGTAGTCGGTGATCAGATAGGAAACGAGTGCGGCGTTGACATCGTGGATCGGCAGGATGGCATTGAAGGGACCTTTTGTCAGCGCGCCTTCGCTGCCCGCGCCGGTGGTGGACGGGCTTTTGCCGGTGAGCGAGGAAATGAAGTCCATGAACAACTCGGGCAACTCCTGATAGTGGATCGGGTTGTAAACGGCAAGTGCACGGATGCCTGCAGCCTCGTCCGGCGGGTTGTTACGGCGTCCGGCGAGCACCGAGTTCACCGGCATCGGCACGGGAGCGCCGAGCGGAAGGCGGCGGTAGAGCCGGGAACCAAGTCCTGCCAGATAGACGGAGCGCGGGTCCTCAAGGTCGGGGCGGTTCTGGAGATAGCGCGGGTTTTTCGTCGGTGCGCCATCGACGATGCGCGGCTGGTGGGAGCTGACGACGTAATCGGGTTTTCCGGCTTCGACAAAATTCGTTAGCATCTTGCGCAGCGGCGAGGTGAACTGCTCGAAGCGGATGGCGTCCTTTGTCATCGCCACGGCGGCGTGGCGGTGGATGGGCTCGTAGTTGGAG
Source organism: Verrucomicrobiales bacterium (assembly GCA_038204755.1). Taxonomy (GTDB): domain Bacteria; phylum Verrucomicrobiota; class Verrucomicrobiia; order Verrucomicrobiales; family Akkermansiaceae; genus Luteolibacter. Next base: position 5,325 of record JBBRCO010000127.1, read on the forward strand.
AAAAACATGCCGCGCTGGCTGAAGTCGCTTTCGGTCTTCTTGTCGTAGCCGCGGATGACGGCGTCGTCCGGACGCTGGAACAGCCGATACTCACAGTTCCTAACGAATTTCAGCGACGGATTCTTCACATCCGGGTGAAGACCTGTGACCGAGTCGCGTGGGACAACCATGCAAGCACTGATGTCGTCCTCGGTCTGGACCTTTTTCGCCGGAGCGAAATCCTTGCGGATGCTGAAGGTGCGCCAGGTGCCGTCCTCGCTGAAGCCGACGCGGAGGTACTGGGTGACGAGCCGCTGGCGTCGGTAGATGAGCTGGCGTCCGGGCAGACCGTTGATCAGATCCACGCTGAAGCGCTTCTGCCAGTCGTTGCCCCAACGGGGTTTGTAAAAGCGTTTGACGATGAAAACGAGGTCGCGCACCGAGCTGCCGATGGTGGCGAGCCAGGCGTTGTATTCGTCCGTGTAGGCGGAACGCTGCGTGAGCAGGCGGATGACGGATCCGAGCGAGCGTTCATGGCTCAGCAGGGGACGGCCGGCTTTGCCCGGGTCCTGCGGGTTCTTGTAACGATTGGAAAAATCGCGGTTGATGATTTCAGTCGCGGCTTCCATATCCTTTTTCAGATCATTGACGATGACCGCAGCGGTAATCATCGCGTCTGATAGCGATTTGGAAATTTCAGATTTTCCACCGCCGGAAACGGTACAGGGTTTGTGGCAGAAGGTGCCTTCCGCCGTTGTTCCGATAAGCCGCCAGCGCTGGCCAGCGGAGGGCTTCACCATCTCCACCTTGTAGCCGGAAGGGAGGACGTAGGTGATGCCGGGCTGGAGGGCGATTTTTTGGAACCCTTCGTCATTTTCCCAAGCAAGCGACTGGCTGTTGAGATCGATGTGGACATCTTCCGGGATGTAAAGGATGTCGGGGTATTGTTTGTCGATGCCATAACCTTCGGGCTGGAGATCGAAAATCGCGCCGTAGCGTTTGGTAAAGCCGGTGAAGGCGTGATCGACCGTGCGGGTATAATCGCTGAGGGAGAAAACCTCGCCAAGGTCGAAGCTCGGAAACGCGATGGCACCGCCGGCGTGTTCCTCCTCGGCGTTGCCGTAGAGGTTAGCAGCATAGCTGAGCTGGGTTTTCACCTCCTTCTTGCAGTAACCATAGTAGTTGTCTGCGATGATGGTGACGATGATTCCGCGCTTGTCACGGCAGGTGATCTTGAAGGCTCCGCCGTCGTTGTAGAGTTCGTCTTCCGAGGTCCAGCACATGCCTTCGCGTTTCTGGCGGTCGGTGGCATCGGTAATGTTAGGAAGTCCGAGATCCTTCTTTTTGAGTGAAGTGACATGAGGTGCGAGAATCACGCAGCCGGTGTGGCCGGACCAGCCTTCCGCATCGAGGCGGGCATCGTTGTCCGGCAGATAGGGATCGCCTGCATTGCCGAAGATGCTTTCGACAAAGTCCAGATTGCTAACCAAATTGCCTGGTGCGAAGAAGCGCGTTTCCATCGATTTTTCCGGAGAAACCCCGGGGATCTCCGGCGCGACCACGGGGCGGAGAAGCAGCGAGACGAAGACCTTCGCCGGATCTTCCGACGTGCCGGTGAAGGGCAGTGTCATGAGGTCCTGCGGCGGATTGAGTGCCCCCTTGAGCAAGCGCGCGAAGACGATTTTCGGGATGGCCTTCTTATCCGCAGGAATCGGCAGACCACCCTCCGCGACGTGGAAAACGCCCTCGGTCGTCCGGCGGTCGTTCGCGGGATTATGACAAACTCCCTGGTGCACGCGATACGAACTGAGGATGGACGATTTGAACTCATCCTGATCCGGCGGCAGTGAGAGCATGCGGCTGATGCCGTGGCGCTCCACCACCAGCGCGCCGACCGGAAGCAGGTGCGACGATTCCGGGAAAACCTCGGCGACGATTTCGCTGCCGAGATAGTCGCGGAGGAAGGTGTCGATGTAGGCGTCTGCCGGGCACAGGTAGTCCGAAAGCAGCCGGGTTTTTTCCTGAAAACTGGCGATCAGCGAGCGGCCGAGATCGAGGAACGGGTAATCCGCTTCGTCGCCGACGATCGAGTAGCCTCGGGCGGCGAGCTTCAGGTTGACGAACTCGCGGAGGCGGTTTTCCTCGGCGGGTGAGGCGATGGCGGGACCTTGATCAGTGAAGCCGATTTTGTCTTTTAGGTTGGGCATGGGGAAAAATGGATAAGTTTTGATTTCGGATGGCAAGCAAATGTCGGGCCAATGGGAATCAGTCCCAGTCGCAGAGGGATTCGAGGTAGGCTGCGGAGCCGTCGCGGAGCCAGCCGTCGAGCTGTGACGGGTCTTTGAGCTGCTGGCCACGGACGCGGGGGACGGCGATGTATTTCGTTTCGATAGACGGCAGGTTGCTCATGTCCACCCACAGTTTCTCAAACTGGCAGACAGGGAAAATGTCCTCTTGCCCGTTGCCCCAGCGCTTTTTCACGTCCTTGAGCGTGATGTAGGTGGGCATCTTCGCGGCGAGCGCGCGGATGGCGGTGCTCACCTTGTTTAAATCCGCTAGATCGGCGCGGCCGAGTTGGAACACGTCCAACAGGGCGTCGATCTGGATCCAGCAGGTGTTGCTGTTATAATAGGAAAGCTGGAACTCGTCCTCCTCGCGCGGCATGGCGAGGCCTTCGACGAGTTGCGTCCGGCCGTTCACGCGGGCAAGGCCGCCGCCGCGGTCTTCGAGGCGGCGGGTGATGACTTCGAAAGAGAGGCCCGCGTTGCTGGAGAGATGGAGTCCTAGCAACGCTGGATCCACATTCATGCCGACGGTGTCGATGTTGTGCAGGACGAGCGTTTGGAGATTCGGTCGTTCTGCTAACAATTTTGCGAGCGTGCCGTTTCTCAGGAGATTAGGCACCTCATACCAGTGCCCGACGGGATGCAGGCATTGGAGGGGAAGATTTTCCGTGTAGTCGCTCGCCTCGCCGGTGGTTTCCGCCCAATTGATGAGCGCGCTGCGCAGGCTTTCGCGGACTTTCTGCTGCTGCACGTCGAGCGCCTGCTGCTGGATTTCCTCCCAGGCGAAACGAAGGTCGCGCACGGTGGGGACGGTCCGCAGGCCGATGGATTTCCCCTGTGATAGAAACAGCGGCCCTTCGTAGGCGAATTGATCGTGCTCGCTGAGGAAGCGCTCGGTCGGGCTGTGGGAGAAATAGCTGGTCGTGAAAATATGCGGCAGCGTGGTGCCCGCCAGCTTGCCGATTTGGCGGCTCTTGGCGAGGTGGGTTTCGACGAACGATCGATGGCGTCCGCCGAGTTTGCAGAAGGGATTGAGCGCCTTGACCACGCCCGCGCCCTGGGTCCAGCGGGAGCCGGCTCCGGCGGCGAGGGTGACGACGGCCACTCCGCCGTTTTTCAAAGCTGCGAGGCCGAGGTCGCGGTATTTTTCCGGCAGGGAACCGGACGTCGCATCTACCAGGTCGCTCTCTCTAACGTCCTCAATGACGGTGTTCGTCGGCAGCCGGTTCTGTGCGAGGCCGATGCGTCCCGCCTTGAGGTCCTCGCGGATCTGCTCGTGGGCCGTGCGGTCGAAGCCGTTCGCTTCGAGCAAACCCGCGAGCGAATCCCGGCTGTCGTTTTTTCCATGCGTGCGCGGGAAAATCGAATCGAACAAGGTCTGCACCATGTCGCACAGTTCCGGATGATTGCGGCAGGCGGCGGCGAAATGATCGAGCTCGGCCACCCGCAGTGCGCTGAGTTCGTGGCGGCCTTTCCGCAGCAGTTGCGGCACGATGAAACTGTAATAACCGGCGGGCATCAGCGCATCCTCGCCGCTGAGCAGGTCCGCCCGGGTGCCGTGCTCGTTGATAGAGAAATCGTAAACCACGGGCTCCATCGCAAAGGGCAGGGCGGAGCCGAGCAATGCCTTGGTTTCCGACATGATCTGTTGGAGCCGCTGTTGGCCCTCCGCTTTTCTGGCAGGAGCGAAAATGAAGCCCATGCCACCTCCTGCCATCCCGCCTAACATCCAGAAGCCCCAGAAGTCCTCGCCGAATGCGGCGCTGATTTTTTCAATGAGCGTTTCCGTGTAGAGGTTGCTGGCCCACGGGATGATCGTCTGGATTGGCTGGCGGAAATTTTCCATGGTCGCCGCACCGATCGCGGGGATGTCGCCGGTGTGGAGGGCTTCGAGAATCCGGTCGAGAATGCCGTGCGTCTGCTCGCGTGCGATCCATTCCGGGCCGCTGCGCAGCAGGTATTTCTCGGTGACCATTTCGAGGATAGGGCCCACATTCTGCGCCATGCCGCCGTGGACGAGGACGAGTGAGTCCTGGAGTTTTTTCCGCGCCTCGGCCGGGACCTCGGTGTTGTCGAGCACCTTGTGCTTCGGCATCAAACGGCCGCGGCTGATGCCGAATTCCGGATCACCCTCTTCGGACAGAGTGCCTTCGATGAGCTTCATGCCGGGCCAAACGCCGCCGGAATCCTGCCAACCACCGCCGGAACCGCCGATCCATTCTCCCAGCAGGGCGCGGGCGAGGACGATGCGGCGTTCGTTTTCCTCCAGCGGTCCGGTGAGCGAGCGGGCCTGGCCGGTGGCGCGCATGCAGACACTGATGAGCGCGGCTAACAAATTCGTGGAAACCGCGAGGCGCGAGCCTTTCGGAATGTTGTTCACGTTGCTGACCAGCTCCAGTCCGCGGCCCGGGCCGACGACGCGCGCTAACAAATCCGCGAGGCTCTGCCCGGAGCCCTCGATGCCCGGCGGAACGATCCCGCTGGCGATGACCGCCGCCTTGAGCAGGCCGAGGTAGTCTTTCGCAAAATCAAAAACCTCGTTCAGACTGGAAATTTCAGCACTGCACGCGAGGTCCACGCTGGTGAGACGGAGCAAGGGCTCTTCGATCACCCGCAGGCTGGCTTCCACCGGCGGGCTCGGCTCCTTGTCACGGCCATGCACGGCGAGGTCCACGGAAATGTTCAGCACCTTCGCACCTTCCGGATAGTCCATGCCGAGGAAAAAGATGTCACTCCAGCCGCAGTGGGTGAGATCCATGCGGACCGGCGTGCGCTCACGCAAAATCGGATAGGCACCTGTCACCGGATCGCGGCGGGAGATTTCCGGACGGATGCGCAGCGGCTGGTCGGCCGGATGGCCCATGCGGAACATCCATTGATTGCCACTCACGCTGCGCACGCTGCGGCGCACCTGATCGGCGAGTGTTTGGAAAGCGAGCCGCTGATAGGCCGAGGCGAGTGCGCTGGAAATGCCATCGCCCGGACCCTCGGTGCTTTGTTTTTTCAGGAACACGTCGATGGCCTCCTCGAAGCGGCGTTCGAGCAGATTTTCGTAACCTTTGAACGGAATGGAGCCGGGCTTCTCCGTTTTTTCCGCGAGACGGGCGGGGAGGTGGAAGCGGTGGATGGAGTAGAGGAACAGCAGCGCGCGGACGCGGTGATAGAGATTCTCGCTCTGGCGGCGGAAGGCGTCGAGTCCGGTGGCTTCGGATAGAAGCTCGTCGATGCCGAGTTTTGCGCAGGCGGCGTCGAGCGATTGGTTGCGGACGGCGTCGTCCGGCGAGGTAATGAGAGGGAGAAGGCGCGCCATGACGGGTTCAGGTTTGTGATTGGGCGAGCAGCTCGACGATGTGGGTGAGCACTTCATCGCGGTCGTTTCCTGCTAGGCCGAGCGCGAGTTGGGCTGTCAGCAACCCATAACGCAGGCCGATGTCATGGCGGCGACCGTGGAGTTCGTGGGCGAGGTAGCGCTCGCGACGGGCGATTTGCGAGAGCGCGCTGGATAGATCCGCACGGCCGTCTGCGCGCTGGTGACCGAGAATTTCCATGACCGATGGCGTGATTACGTGCAGCCCGAAAAAGCACAGGTAGTTTCCCGCGCGCAGGCCGGGGACGACGAGTTTCTGCTCGGCCTCGGTGGGCGTGGGTTTTTCGATGACGGCTTCGATTTCGTAAAGCCGGTCGCTGCCGGTCACGCGGCGGCCGCCGATGGCACCGTAGTTAGGCAGCTTGCTCTCATGAGTCGCCTGGACGGCGGAAACGGCGCACTTTTCCGCGAGGGCGGTGGCGAGAAGCTGGGCGGTGCAGGACTCGGCGGTGCGGCTCAGATAAAGGTGATCGCCGACCATCAGGAGAAACGGATCCTTTCCTGTAAACCCGGCAGCGCAATGGACCGCGTGGCCATAACCGAGTGGCTCGGCCTGCTCAATGAAGCGCATCCGCCTCGCGTGCGGTCCGGCGGCGGCGGCGTAGGCGGCCTCGTCGCCGGGGCAGATGACGACGGCGATCTCCTCGATCCCGGCGTCGGAAATTTCCTCGGCAAGGATCGCGAGCGCCGATTTTGAGACGCCATCGCGGTCCACGAGAGTCTGAAGTGGAAGGGTCCGCTGGTTCTTTCCGGCCGCGGTGATGACAGCTTTGCTAACTTTCACGCGCGCATGCTGAAGAGTCCAGGCGAGTTGGCAATACCTGAGCGGTTTTTATGCAGTTTTTCCATCCGCCTTGGGCTTGCGGAATTTCGGGGGCGCAGGGATCTCCGCTGGCAGCACTTTTTCGATGGATTCGGCGGGCACCCAGCCGCGGGTTTTGGTGGCGAAGGCGACGTAAACCCAGCGGCCGGATTCGCGGATGACCTGGCACAGCGAGCCGGGCGGTGCGTCGATCACTTCGGGCGAGGTGCGGGCGGCGTCGGCGTGGAGCACCGCTTTTTCCGAGATGATGACGGCCTGGCTGGAAACGGGGGCGAACTCTGCGTCGTTCGGGAAATAGCGCCAGCCGAGCACGCCGACCGATGCAACCAACGGCCCTAACACCAGAGCCGCGATGGCGAGGATGCGGATGCGTGCGCCGCTGCGGGTGGCGGGGAAAACGAGCAGTGCGAGTGCGCAAAGCCAGACGCCGCCCCAGAGGATGGCTTTCCACGTGGAGAGTGGCAGCCGGGCGATGGCATATTGGAATT
>JBBRCO010000128.1:0-12258 GCA_038204755.1 Verrucomicrobiales bacterium
GGCTTCGAGCGCCTTGTTGAGGCCGGAGCCGACGTTGGTCTTGAGGTGGCGGATCTTGTCCCAGCGGGCTTCCGGCGGGACGAAGAAGGTGAATTTATCCGGGTTCTTGAGCTGGGCCTCGATGATGTCCGGCTTGGCTCCCCGGGCAGTCAGATCCTTTTTGAGGGCTTCGGATTCCTGGTCGAAGAGATCGCTCATCCGCTTCAGGAACAGCATGCCGAAGATGTATTCCTTGTATTCCGAGGCATCCATGTTGCCGCGCAGGTCGTCGCAAGCACGGAACAGGAGGCTGGAGAGCTGGGAGAGGGTGAGTCTGGACATAAGGAGTATCAGGCTTGCCTTGCGGAACCTTGCCGAAACCTATCAATCCAAGTCGTGGAGTGAAGCGGAAAGTCCCGGTAAATGAGAGGAAAGAATTGCCGGAAGGGTCGATGCATCTAGTCTCCGGCAAATGTTGAACCGCTTTTACGGGGCTTTTGACACGGAGCGGCGCTCGGGTGCCAGCGACGGGGCTGACTATCGAACGTCATTTCAGATCGACCGCGACCGGGTTCTGCATACGCCGACGTTCCGGCGCTTGCAGAACAAGACGCAGGTTTTCTGGAGCGGCGAGTATGATTTCTACCGGACGCGGCTGACGCACTCGCTGGAGGTCGCGCAGATCGGAAAGTCGATTTCCTACTGGCTCAAAAGCCAAGCGGACGGTCCGCTCGGAGATGATTTTTTCATCGATCCAGATCTCGTCGAAGCCATCTGCCTTTCACACGATCTCGGTCACCCACCCTTCGGCCACGCCGGCGAGCGGACCTTGAACCACCTGATGCGCGAGCACGGCGGATTCGAAGGAAACGCCCAAACACTCCGGCTCCTCACCGAACGGATTTTCTCCGCGAAACGCAGCGGCATGGATCCGACCCGCGCATTCCTTGATGGCGTGCTGAAATATAAATCGCTGTGGACCGAACTCGGAAACCAGCCGGAGCATCATTTCATCTACGACGATCAGCACGTCTATCTGGACTGGGCGATGGGCGGAAACGATTTCCCGCTGGAACTTACGGCGGGCAAGGTGCGCGACAAATTCAAGTCCATCGAGTGCCAGGTGATGGATTGGGCGGACGACACCGCCTACTCGCTCAACGATCTATCCGACAGCGTGCGCGCCGGTTTCCTCAACATCGAAAAAATCGAAGGCTGGGCGGAGAAACATGGTGAGTCCACCGGCGAAGGCACGCCGCTCGGCGATCTAATGAAGGCCATCCGCCGGAAGCGCGTGGATCCGTTTGTTGGAAAACGCATCGGCCGTTACATCCAGTCCACCCATCTGGAAACGGACGTGAATTTCCTCAGCGCATCGACGAACCGCTACCGCTACCGGCTCGCCATCGACGAATCGGTGAAGGCGGAATCCAGGCTCTTCAAACGCCTCGCCTTCGATGTCGTTTTCCTCTCGCCACAGTTGAAACAACTCGAGCACAAGGGCAGCCGGATGCTGCGGCAGCTTTGGGAGGTGCTCGGCGAGCGCTACATCGTCCAAGGCACCATCGACGGTCAGGATTTCCAACTCCTCCCTGCGGACACGGCGGCGGAAATCGCCGCAGCGCCAGATGAAGCCACGCGGGCGCGCCTCGTCTGCGATTTTCTATCAGGCATGACCGACGGCTATGCGGCAAGAACGTATAAGCGCCTGTTCTCGCCGGATTTCGGCTCGATCAGCGATCTTATAGGATAGATCAAACGGCAGCGGAAAGTTTCAGAACTCCGACGTAAGGCAGGTTGCGATACTTGCCCTTGTAGTCGAGTCCGTAGCCGACGACGAATTCATCGCCGATTTCAAAGCCGACATAGTCCGCGTCCACTTCCTCGGCGCGATGCTTGTCCTTGGCTAACAAAACCGCGGTATGCACCGCTGCCGCGCCCTCTTCGACGAGGCGTTGCGAAACAGCATGCAGCGTGCGGCCGGTGTCGAGGATGTCGTCCAACAGAAGCACATGGCGTCCTTTAACTTCGGGGAAATGGCGGTCGAGGAAATCGACCTTGCCCGAGCTCTCCATGCCACCGTGATAGCTTGCGACATTGAGGCACTCGATCTCCAATTGACGCGGCACCCGGCGCAGCAGGTCGGCGGCGAAAACCAGCGCGCCTTTCAGCAGGATAATCACCACCAGAGTGCCGCTCGGAAAGTCCCGCTCGATTTCAAGAGCCATCGAGTCCAGGCGTTTTTGAATCACCGCTTCATCAATCAGAACTCTCTCAATATCATCGCGCATGCCGGTGAAGTAGCGGTTTCCCCCACCACCGCCAAGCGCCAAAAACCCAGGCTCACTGCACGCGCTTGAACTTCAACACCCGCTCACCCACACGGTAATAATCGAGTCGGTCGCGCGCGTGGATTTCCAGAAACGCAGGATCCTCCCGCAGCGCGCGATGCTCGATGTTGTGATATTCGCGCTCGGCGAGCACCGCTTGTTCGCGCTCTTTCGCAGCTTTCAGCTTCACTTCGAGTTTATCTAACTCACGGCGCTGCGGCACAGCGGTGGCGACCACGACAAAGCCGATGGCCATGCAAAACATCACGAAGCCGACGCGGCTCGCCCCTTGGATGGCCCGGGTCCGTGCCTCCAAGCGCGTCAGTTTCACGCCTGCCATTTTTCGTTTTGCCACTTTGCTGGGCTTAGGAATCTCTCCAATCGAAGGTTTTGTCAAGAAATCTAAAGGATTCCGGGTATCGCGGAGTCACTGCCTATCAATTGGATGGACGCGCACTTTGGTGAAATTGGCACTTGCACGCACCGGGCCTGACCGAAAACCTCGCGCCGTGATTTCTCCCGCTGCTGTTGGCGCATCGGTCCTGCCGGTTTACCTGCTGATCGTGGCGGGAGCCGTGTTGCGGAAAGTCGGCATCATCCAAAAGGAGCACGACGAAGGCGTGATGCGGGTGGTGTTCTCGGTGATGCTGCCCTGTTTCATCCTCGACAAGATCCTCGGCAGCGAGGTCCTGAAAAGCGGTGCGGCGGTGAGTTCCGCTATCATGTTAGGCTTTGCGATGATCGTCGTGGGCACCGTGATCGGCCTGGCGATCGCGCGGTTGATGGGGCTGGAGCGGGGCAATGGCATGCGCACGTTCGCACTGGCGTCCGGATGCCAGAATTTCGGATTTACCGCCGCTCCGGTGGTGGAAAGCCTGTGGGGCGGCAGCGCGCTGGCGATGCTTTTCGTACACAACATCGGCGTGGAATCGGCGATGTGGTCGCTGGGCGTGATGATGATGAGCGGTGAGCGCGGTTTCAACTGGCGCAGGCTGATGAACGGGCCGATTTTCGCGGTGACCATCGGGCTGCTGCTCGTGGCCATCGGCTGGGACGACCAGATCACCGGCCCCGCGCGCAAGGCGGTCTCGATGATCGGCGTCGGCGCGTTTCCCGTCGCGATCCTGATCACCGGTTGCGCGATGATCGATCTGGTGGGAGCGGAAAAACCGACGTGGAAAATCGTCATCGGTTCCTCTATCGTCCGCTTGGCGCTGGCTCCGTTCGCCATTCTCGCCGCCGCGAAATACCTGCCGATTTCCACGGAACTCCGGCAGGTAATGGTCGTCCAGGCCGCCATGCCCGCCGGCATGACCTCGATCATCCTCGCCCGGATCTACGGCGGCCGCCCGGCCATCGCGGTGCAGATCGTGATCGCCACCACGGTGCTCAGCCTGCTGACGCTGCCGTGGATCATCACTTGGGGCAGCATTTGGATCGGGTTAAAACCCTTGTTGCCATGACGTGGCGTCGTGCCCTTGAATCGCGCCATGAAAGCCATCGGCGCGCGCCAGTATCTCCCTGCTTCAAATCTGGAATCGTTAGTTGAATTCGAAGCCGCGATGCCCACGCCTGATGCGGGCGATCTCGTCGTCGCGATCAAGGCGGTGTCGGTAAATCCGGTGGACACGAAGGTGCGGAAATTGTTAGCTGATGGCCCGCATGATCCGCCGCGCGTTCTTGGATTCGATGCGGCGGGAGTCGTCACAGCGATCGGAGAGGAAACAAAGGGCTTTTCGGTCGGCGACGAGGTTTACTATTCGGGCGATGTTACACGCTCCGGCAGCAATGCGGAGTTTCATGCGGTGGATTTCCGGCTCGTCGCGAAAAAGCCGCAGTCTTGGACATTTGAAGAAAGCGCCGCGCTTCCGCTCGTTGTGCTAACTGCTTGGGAACTGCTGTTCGAGCGGATGGGCATCAATGCTAACGGAACGGATGCCGGAAAAGCGCTGCTCGTCATCAACGGCGCGGGAGGAGTCGGCTCCGCGGTCATTCCGCTCGCCTTGTCGGCGGGGCTGGAAGTTATCGTCACCGCCTCGCGTCCGGAAACCCGCGCCTGGTGCGAATCGCTCGGCGCGAAACACATCCTCAACCACCGCGAACCGCTGCGTCCGCAGGCTGAGGCGCTGGGATTTTCCGAATTTCCCTACATCGCCAATCTCTACAACACGGAAGCATACTGGGAAACGACCGCTGATTTGTTAGCACCACTCGGCACGCTCGGCCTCATCGTCGAGACGGCGAGACCGATGGACATCGGAAATCCCCTCCGCCTGAAGAGCCCGCGCATAGTCTGGGAATATATGGCGACCCGTTCGCGGTTCAAAACACCGGACATGCATCGGCAGGGTGAGATCCTCGCAGAAATCGCGAAACGCTGCGACGCGGGAAATTTCCCAAAACTCCATACCCGCATCTTCGATTCCATTTCCGCCGCCAGTCTGCGGGAAGCCCACGCCGCGATGGAAATGGGCACCGCCATCGGCAAATGGGTGCTCGCCGGAAATTTCTGAACACCGCCATGGCCAGCCATACCGAATCATTTTCCATCAGAACACACGGCAAAGGGACCAGCGAGATCACGCGTGAGATCGCCGCGATCGTCACGCGCGCCGGAATCAAAAACGGCATCGTCACCGTCTTCGTCCGCCACACCAGCGCGAGCCTCGTGATCATGGAAAACGCCGATCCCAGCGCACGCCGCGATCTTGAGCTGTTTTTCGAAAAACTCGTCCCGGAAAACACCCCGTGGTTCATCCACACCCAAGAAGGCCCGGACGACATGCCGAGCCACATCCGCATGGCGCTCACCCGCACCAGCGAGGTTATTCCGATCATGAACGGTCAGATGACGCTCGGCACCTGGCAGGGAATTTTCCTCTTCGAGCACCGCCGAGATCCGCACCGACGGGAGATCGCCGTCGCAGTGACCGGGGATTGATGGCAAGCCGATTTCCCCCTGATCGGGTCAAGATTTTTCACCTGTATTTAGTAACGATCAGCTTGAAGGCGCGTCCTTTATTGCGTCTGGCGGCGGACATACCGGAAGGAGCGATGGAAATTAATTTTCCAAATCTTGAACATTTTGCAGTTTTTGCTTTCTTTATAGGTGATGAAACTGTCCTCACCATCCCTTGCCGCAGCGACCGTGGTGGCCGTTTCTTGCTTCGCATGGACGGGAGGAATCACCTGCGCGCTGGTGATCTATCTCGAACTTACGAATGAAACCGGCTGGCTGATCGCCGCCTGCCTCGGGCTCTGTTCGGTCGCTGCCGTGGCGTTCATCCTGTTCGAACTGAAACATGCCATGGTGCTGCCCAACGACGCGGATACATTGGCCTATTTGAATTTCCCGGACGCTCCAAACTGGAGTCCATCCACAGGTTCCCCACCAACGGGCTCCAGTCCGGTGCCCTCGTTTCAAGTGCGCCAGTGAGGCTGGCAAGAATTGCATCTGACTTCAACGCCCATTCCCGGACGGAAAGGGGAAAAGCTCCCGAATTGCGCGGTGACGCATACTTGGCCACAGCGAAGTGGGTTTCCGCCGGTTTCCGCAATTTTGCGGCGGAGAAAAGTCACCTCCCAGCCGAAATCACCGGTCCATCCACGAGGTAAATCCCCCTCCAGCCGCCCTTCACACGTATGGAAGCGTCAAAAATCTCCCGACATACCGACGCCGGACGTGCCAGCAGGCGGGAAAACGCCCGAGAAACGCGGGAATGCCGCCAACCCCGTGGAAATCCGGTTACGCACCGGGGGGAACTGAAACTGCCACGCTCGGGTGCGCATTACGTCACGCGGGAACGCAGTTTCCAGAAGGTTGGTGGCGTTACGCGGAAAGTATCGGCGTTTTCACGGGCGTGAAGACGGATTACGCGGCGCGGGGACGGGATTTCTACAGAGTTGGTGGCATTACGCGGCTCGGGAATGCCTTTTTCAGGCGACGGATACGCATTACGCCATGTGGGAGCGCCGTTTCCATGCGGGAGTACGCATTACCGCGTTTCGTGGCTGATTTGCCGCCGTTTCCACCTGGAAGACCATCCGGGAATCCTCCATGGAGATGATGTGAAACGCGGGAAAACATCCGCTCCGGCTCGAACCGGCATCGCCCCTGCGGCCGCCGCCGTGCTCGACTCGCCGCGTTTCCCCTTGAGGACAGAGCAACCTGTTGACATGCAGCAGTCGAGAACCTCCACTGACCGCCGATGCAAGACAACTCCGCAGCTCTGATCGAACTGGCACTCGCCGAGGACATTGGTTCAGGTGATGTCACTTCCCTCTATTTTATCCCAAAGGAACGCCGCGCCTGTGCGTTTGTGGCGGTGCGCAGCGAAGGGGTGGTTTCCGGAGTGGAGCTGGCGGCGAGGGTTTTTTCCAAGGTCGATTCTCATCTGGCGGTGGAGGTCCTCATTCCTGATGGAAGTAAAGTCAGCGAGGGCGCGCTGCTGATCCGGGTGGAAGGCTCGGCCCGCTCGATCCTAACAGCGGAGCGGACGGCGCTGAATTTCCTGCAACGCCTGAGCGGAGTCGCCAGTCTGACAGCTCGGTATGTAGCGCAGGTGAAAGGCACCCGGGCGCAGATTCTCGACACCCGCAAAACGACTCCCGGCTACCGGCTGATGGAGAAAAAAGCGGTGGCGGATGGCGGTGGGACGAACCACCGGCTGGGGCTCTACGACCGGGCGATGGTGAAGGACAACCATCTTGTGGCGGAAGGTGGAGTGGAGGAGCTTCAAAAAGCCATCCAACAGCTCAAGGAGGAGCTGCCCGGCGTGGAAGTGGAGCTGGAAGCGGACAACCTCGATCAGGTGCGCACGTTTCTCGAACTGGAAGGCGTGGATTACATTCTATTGGACAACATGACTTCGGGAGATCTTCTCAAAGCCGTGGCCGCGCGCGGGGCCCGCAGCAAGCCGCAGCTCGAGGCGAGCGGCGGGGTGACGATGAAAAATCTGCGGGAAATCGCGAAAACGGGCGTCGATTTCATTTCAGTGGGCGCGCTGACGCATTCGGCACCGTCGCTAGACATCGGGCTGGATTTCACCCCTTCCGAAAACTGATTTTCATGGCCGAGGATTTCACCACCATTTCTGGCGATCTGCCGGAGCCCTTCCGATTGTTGGTCCGTGAGAACGTGGGATCAACGAACGACGAGGCCCGCGAACTCGCACAAGCAGGCGCTGCGGAGGGATTGATCGTGCTGGCGGAGCGACAGACCGCAGGGCGTGGCAGACGGGGTGCGGCTTGGTTTTCGCCGCAGGGGGAATCGCTGGCGTTTTCAGTAATTTTGCGCCCGACCGAGCCGAAAGCGCTGTGGCCGAGGCTCGCGCTCGCCGCTGGATTGGCAGTGGCGGAAGCGGTGGAGTCCTTCGGGCTCCAGGCGGGAATCAAGTGGCCGAACGATGTCTGGATCCGCCAGCTCAAGGTCGCGGGCATTCTGGTGGAGGCGGGGCCGGACTTTGCGATCGTAGGGGTGGGCATCAACGTGAAGACTGCGGAGTTTCCTCATGAAGTGGCGGAAATTGCCACGTCGCTGATGATCGAGACCGGGCGTCAATTTTCCCTGCCCGAGGTGCTCGCGGCGATCATCCGGCATTTTTCCCTGCGGCGGAATCAGATCGGAGATGGGTTCGAGGAAATTCTGGCCGCCGTCCGCCTGCGCTGCGTGCTGACGGGAAACCGGGTTTCCCTGATCACTTCGGGCGGCTCGAAAACGGGCATGATCGAGGGCATCGCACCTGGCGGCGAGCTGCTGCTGCGCACGGAGACCGGCTTGGAGCGCTTGCTCCAAGCGGATGAGATCCGGTTGTTGCCGACTTGAAATCGCACGTTTCATTTTGGCAAAACAAGGGCCAGACTCCGGCCATGAAAGCGAATTTTTCAGTTCTGCTCTTGGCCTTGATCGGAATTTGCATCTCATCGTGCGCAGCCTTGAAACTCAATAAGTCGGAAGCGAAGAAGGAGGATATCCCCAAGGAAAAAACCGAAGCCCCGAAGCTGGTCGGCAGGATCGCCTCCATCCCCCGCGACAAACGCTTCGTGCTCATCCAGAGTTACGGGAAGTGGACCGTCGATACCGGGTCCATTCTGACCACCCGCGGACCGGATGATCGATCGGCAAACCTGCTCGCGACGGGTGAATCACTGGGAGAATTCGCCGCTGCCGACCTCCAATCGGGTCTCGTAGAGGTCGGTGACGCGGTTTATTCGCGCCACGTCCCGAAGCCGGTGACGTTGTTAGTAGCTCCCGAAGCCCCTGAAACTCAACAAACAGCGCCATTTGAGAATGTTCAAAAAAATAATTAACTTTTCAGGAATTCTTTCCTTCCAAAACCTCTCAGGTTTATGTATTTTCAAAAAGTCCCGCTTGAGCAACCAGGCACAGTCGTAAAAATTTAATTTTGGAGTTGATTATTATCCGGTAAACCGGGTAGCTTCTCTTTCGCAATGGCTGTGCCCCCTTACATGTCCCGAAACATGAACACTACAACCAGCCATAATGAAAACAATGAACGCCTCGGGCGCTTCGGTGAGAGCCGACGCGGACCGTCTTGCTGACTTCGTCCTCTTCACACAACGAAGCTGCATCCTGAACCTGTCAACAGAACTCAACAAAGGAAATATCTCGTTTCCGCAGTTCTTCCTCCTCACCTACCTATCCAGCGAAGAATATCTCACGATGTCCGACATTGCGAAAAAGATGGGCCACTCGACGGCAGCCGCTACCGGCCTCGTTGATCGGTTGGAGAAACTGTCCTATGTTGAGCGTATGCACGCCGCCGAAGACCGCCGCAAAATCATGGTCCGCATCACCGCAAAGGGCATTGAGCTCGTTGCTAAAATGCGCAATGAAATCGCGAACGATCTGGCCGGCATTTTGGCAGGAATGGATGAAGACCAAGCGGAAACTGTGGAACACACCAAGCGCGCCATTCATGGTCGTGCGATCGCGTGAACCCGGCAACCGCCTCTGTTAAATAATCCAGCTTGGCGAATCCTAAGCGCCTCCGTTACCGTCCCCGGGTGACGGAGGCGTTCCCCTTTCTGGATATCTTGAATGCGATCCCCGGCGTGCGTGCCGGATGGGTAGGACGTATCCCCGACCTGCCGATTCCAGGAGATCGGGATGAAGCGATGAATCTGCTGAAGTCGCATCATGCCGCAGCGGTCTCGGATTTCGCGGGAGCGGATGCCGAGTGGTGGCGGGCGGAACAGGTGCACGGGACCTCGGTCGCCCTGGTGCCGGGCGCCCCGCAGATCACCGCGCCGGACGGAATGCCGGTGGTGCCGGGCGTGGATGGATTGATCACAACCGAGCCGGGAGTGGTGCTGGCAATTTACGTTGCCGACTGCGGGCCGATCTGGCTGGCGGACAAGAAGACCGGAGCGGTCGGGCTTCTGCATTCCGGTAAAAAAGGCACGGATGGGAATATTTTTAAAACGGCGCTGGTCGAAATGGGTCGAAATTTCGGCACGATGCCGCAAGACGTCGTCGCGGTGCTGGGGCCGTGCATCCGGGTGCCGGACTATGACGTGGATTTCGCCGGGCAAATCGGCAAGCAGGCGGACCACGCGGGAATCGGGAATTTCCTCGATAGTGGGCTGAATACCGCGTCGGATTCGAGCCGCTTTTACAGTTACCGCCGTGAGTTGGGAAAAACCGGGCGCATGATGGCGCTGATTGTCCGTGAATTATGAACACCCTTACCCTGCAAGCCCCCGCGAAGCTGAACCTTTCCCTGCGCGTGCTGGGGCGCCGCGAAGATGGATTTCATGAAATCGACACGCTGATGGTGAAACTGCCAGGATTGGCGGATCAGATCGAGTTCCGGGAAAGCGATGGATTTTCTTTCGAATGTGACGATCCGAGAGTGCCAGGCGACGAGGAGAATCTCGTCGTGAAAGCAGTGCGGTCGTTTGAAATGGCGACCAGTATTTCCTGCAAATATTCAATTTCCCTCAGGAAAACCGTCCCCCACGGAGCCGGTCTCGGCGGCGGCAGCAGCGATGCGGCGGCGACCTTGCTCGGGCTGAATCAACTCCACGGCTATGCCCTCGCAGTGGATCCGTTGCGGGACCTGGCGGCAGTACTTGGCTCCGATATCCCGTTTTTCATGGCATCCGGTGCCGTCCGGTGCACCGGGCGCGGTGAAAAGATCGAGCAAGTCCCCTCGCCTCCCGTGCTGCGGGTGCTGCTGCTGAAGCCGTCGTTCGGGGTTGCCACACCGGACGCTTACAAGCGCTGGAAGGACTCGCGCGAGTTGCCGGGTGTTTTCTACAGCGAGCAGGCGGTTTCCGGCATTCTGTTGGTGAACGATCTGGAGCGTCCGGTTTTCGAAAAACACCAATTCCTCGCCGAGCTGAAGGAGTGGCTTCTCGCCCGCCGGGAAACTGCCGCCGCGCTGATGAGTGGGTCCGGCTCCACGGTTTTCGCAGTCCTTCATGAAGACGCGGATGCCGAAGCCCTCGCCAATGCCGCGCGCTTCGAGATCGATCCGGGGCTGTGGCACTGGGCAGGAACCACAGAGAGATGACCGGATGGCTCCAATGAAACACTGGAATTCCCCAAAAGCTGCGCACACCGTGCTTTTCAAACACCTCATTTGACAAGCGACGCCGGATTCATCTAGGTTGCCCGCCCCGACGGTGAAGTCGGTCCCATTTATCATGAACATTGTTGTCGAAAAGCAGCCAAAGTGCGTTGCCACCCTGCGCGTTGAAATCCCAGCGGATAAAGTCAACGGCCAGCGCGATCAGATCGTCAAAGGCTACGCCAGCAAGGCCCGCGTCCAGGGTTTCCGCCCCGGAAAGGCACCGCGCGCGATCATCGAGAAGCGTTTTGAAAAGGAAATCACCGAAGAGCTCAACGGCGTGCTTTTCAACGAAGCTTACGACGAGGCCATGAAGCAGGAATCGCTCAACGTGCTCGATTTCGGCGTGCCGGAAGACGTAACCACTCTCCCTAACGGCAACATCACCTTCGTTTCCAAGCTCACGCTCGCCCCGGAAGTGAAGCTTCCCGACTACAAGGGCGTGACCGTCACCGTGCCGCCTGTGGCCGTGCCAGACGAGGAAATCGAAGCCCAACTCACCGCGCTCCAAGAGCGTTTTGCCGACTTCACCGACATCGAAGGCCGCAGCGCGGAAATGGGCGACTTCGCCGTGATCGACTACACGTCCACCGTCGAGGGCAAGCCGACAGACGAATTTCTGGACAAATCCGCCGGTTATCTCTCGGGCCGCGAAGGCTTCTGGGTGCGTCTTGACGAAAAGGCATTCCTCCCCGGCTTCACCCCGCAGCTCGTGGGCATGAACGTCAACGATTCCCGCGAAATCACGGTCACCCTTCCAGAAGATTTTCCGGTCGAAGGACTCCGCAGCAAGGAGATCACTTTCCAAACCACGGTGAAAGAGCTGAAAACCGCCGTTCTTCCCGCTCTCGATGATGAAATGGCCAACCGCCTCGCTCCCGGCAAGAAGATGGAAGACGTCAAGGGCCTCATCCGCGCGAACATGGAAGGCGAGCGCAAGCGCAAGATCGACGACATGAAGGTCAGTCAGATCATCGCCCACATCAACGCCCAAGTGGATTTCGAACTCCCCGATGACCTTGTCACCCAAGAGACGCAAAGCCAGGCCGACGCCATGGTGAAACGCGGCGTGCAGTCCGGCATGAGCGAGGACGAAATCGAGTCCCAACAGACGGAAATCTTCGCCAGCGCAGGCAGCCAGGCCGTTTCCCAGCTTCGCACCAACTTCATCCTTCAGGAAATCGCCCGCGTTGAGAAAATCTCCGTCACCGACGGCGAACTGGTCAGTCACCTCGTCCAGATCGCGAACTCCCGCAATCTCGCACCGAAGAAATTCATCAAGGACATGCAGCGCGCAGGCCGCATCCCCCACATCAGTAGCTCGATGGCCATCGGTAAGACCATTGACTTATTGG
>JBBRCO010000129.1:0-12140 GCA_038204755.1 Verrucomicrobiales bacterium
TGGCCTGGCGCAGGATGCGCCAGCGACTTTTCAGAACGTCGGCGCGGCGACGGTGGCGTTGTCGCGCTCTTCGATGCGGCGGCGGAGGATGCGGTCGGCGGTTTCGGTGACCATTTCCTGGAGGAGGAGCCAGAGGTGGGAGCCCTCGCGGTAATCGGCGGGGGCGATGTGCTTGACGCGGCCGGCGTGGGTGGAGAGTTGGAAACATTTCCGGAAGGAGCGGCCGGAGGCGTCCTCGGGGTTGTAAACGGCGATGCCTTGGCCGCCGCTTTTGGCCATGACGGTGAAGCAGGGGACGTCGGTGGGGCCATCGCCTACATAGACCATGTTTTCAAACGGGATCGGACGCTGGTCGGCGGGCATGTGGTCGTTCACGTCCTGATCGTAGCCGAGCATGCCTTTGTTGATGCGGAAGAGGTATTGGGTCTTGGTGGTGTGGGAGATGACGCGCTTGGGAAAACTGATGTGGCCCTCGGAATCCTCGCCGAATTCGCAGCCGAACATGGCTTTGACGTAGGGGCGGAGGCGTGAGCCATCGAGCAGGGCTTTTAGGCCGGAGGAAATGATGTAGTGCTCCACCTTGATGCCGGCGAGTTCGTGCTCGGGGCGGAGGGCGGCTTTTGGCAGGGCCTCGAAAAGCTCGGGCAGGCCGGGGAAAAAGCGCAGGCCGCCGCCGAGTTCGGAGAGGCGTTTGTTGGTGACGTTGTCCATGCCGAGGTAGTCGAGCAGACACTTCATGTAGGCGAGCTCGCCGTCCCATTTCTGGTCCGCAACGAGGGCGTTGCATTTTTTCCAGAACTGGGTGGGGTCGATGCCGAACTCGGGGAAAAGCACGTCATCCTGCATGTAGCGCGGGCTGAGTGTCTGGTCGTAATCGTAAACCAGAGCGATGATGTTTTGCGGCGCGGCCATGATGGGGAGGCAAGCAATCGCGGGGCCGGGCGACAAGGCGGAAGTGAATTTCCGATCAGTGCGGGCGGGTCCTCAGGCGGATGTAGCGTTTTTTGCCGGGGGTCATCGGGACGTTATCGCGGACCTTGAGGAGGTTTTTGTCGTCGGTGAGGACGGTGGTGTGGTTTTTCCCGCTGGACCAATCGAGGAGGTTCGGGGAAACTTGGACGGTGCGGCTGACGCCATCCGGGATGGCGGGCTTGGCGACGGTGAGGATGAGGAATTTTTCGCCGCGGATGACGGTGGTGGAGGTGAAGGTTTTTGCGGGGCTGGGCAGCAGGTCGGCCGGAGTGATGGGGGCGGAGCGGGCGGCGAGGGTGTCCTGCGGGGCGGCGGAGGAGGAGGCGGCGGCGGCTTTTTTCACCTTGATGGTGACGGTGGCGATCTTGGAATGGGTGGTGCCGTCACCGACGCGGTAGGTGAAGGTGACCTTGCCGGTGAAATTTTTCTTGGGTCGGTATTTGAGATTGGGCGGGGTGCCGCTAAGGGTGCCGCTGGACGGGGCCTTGACGAGTTGGAAGGTGAGCGGGTTCTGGTTCGCATCGCTGCCTTTGAGTTTGATGGCGACGGCTTTGTTCCTGAGGGTGGAAACTTTCCGTGCGTAGGAAACGGGTTTGCTGTTTGGCAGTGGGGCTTGCAGGAGGTTGAGCTCGGCGACGGCGCAGGTGGGGTAGCCTTCCACGTCGTTGAGGCCGACGAGACGGATGAATTTCGCCTGTCTTGGGGAGAAAAAGACCCGTTTTGCAGTGGGTGAGGCGGCGAAATCTCCGGCGGATACGGGTTTGCCCCAGGTATTGCCATCCATGCTGAGGTAGAATTGGTAGCTGAGGATGTTGCCAATGAGGAAATCGTCCTGACGGGGGAGGTATTCGAAACCGCTGACGTTGCGGACGGCACCGAGGTTGATCTGGATCTCGTAAGGAGGCTTGGTTGGCTGGACCGAGGTGAAGTGGCTGTGCCAGAACGTGGATGGATCGCCATCGAAGGCACGGGTGGCAGCGTAGCCTTCGGCTTCCTCGCTGTTGACATATTTCAGCGTCCAGCCGGTGTTGGGAATGAGGGTGTTTTCCCGACTCAGAACCATGATCAAAAGGCTGGCAGGCTGAGGGTCCGCCAGCCCCAGGGAGTCCGTGACGGTGAAGGTGACATGGTAGGTGCCCGGAACGTCGAAATGGACCTTGCCGGGGTTTTTCGCAGTGGAATCCGGGATGCCAGAGCCGAAGTTCCAGCGGTAGCGCAGGGCGTTTCCGTCTGGATCCTCGGCGCTGCCGGTGAAATTGATCGATTGGCCGGCGTAGATGGTGCCGCCGGTGGAGGGCGAACTGATCGTGCCATTGGGACCGTCGTTTCCGGAAGGAGGGGCGGTGTAAACGATCTCGCGTGAGAGATCGCTCCGCAGGCCGCCGGTGCTGTAGGCGCAGACGGCGAAGTAGTAGGTCTTCCCGGCCTGGAGCCCGGTGACCGGGGTGCGGGTGCGGGTGCCGGTGTTGATTTCCTCCGTGTAAACTCCGGAGGCCGTGCCGTAACGGAGCTGGTAGGAGCCGATGTTCGTTTCGGTATTGGCATTCCAAGCCAGAATGATC
This sequence comes from Verrucomicrobiales bacterium, assembly GCA_038204755.1. Lineage (GTDB taxonomy): Bacteria > Verrucomicrobiota > Verrucomicrobiia > Verrucomicrobiales > Akkermansiaceae > Luteolibacter. The sequence continues at coordinate 2,535 of JBBRCO010000129.1, forward strand.
TCTGGTGAGACGACTCCGGATGCGTTGGTGAAGAAGAGCAAGGAGAACAAACCCGCGACGATGGGTTTCCTCAGAGACTTCAGGGCCGCAACTGCCACGGCCTCAGCGGAAAAGGACTTCCACAGCCCGCCACCGATCACCTTTCGGATGTCGTTGAGTCGGGTGAATTGGCTTGTAAGTCCTTGCATTTCAAAGGTGACAGTGGGTGTTTGGGGTTTTTGCTCCGTCTCAGGGCTCGGGCGGATGCCCATGAAGCGGTTGGCGGGCCAAATGCCTTATTTATGCTCCCCACGCAAACTTATTCCACCTAACATCATGTAATTGCAGATATTTAAGCAATCCGTAGTGGGGTGATGGTCCTTGTTCGGTATTGGATTGGTCCCGGGCGGCTGCGATGAAAGCGGAGTTCGTTTGTGCATCTTGTGAATTTTTCAGACCGGGGATACCGCTGGACGGCTCTGGAATGACAATCGCGCTTGCCGCAGTGGGGTGGGGTGTTGAATCTCCCGGCTTCTGGAAATGCGCCATCTTCACTATTACAAATACTTGTGGCCCGTCCGCTGGCAGTTCGCGCTCGGTGTTTTCGCTGGGTTGATCTACGCTCTAGCAAGCGGCGCGGGCATGCCGATGATGCTAAAAGTGGTTTTCCCGGTGATCTTCAAGGAGGGCGGTGGCAGTCATGAGTGGTATTATGTCTGGATGCGCGAACATCTGGGCGATATCTCGCAGCAGCGGCTGGTGCTGATCACCTGCTTGTGGCTTCCGCTGGTTTTTGCGATCCGCTCGGCTGCGGATTTCGTGAACGCCTATTTCATCCAGTTCGCCGGCCAGCGGGTGCTGGAGGACATCCGTGTCGATTTATTCGTCAAGCTGCAGAGCCTTCCGCTTTCGTTCTTCAAAAAAAATACTTCTGGCGATCTGCTGGCCCGGCTGATGAGCGACACCGCGCTGCTGCGGCAGATGGTGGCGAACGTTTCCAGCGATCTCATCAAGCAGCCCGTGACCTTGCTGGGCGCGCTGGGCTACCTGATCTATAATGCCTACACGAGCGACAGCTTTTTCATCGCTCTGATCGCGATCGTCACCATTCCGGCCTGTGTGCTGGTCATCCGGTCCGCCGGCAACAAGCTGGCGAAGCGGGCGCGGGCGCTGCAGAACCAAGGCGGGACGCTCACCGCCGCACTCTCCGAGAGCCTGCAGGCACCGTTGGAAATCCGCGCTTACAACCTCGAGGAGCGCCAGATTTCCGTCTTCAAAAAGCGGATTCACGAAATATTCAAGCTGGGCATGAAGGTGGTGAAATACCGCCAGGCGATTTCCCCGGTGATCGAGACGGTATCGGCCGTCGGATTCGCGTTCGCGCTCTATCTAGGCGTTAGCAAGGGCATGAAGCAGAGCGATTTCATGGCGATGGGGGCCGCGCTTTTCGTGGCCGTGGATGCAATTAAGAAACTCGGCATGGTCAACTCGCTGTTACGGCAGGCGGGGGCTTCCATCGAGCGGATCGAGTATATTTCCAACGAGCCTGACACGATTTCCGATCCGGTCGCGCCGAGGTCGTTTTCCGCACCGCAGGAGGCGATCCGTTTTCAAAATCTATCATTCGCGTATGGTGAGGAGCGGGTTTTGAAGGAAATTTCGTTGTTGATCCCGGTGGGGCAGGTCGTCGCCCTTGTCGGCCCGAGCGGTGCGGGGAAATCGACCTTCGCGCATCTTATCCCGAGGTTTTACGATCCTCAGTCCGGCGGGATCTTGTTTGATGGGGTCGATATCCGCGAGTTCCGGAAAAAGGATTTGCGAGGTGCGATCGCCGTGGTGCCGCAGATGCCGTCGCTTTTTTTCGGAACGATCGCTTCCAACATCCGCGTCGGCCGCGAGAACGCGACGGACGAGCAGGTCACCGAGGCCGCACGCCGCGCCCATGCGGACGAGTTCATCCGCAGCCTGCCGCAGGGCTATGAGACGGAAGTGGGCGAGCGCGGCGATCTTCTATCCGGCGGGCAGCGCCAGCGGATCGCGATCGCCCGCGCCTTCCTCAAGGATGCGCCGATCCTCATCCTCGACGAGGCCACGAGCGCGCTCGATTCCGAGAGCGAGGCGATGGTCCAGCAGGCTCTGGCAGCTCTTGTGAAGGGCCGCACCACTTTCATCATCGCGCACCGCTACAGCACGATCACCATCGCGGACCGGGTGCTGGTTTTCCAACAGGGTCGCATTGTGGCGGATGGAAATCATGAGACGCTGCGCGAAACGGATCCGACCTATCAGTCAATGATTGGCAGCCAGTTCCTCGGCAACGTGTGAGGGCTCCTGGGCGAGGAAGGATTTCCGGCAGAGCTCGGCGTATTTACCGCCTTCCGCCAGCAGCGTGGTGTGCGTGCCCTGCTCGATGACACGGCCTTTTTCCAGCACGTAGATGCGGTCCGCGTTCTGGATGGTGGAAAGCCGGTGGGCGATGACGAATGCCGTGCGGTTTTCCATCAGCCGGTCCAGCGCGTCCTGAATCTGGCGCTCGGTCTCCGAATCCACCGACGCGGTGGCCTCGTCCAACAGAAGGATCGGAGCGTTCTTCAGCAGCGCGCGGGCGATCGACAGCCGCTGCTTCTCGCCGCCTGATAGCTTCACGCCGCGCTCGCCGACGTTGGTGTCGAGTTCCTCCGGCAGGCCGCGGACGAATTGATCGGCGTGCGCGGCTCCGAGTGCCTGCCAGAGGTCCGCGTCGGTGGCCTCGCGTTTTGATAGCAGCAGATTTTCCCGCACGGTGCCGTTGAAAAGGAAGGGCTCCTGGGTGACGTAGGCGAGGCGATCGCGCAGTGAGGATTTCGCCAGCCCGCCGATGTCGGTGCCATCGATGGTGATGACGCCCGATGTTGCTTCGTAAAAGCGCGCGAGCAGCGAGAGCACGGTGGTCTTTCCCGCGCCTGTCGAGCCGACCAGTGCGATCGTCTGGCCGGGCAGTGCGTCCAGCGTCACGCCGTGCAGAGTCGGCTGGTCCTGATAGGCAAACGAGACATTTTCAAAACGCACGTGCCCGGCGATTTTATGCGGCAGCTTTCCGCCGTGGGTTGAGTTCGCTTCTTCTTCGGAATCGAGGATGTCGAATACGCGGTCCGCCGCCGCGCGACCGGATAGGAGCATCTGGTTGAGCGAGTTGAGGCGGTCAACGGGTTCGTAGAAAAGCGATAGAAACAACAGGAACTTCGTGAAATCCCCCATGGTTAGCGTGCCCTTCATCACCGCAGCCCCGCCGAAAGCGAGGACCAGCACGTAGCCAGTCATCCGCAAGAATGACATGCCGGGCGAGTAGAGTGCCCACCATTTCATCATCCGCAGCGAGGCCGTGCGCAGGGCGTCCGAAAAACTATTGAAGCGCGCGTGCTCGGCGCTTTCCGCAGCGTAGGCCTTGATTTGGCGGACGCCGGAGATGTTGTCGTGGAGCAAAGCGTTCAGATCGGAAGCCGCGTCGCGCTGGTTGCGGTAGCGGTCGCGGCCTTTTGTCGAGTAGATCCATGCACCCATTGCGAGGAACGGCACCGGCAGCGTGGCCCAGGCTGCGACCACCGGATTCAGGAAAAAAAGAAAAATGCCGATGCCGAGCACCTGCAGCGCCGCGATCAGCCCTTGTTCCACGCCATCGATGAGCACGCGCTCCATGTTGGTCACGTCCTCCACCACCCGGGTCATGATGTCGCCAGTGCGCCGCGTATCGAACCACTGCAGCGGCAGCCGCTGGATTTTCTCATAAAGGTCCGAGCGGATGTCGAAGATGACCTTCTGTTCGAAGATGTTATTGATGAAGATCCGCAGCGAGTTCAGGCCGTCTTTTACGAGAAATCCAATCAGCGCGGCGCAAATCCAGAAGGAAAACTCATGATGACGGGCCGGATTCGGAATAATTTTATCGATCACATGGCCGGTCGCATTCGGGAACACAAAAACCGCCATGGTCATGCCCACCGCGCAGAGAAGTTGAGCCGTAGCTAGGCCTGGATAGTGGCGGAGGTAAGAAAAAACGCGCAGGATGGACTTCATGATGGCAGGACAGCGATGGTCTTGTGTGGGTGCTTTGTAAAGGCAAGGACTGGAGAAGGTTGAAACTCTGTGAAATTTGGGATTGCGGATGTCAATAGGGACTTCCTAGTGTCTGCCCACACGGAATTCAAAGCTCACATTTTTTAAACCCATGGCAAACGTCTTCGGAATCCTCACTGCAATTGTCCTCGCCCTCGCGGCCTTCATTGCCACCAAAAACAAAGCGGCTTACGATTCGGAAATTACCGAGACGGCAAGCCAGAAAACCCTGCTCCAAAAAAGCCAGGCACGCCTCACCACTGCGGAAGGAATTCTAGCGGCTCTTCCCATCGAGCGCGCTGCCGTTGATACGGAAGTCGTGAAGCAACAGGAAATCGAAGCGACCGAGCAGGCGAACAACATAAAACTCAAAGGCGACTCGGAGACGAAGACCGCCAAGGTGGCCTCCAACAAGGAGAAGCTCGACGGCATCCGTGAAAAAACGGCCAAGATCGGCAACATCAACGAGCTCGCCTCGAAGCTCAACACCCTCAGCTCGGAGATCGAGGAACTCGGCCAGTCGGTCACCTCGTCCGAAGCGAAGCTTGCCAACCTCACTTCTCAGAACACCCGGACGGAATCCGAGATCAAGGCTGCCACCGACAAGCTCAGCTATTACAGCCGGGGTGAGTCCCTCCCGTCACTTAAAACCCGCATCCGTTCGTTCTATCCGAATTGGGGCTTCGTCACGCTTGCCGCTGGCAACAATTCCGGGGTGGTGACCAACTCCACCCTTGATGTGATCCGCGACGGTCAGCCGATCGCCAAGCTCATGGTAACCGCCGTGGAAAGCAGCACTGCCTCCGCCAGCATCGTGCCCGACTCGATCGCCCCGGACGTCACGCTGATGGTCGGCGACAAGGTCGAGCCCGGCCAGAAGGCCACCAAACCCGCGGCCGGCAACTGATCCCAGGACTACTCGTAAAAACCCCTTCTTCCAGGATACCCCATGAAAGCCATTCCTTATTTCCTCGCCATCATCGTCGCCGGTGGGGCCGCCTTCTTCTCCTTCTCCGTTTCCGGCAAGTTTCAGGAACTTCAAAAAGACCGTCTCACGACGATCTCCACGAACAAGGAGATCACCGCCAAAGCCGAAGCCGCCGACAAGAACATCAAGGATGAAAGGGCCCTTCTTGTCGCTTCCCAAGACAAGCAGGAGCTGGTGACCCAGAGCATTTCCACGATCAAGGCTTCCAATTCCACTCTGAAGAGCGACATCTCCAAGTTCGACGACGAACTCACCCGCCAGGAGGGCGAATTCAAGGATCTCGCAAAGATACTTGAGGAAGTGAACAAGACTCTCGAAAATCTTGGCGGTGGTGTGACTCTCGAAAACCTTGCTGAAAAGATCGCTGGAATCGAGCAAAGCAAAGCCGACAAGCAGAAGAAACTCGAAGAGCTTGAGACTCTCGTCGGCGGGGCTGAAAAGAGCCTCGCCACCAAGCGTGCCGAAGCCGACCGCCTCGTGACCCGCGGCATTGATCGCAGCGCCCGCATCAACCGCAACTCGATGGAAGCGGTGGTGACAGCGGTGAACCAGGAGTGGGGCTTCCTCGTCATCGGTGCCGGCTCAAACTCCGGTTTCACCCCGCAAACGAGTCTGTTGGTCCAGCGTGACGGTCGCAAGATCGGCCGCGTCCGTCCTTCCTCGATTGAGCCCACCCAGACCATCGCTGAAATCGATCTCGAAAGCCTCGCTGCCGGCGTCCGCGTCCAGCCGGGGGATCGCGTGATTCTCGCAGCTCCCACCTCGAATTGATTTTCTGAAATTTTTTCCCCACAAGCTCCGCGCGCTTGCAAGCTGCGGAGCTTGTTTTAGGTTCAGCCCATGAAGCGAAAACTGTTTTTCATGCTCACTGCGGTGGTTGCCGGATTCGGATTAATCGGATGCGCCGATGAAATGGAGAAGAAGCCAGTGGGCCCGGTGAGCGATACCAGCCAGATGCCATGGAACACTCCGGTGGCCGGCCAAGGGCAGGGACAGTTCGGCATGATGCCGCAGAACCAGTACCGCCGCTGAAACGGTGCGTGGCTCAGTCCCGGTGATAGGGAGAGCCGCTTTTCAGGGATGCTACCCGATAGAGTTGCTCCATTAGAACCAGCAGCGCCAGCTCGTGCTGAAGGGTGAATGGGGAGAGCGTGAGGACGAGATCGCACGCATCGCGCAGTGCTTCGCTGTGACCGTCCGCCGCACCGATCAGGAAGGCCGCGGTTTTCACGTCGCCACGCATGGCCAGCGAATCCAACCGGTCGGCGAATTTCCTCGTGGTCAGACACTCGCCCCGCTCGTCGAGCGCCACGCGGAAGCAGCCCTGGGATTTTTCCAGAAGCCGCTCGGAAACCTCGTCGCGTCCACCCGCCTTGATGATGATCATCTCATGCCCGCCGAAGCGCGAAAGGCGTTTCAAATACTCCTCCACGCCCGCCTTGGCATAAGCGAGCGCGGGTTTTCCGGCGACGATGATTCGGATCTGCATGCGGCGATCAAAGCTTGCCCGATCACGGGGCCTGCGCCAACTTCAATCAACAATGAAACTCCTCGGTCCATCTCTTGTTGTCGGATTGGTCAGCTGCTCCAGCGGTCCTGGTCCCGTCATCCCGGAAACCCGCACCGAGCGCCAGATGATCGGACTGCTTGAGAAGTTCGACCGCTGGGACGACAACGGAGACGGTGCACTGACGGAAACCGAGCTGAACCACGGAATCAACCGGTTCAAGGGCACACCGATGAAGGTCAGCTACACCGGGAAGGAAGTCATCGATTTTTATGACACCAACACGGACCGCAGGGTCACCCTGAGGGAAGCGCAGGCCGGCTACTCCCGCTCGGGCGAGGCCGAGCAGATTACCAAGTCCCGCAACTGATGAGTGCCATTTACGAGTCCGACAAGATTCTATCAGAGTATCTGCTGTTCCATTTCGGCACCGCAGAGGAGATTCTACCTGCCGACCGGACCTGGCCTGCGGGCATGCGCGAGGCGTTGGATTTCGCGAAACGCACACCAGCGCATTTTTCGTCATCCCGGGTTGCGAGAGGCCTCGACCTCGGCTGTGCGGTGGGACGCTCGGCTTTTGAAATGGCCGCGACCTGTGGTGAGGTGGTGGGCATCGATTTTTCCCACGCCTTCATCCGAGCGGCGGAAACTTTGCGAAACGGCGGCGTGCTGGCATACGAGCGCCGCGAGGAAGCCTCCATCAGTACACGTTTGGAGGCGAGGCTTCCCGACGGCGTCGATGGTTCGAAAATCCGTTTCCTCCAAGGCGATGCGATGGATCTGCCGGAGGATCTCGGGTCATTCGGACGTGTCCACGCAGCGAACCTGATCTGCCGCCTGCCCGAGCCGCAGCGTTTGTTGGATCGCCTGCCATCGCTGGTCATGCCCGGCGGCGAGCTCGTTCTAGCAACGCCATGCACCTGGCTGGAGGAGTTTACTCCGCCCGAAAACTGGCCGGTCGCAGGAACCTTCGAGTGGCTCCAGCAATCACTGGCCCCCGCCTTTACGCTGGAGCGCTGCGTGGAAGAGCCGTTTCTGATTCGCGAAACCGCGCGCAAATTTCAGTGGACGACGTCGCTCGTCACGGTCTGGCGGCGTGAGGCTCAGGGCTGAACCAGCCACGAACGCTTCGCCGGCGTGATGTGTGGTGGTTTGAGATACATCGGTTGGGGAATCTCCGCCGCCCACTTTGCGCGGGTGTCCTCGTCGGCAGCCTGCCAGGCGTTCCAAAGTCCGCGTGCGTCAGGAAATTCGAGTTTTACCTGCGAAACAAGATCGGCGGATAGAGGAAAGCGCGCCGGATCCTCGAATGAAAAAACCGATGTGCCTTCATCAACGGCAGCCCTAACGAGATTTTCCAGGCCTGCCGCGTCTGTCAGCTCCGGCTCGGCGATCAGGTGGAAATTCTCCACTTTCGCCGTCCAGTAACTTCCCCGTCTGGCATCGCCGATGGCCATGCACGACGCGCCGCCTTGTGCCGATGGCACGGCGAGGATGGACGGCAGTGCCACGGCCGGGCAGCCGGAAGCGATCGCCACGCCCTGCGCCGCCGCGATGCCGACCCGTGTGCCGCTATAACTCCCCGGCCCGCTGCCGACGATGACAAGGCCGATTTCCAGATCGCCCCGCGCGTCGAGCACTTCCTTGAGCGGCGAAAACAAAACCGCGTTGTGGCTGCGGTCGCTGGAAAACTCCCGCTGCTCCAATTGTCCGCCCGGTTGAACGGTCGCGAGGGACCCATGAGGAGTGGAAGTTTCGAGAATCAGAGAAAGCGCACCGGGCATGGGAAAACCGTAAGGAGTGGGAAGTAGCGACGCAAGTCCGGCAGCCGCTTGGAGACGCTCCCGCTTTCGCTTCGCTCTTGCGTGGGGCCGCTCAAAGGGCTTTCTTTCGCTCTGTCGCTTCTCTGACTTTTGACATGGTGAAACTCAAACACATATTTTTGGCACTGGCCGGGCTGATGCTGGTTTCCTGTATTCCCCCCAAAGCGGTCGTCGTGTCCGGACCTCCGGTATCGCCGAAAAAGGAAGAAAAAGCCCCGGAGCCGGTGGTGGCGGAGACGGCGCTTCCCACGCTGCCGGACGATGGTCTGCGCATGCCGTCGAACATGCTGGAACTGCCGGGTGAAAGTGAATTCCGCCCGACGAATCCGGCGGCAACCAAGGCGGGCACGGAAGCCGGGGCGGTGATTTCACGGCCGCCGACCGACCCTCCATCACGGACGAAGCCGAAGGATGATTCCAATGGTAGTCAGCGCTGATTGAAGCGTGACATCTCGCGCGCGGCTTCGCGGAGTTCGACCTTTTCCTTGAGATCCTGGCGCTGGTCCGAGTGGGTTTTACCCTTGCCGACGCCGATTTCCACCTTCACGCGGCGGTCCTTCCAATACATCCGCAGCAAGGGGAGGGTGCAGCCTTTGACGTGGGTGGCGTTGGCGAGCTTGAGAATCTCGCTTTTATGGAGCAGCAGCCGGCGCGGGCGCTTTTCAGCATGGTTGTACCACTCGCCTGCGGTTTGCCACGGCTGGATATTGCAGCCGTAAAGGAAAATCTGGTTGTTGCTTTCGACGCGGGCGAAGGCGTCGGCAATGTTGACTTTCCCGGCACGGATCGATTTGACCTCGGTGCCCTTGAGTTCAAGCCCGGCTTCGTATTTTTCCAGAATATGGAAATCTCGCCCGGCCTTCCTGTTGGTGGCGATTTCCGCACTCATGGAGATGCTCCGTGGCTATGAAGGTAACGCACTCAGGGAGCTTCCCTGAAGACGAGCTTGATCTTGCCTTCGATGATTTCGGTGAGGGCAATGTCTGCCACGCCCATGCTAGGGCGGGTAGGGATAAGCGGGGAACGTCCGCTGTTGAGCTGTCTCACGCGTTGCGAGACCAGATTGACCAGTACAAGTGGGTCTTTGACAATTTCTGAGGCCTTATCGAGAAGATCGCTTTTCATAGGAGAACCGGGAAATCGCGAAATCGGCTGTGCCTGCTCAAACGGGATAACGTTTTTGGGTAGCAGGGACGGGTCTTTTTCGCTCAAAACAA
>JBBRCO010000130.1:0-12024 GCA_038204755.1 Verrucomicrobiales bacterium
TGGATTAAATAATTGCAGATTGGGGATTGGGGATTGGGGATTGTGGATTGTGGATTGGGGATTGGGGATTGGGGATTTGAACTTCAGCCGTCTTTTGATCAGGACGAACGGACTGGAGTGTTGGAGGCCATCTGAAAAATCAAGCATTCGGAAGATGGGTCTGAGTCGCCGCGCCAGAATTTCCGTGATTTCTCAGAACCCTTCTCAACAGGCGGACAAAAGTCCGCGATCCAATTTTCAGACTGCCTTTTGGACTGCTTTTTGGACTGCTTTGGGCGCTTACGCCTCGGGTAGGGCCACCGGCGGTTCCTTCTCGCCGGACTGGCCGGCGGGGTAGAGGCGGGATTGATCGATGAGGATGGGGCCCATTTTCGTGTCTCCGGTGAAGGCGAGGCCGGCGGTGAAGAGGACTTTCATGAGCACCTCGTCCAGCGCGGCGATGGCGGCGTCCTGTCCGCCGGAGATGGCGCTGACGGCGGCGATCTTGTCGCCAGCGGCCTGTTGCGCGGCCAGCCAACTGACTTTGAGCGCCTTGAACTCGGTATCCATGGCGGGATCGTATTTGTGGGCGGCGGCGATGAGGGTGTCCAAGCCGGCCGCTACCTCTCCTTCATTCATATTGGTCTAACCGGTGACGCCCTGTGGGAAAAACTCGGTGTATTCCACGCTTTTTTTCCCGAAGCCATCGGCGATGCGGCCACTGCGGCGGCTGATGAGGGTTTTGATTTCACCGAGCAGGATCACCTTGGCTTGCACGCCTGCCTTGCGCACGGCGAGGGAGACGGTTTCGCTGGAAGTCGCGCCGCCAGCGGCGGTCAGGGCGGAATCGAGTTGAGGCAGGATCACATCGAACGCACCGGAGGAGTTGTTCGCGGAAATGCGGTCGCGCAGGTCATCCGTGAAGGAGAGTTTGCGGGTAGGGGTGAAATATCACATGGCACTCTTGCGGGCCAACGGTCCGGCACGATGAAAGCCGAGCCCTACAGGCTGGGTTTGCCGCGCAGGAATGTTCCGGAGGGCTGTAGGGCCGAAATAAAATGCACGGATTTTCCCGGAAACGCCTGAATAGGCCGGACTTTTGGGGATCGGGGGGGCGAACGGCTTCATGGTGCGGCGGGGTCTCTGCGACCGGTCCAGGCGCATTAACAGGGTGTGGTTCATTTTTTGAATTGCGAGGACTGGACCCTTTGACCAGATCCGCCCCTCACGCAAATGGCCTATTCTCCGCTCTTAAAACGGCCAGTCGTTCATTCGGCTGGCCGTTTTTGATCAAATTTCTTGTGGTGATTCATTTGAGGCTTTAGGATGATCCACATGGAGCCGAATAAGCCGATCAGCTACTTTGATTTTCCCAAGGATCAATCGTCGTTTGTCCGAGAGCCGGAAGCGGCTTACATGATTGATCGCGTCCGGGATGGACTTCCTTTTGCGGAGTTTCATGCCACGCAGGAGATGCTGGGAGTGACGGAAGAGCGGCTGGGTGCATTGCTGGGAATGTCCCGAGCCACTCTCCATCGCCGGAAAAAAACCGGTGTGCTGGACCGGGCCGAGTCAGATCGCCTCGTCCGCTACGCCAGGCTGCTCACCCATGCGATGGCGGCGCTGGGGGGCGCCGGGGGGGCGCGCTCTTGGTTGGTTTCTCCGGCACCGGCATTCAAAGGGGAGTGCCCGCTGGACTATGCGGATACCGAGATCGGAGCCCGCGAGGTGGATGCGTTGTTGGGGCGTCTGGAACATGGCGTTTTTTCCTGATCATGGTTTTTCACCGCATTGTGCAGGAACGCTGGTCGGCCACGGCGATGGACGGTGAGGGCGCGCGGCGTTATGGCGGGCGCTGGAATTCGCCGAATACTCCCGCCGTCTATCTGGCGGAATCACGTGCGCTCGCCGCTTTGGAAATTCTCGTTCACGCCCCGCGCGAGGCACGGCTGCTGAACTGGATCGTGATCGATCTGGAAATTCCCGGCGACTGGCTGGAAAATGTTTCCCCATCCGATCTCCCCGGCAATTGGAGGGCTCAGCCATCTTCCTCGGCGGCGCAGGCCTATGGCTCGGAATGGTTGCGGGCGGGCAGGGGACTCGCGCTGGTTCTCCCGAGCGTGCTGATTCCCGAGGAACACTCGCTGCTCCTCAATCCGCTCCACCCGCGCATGCGGGGGTTGAAGCAGGCCTCGCCGAAAATCTTCAGCTTCGATCCGCGTCTTTCGGTTTGATCCGGTATCCGGGAAGCTGCCTGCGCGGGCCTAATAAATGCGCGCCCTGCGGATCGATCAGGAAATAGCCGGAAAGCGCGCGCCTTCCTAACAACATGGGGCAGAGCATGACCGAACGGTTCGCCAGGCTGATGAGAATGCTCCAACTGAATCCGCCCGGCAACACCGCAGTGGTCTGGATGAAAATCCGCTTCTTCGCCTTGCCGGTGGAGCTGCGGACTCGGGCGATCCTCGCGATCGGAGCCTCGCAGGAGATCCGCTCGCTGTAGTGGGTGACGGTGGTGAACCGCACGACTTTCTCATCCTCGGACAATACGACCTCCTCCGCGTGGATGCTGGAGCTGCGCGCGCCGCTGTCGGTTTTTGCGTTCAAGGGTGAGACTCCCAGTTCGGGCAGGGCGATCCATTCCCGCCGGCCGATCACGAGTTTCGGCATTCCCGTTTCACGCCACGGAATCCCTAACGAAGCAGCGAGATCCCGCGAGGTGGTCTCGAGGGCTTGGGGAACTGCTTTGTAAGTGCGGATCATTTACGGATTCAAGAGTGAGGCGGCCATCGCCCGCGCCTGTTCACCACCACCGCCTAACATGCGGACGAGTTCCTGGATTCGTGTTTCCCCGCTCACCGGAAACAGCCGTGAACGTGTCCGGCCGCCGGAGACTTCCTTTTCGACGACGAAATGATGCGCCGCCGTTGCCGCGACCTGCGGAAAGTGGGTGATCGCCACCACCTGATGGCGTGTGCCGAGTGCCGCCATTTTCCTTCCAACAGCCCGCGCCACCTCGCCGCCGACGTTCGCGTCGATCTCGTCAAAAACCATCAACGGCGTCGCGTCCTGATCTGCCAGAGCGGACTTCACCGCCAGCATCACGCGGCTGATTTCACCGGAGGACGCGATCTGCCGCAATGGCAGCAGCGGTTCGCCCGGATTTGGCCCGAACTGGAATTCGATCGATTCCAGCCCTTGTGGTCCGGGATCCGCGAGCGCTTTCAGAGGCGCTTCGAACGATGATTGTTTGAATCCGAGATCCATGAGCTGCGAGGCGATTTCCTTCGCCAGCTTCGGTGCCGCTTTTTTGCGGGTGGTGCCCAATGATTTTCCGTTAGCTTCGAGAGCCGTGCGGCAGGCGGCGAGCTCGTGCTTGAGCGTTTCAAGTTTCTCGCCACGGTTCTCGATCGTGTCCAGACGGGCGGCAGCGGCATCGCGGCGGGCGAGGACGTCGGTAAGCGAGGTGCCGTATTTCCGTTTCAGTGACTCCAACAGATTGACGCGCTCTTCGAGATTGGCGGCTTCTGCCGGATTGATGTCCAACTCGTCGGCGTAGTCGGCGAGGTTGCCTTCGAGGTCCTGGAGTTCGAGACAGGCGGTCTCCAGGGAAGCGGTTCGTTCGCGGATGGACGGATCGAGTTTTTCCAAATCCCGCACGAGGCGCTGGACTTCGGACAGGCGTTCGAGAATTCCGTCGTCGCCATTCAAGGAAGCGGTTGCGGCGGCTGCGGCTTCGACGAGGCGGGTGGAGTTCGATGCGCGCCGCCAGCGGTCTTCGAGGTCCTGTTCGTCCTCAGGCATCAGGTTGGCTCCGTCGATTTCCAGAAGCTGATAGCGGAGCAGATCCAGCTCTTGTTCGCTGGCGTTTTCCGCGTGGCGGATTTCTTCCAGCTCTGCGGATTTCGCCCGCCAGGCACGGTAGGACTCGCGGTAGTTGGAAACGGCATTCTCGGCACCGGCGTAGGCATCGAGCATGGCTAGTTGGCGCTCCACGGAGAGCAGCGATTGGTGGTCGTGCGGGCCGTGGAGGTCCACGAGGTGTTCGCCGAGGCGCTTTAACAAGGTGAGGGTGACGGGGGAGTCGTTGATGAACTGGCGGTTCGCGGTCTGGCCGATCACGCGGCGGATGATGAGCTGGGTGTCGTCGCACGGATCGAGCCCGCCGTCTGCGAGGATGGCGTTGATTTGGGAAGGATCCTTGAGTTCGAAAACCGCCTCCACCGAGCAGTTGTCCTCGCCGGTGCGGATCAGGTTTTTTTCCGCGCGTTCGCCGAGCACTAGTTTGAGCGCACCGACGATGACGGATTTGCCTGCGCCGGTTTCTCCGGTGACGCTGATGAGGCCGGGGCCGAGTTCCCAAGCGAGTTCATCGACGAGAGCGAGATTACGGATTTTTAAGAGAGTGAGCATTCGTTTTGCGGAACGCTGCGCATGATGCATGGCCGCCGTGCGGGAATCAACCGTGGCGTTTCAGTTAGTGGGCGGGGCCAGGGCCTTCACGATCGCCTCCACGTTGTGACGGTACATCTCCTCGTAGCTTTTCACGCCGACTCCATCAGCGATCAGTGCCTCCGCGAGGCGGATACCGGTGTCGCGGGTGAGGGTTTGGAGGATCTTCGGGTTGGATTCCGTTTCAGGGAAAATGGCGGCGACGCGGGCATTTTTAAGTTCGCCGATGAGGGTGGCGAGTTGCTTCGGGTCCGGCATCTGCTCGCGGTTGAGGCCCTGCACGGGGTGGGGGGTGAAGCCGAAGTCCTTGCAGAAGTAATTGAACGCCGCGTGGGCGGTGGCGAGCTGGCGTTTGTCACGGGGGATTTTGGAAATTTCCCGTTTCGACCAGCGTTCGAGGTCATCGAGCTGGCTGCGGTAGGTGGCTGCGTTTTTTCTGAAAAACTCCGTGTTCCCGGGTGCCGCAGCGACAAACGCATCTGCCACCACGGAGGTCGCCCGGCGGAAAAGATTGATCGAATGCCACCAGTGCGGATCGAGTTCGTGCGGGTGAGCTGTTTCGAGGCCCTCGTGATCGCAGGCACCTTCGAGTGCGGGTAGAGTGGCTCCGACCTCGATCAGATTCGCTTTGTTTACGATGATTGCCTTGAGTTTCGGCAGATAGCTTTCCAGCCCCATCCCGGCGGCCAGGTAGATCGTGGCTCCTTCGGCCTGTTTGAGATCCTCGGGTTTCGGTTCGAAATGGTGCGGATCGCCGTTGGGGCCGATCAGGTCCACCACCTTCACTTGGTCTCCGCCGATGCTGCGCGCGATGTCGCCCAAAAGAGGATGCAGGACCGCGATTTTCAGCTCAACTGCGGAAGCGGGGACAAAGCCAAGAGTCAGAGTGGCAAGGAGAACGCGAAACATGCAGGGAAGCTGGCGCGCTGGAGTGAATACGCAAGTGCATTGCGTTAGTGGTGCTTAGCCAGGCTGAAAAGTGAAGTGTTGCGAGGCGGGCAGCGACTGTTTTTTGAAACCGAACGGCGGGCGGGAAAGGTGGTGCTCCGGGCTTGCCCTGACGGATTTCCCGGGCATGCTTCGCGGCGTTGTGAGTTCCATTCCGGTCGAGCCATCTTTGGAAATCTTCGCTGAGCTGGCGAAGCGGGGCAATGTCGTGCCCGTTTACACCCAGCTCGCGGCGGATTTCGAGACCCCTTTATCCGCTTATTTGAAATTGCGGGATAATCGTCATTCATTCCTGCTGGAAAGCGCGGAAAGCACGGAGAAGGGCGGGCGGTGGTCGATTGTCGGTAGCGGACCGCGGCTGGTTTTCGAGGCGCGGGAGAAGGAAATCACGATCCGCGAGGGTGCGAAAGTGCGCACGTTTTCCGTGGAGGACGATGTGCTGGCGGCGCTGGAGCGGGAAATGGCGATTTACCAGCCGGTGACTCACGGGGCGCTGCCGCAGTTTTCCGGCGGGATGGTGGGCTATCTTTCGTATGACGCGGTGAGGCAGTTCGAGCCGACGCTGGGATCGCCGCCGCCGGATGTTTTGGGAATCCCGGACGCGATGTTCATGCTGGCGGACACGCTGCTGGTGTTCGACCACCGGTTGCGGCGCTTGCAGGTGATTGCGAACGCGTTCATCGATGAGTTTCCGACCCACGAGGAGGCCTATCTGGCGGCGCGTGGGCGGATCGCGGCGATCGTGGAAATTTTAAACCGGCCGTTCCATGTGCCGGCGCTCAACGGGCTGGTGAAAGTGACGCCGGCCGAGGCGACGAGCAATACAACGCAGGCGGAATACGAGGCGATCGTGCTGGCGGGCAAGGAGTTCATCAAAGCGGGGGATATTTTCCAATTCGTGCCGAGCCAGCGGTTTGAGACGGATTTCGATAGACCGCCGGTGGATCTCTATCGGGCGCTGCGGTTTGTGAATCCGTCGCCTTACATGTTCATTTTGGAGCTGGGGGATTTCGCACTGGTCGGCAGTTCGCCGGAAGTGCATGTGCGGTCGATCAACGGTCGCATCGACATCCGCCCGATCGCCGGGACTCGACCTCGCGGGAAGACTCCGGAAGAAGATGATGCGCTGGCGGACGATCTGATGAAGGATCCGAAGGAATGCGCGGAGCATCTGATGTTAGTGGATCTTGCGCGCAACGACGTGGGCCGCATCGCGAAACACGGCAAGGTGAGGGTGGATGATTTCATGATCGTGGAGCGCTACAGCCATGTGATGCACATTGTTTCCAATGTCTCAGGAGATCTCGATCCGTCCCACAGCGCCTACGACGTGCTGCGGGCGACGTTTCCAGCAGGAACCGTTAGCGGTGCGCCGAAGATCCGGGCGATGCAGATCATCAACTCGCTGGAGAAAAACAAGCGTTGCGCGTATGCCGGCGCGGTGGGGTATTTCGGCTTTGATGGCTCGCACGATTCCTGCATCACGCTGCGGACCTGCCTGCTGAAAAACGGCAAGGCCTACGTGCAGGCCGGAGCGGGAGTGGTGGCCGATTCCGATCCTACGAATGAATACGTGGAAACCGTCAACAAGGCGAAGGCGCTGCTGAGCGCCATCGCGCTGGCCCGCACGCTGGGGCCTGAAAATTCATAATGAGGAATTGACCGCAGATATACGCAGATGAGCGCAGATGCTATTTTGATGATCGGGTTCAGAAGATTACTTCATTTCTTATCCCTTCTTCCATCGGTGTGTATCTGAGTCCATCCGCGGTTGAAAAAAACTTTTAATCCACATATTTCCCATGCTCCTCATTCTCGATAACTACGATTCGTTCACCTATAATCTCGTCCAATACTTTGGCGAGCTCGGTGCGGAGATGAAGATTTTCCGCAACGATGTGCTGACGGTGGATGACGTGATTGCGATGAAGCCAGAGCGCATTTGCATCTCGCCCGGCCCTTGCACGCCGACAGAGGCGGGGATTTCCTGCGAGCTGATCGAAAAGCTCGGCGCGACGACTCCGATCCTCGGCGTGTGTCTCGGCCATCAGTCGATCGGCCAGGTTTACGGCGGTGACGTGGTCCGTGCTGATAGGCTGATGCACGGCAAGACTTCGCCGATCCATCATTCGGGAAAAAGCGTGTTCGCCGGAATGCCGAGTCCGTTCGAAGCGACGCGCTACCACTCGCTGATCGTGAAGCGCGAGACGTTGCCGGACTGCCTTGAAATCACCGGGTGGACGGAGGAAGGGGAGATCATGGGGCTGACGCACAAGGAATATCCGGTACACGGCGTCCAGTTCCACCCGGAGTCCATCCTGACTCAGGACGGCAAGAAGCTGTTGGAAAATTTCCTCAAGCTCTGATCTAGCAAAGCAGGCTTCTCTTGCGGATCGCGAACACCCAGGCGGGTGGCAGATTGCGCATTGAGAAGCTGGTGCAGACGCTTTTCAGATCGAGATGCTTCATGACCTTGCGCGGCACGGGGCAGAGCGGGCGATAGGTGAACTGATACATCGTGCCGCCGTCACGGAGTTGGGAAAACGCGCCGTCGAGAATGCTTTGGATCACGCTGTGAGGCATTGAGAGCAGGGGAAGTCCGCTGACGATCGCGCCGACGCCGTTTTCATCAAACAGATCGAGGCTTTCGAGTTTCGTGGCGCAGGCGGAGATGATCCGGACGCCGGGAAACCGCTCGCAGAGGAGCTTCGCCAGTTTCGGATCGTATTCAAGGAGTGTGAGGTTTTTGGCGGAAACACCGCGGGCAAGGAGCGCCTTGGTGAATACTCCGGTGCCGGGGCCGAGTTCGAGCACGGGACCGGTGGTGGAGGAAATTTCCGAAGTAATCGCCCTCGCCAGCACCGGGCCGGAGGGGACGATCGCCCCCACCTTGAGCGGAGCGCGGAGCCAGGCGCGTGCGAATGCCGTGAATTCGCAGACGGGCGAGGACTCAGTTCTCATGAATGGTGGATCGTCTTTGGGGTTTGGGATGCGCTAATCATAGGACTGCGGTTGAACGCTGTCGCATGGAAATATTTAGATAGGTAAAACAGGCGTTTGCCAAGGACCGAATCGAAAGGTGTTGGGAATACGGGGGATTGCGCAGGACCGGTGCGTTTTACTCGCCGCAGAGGACCTCGACACCACTTTTCTGGAGTTGATCGGCGAACTCGGGATCGGCTGCCTTGTCGGTGATGAGGCAGCTCAGATCGGCGACTCCGGCGAAGAAAAACGCGGCTTTTTGGCCAAGTTTCGAATGGTCGGCGAGGAAAACAACGTCCTGCGCGCTGGCGATGACGCGCTCCTTGAACGCCGCTTGGCGGGAGTTGCTCTCGCTCACGCCGCGCTCGAGGTGCAGGCCGTTTCCTGAAAAAAACATGCGGTGGATGTTATAGCGTTGGAGGGATTTCTCCGCAGTCAGGCCGACGAACGAGCGGGATTTCGGGTCGAAGAGTCCACCGGTACAGATGAGGTCGAGATTCGGGCGATCAGATAGAGCGGTGAAGACGTTGAGTGCGTTCGTTAGAATGGTGAGCGGGAGATCGGGTAGGAACCCGGTGAGAGTCAGCACGGTCGAACTGGCATCGAGAAAAATGGTTTCGTTTGCCTGGATCCGGCTGGCGGCGACCTTCGCGATGGCGAGCTTTTCGCCGCGGCGGACCGCTTGGCGCTCGTTGAAGGGGAGTTCCTCGCGAACTTTCTCATGACGGCTGGCTCCACCGTGAATGCGGATCAGCTCGCCGCGTTTTTCAAGCATTTCGAAATCCTTGCGCACCGTTTCGTCCGTGACGCCTAGTTCCAGGGCAGTTTCAATGGTGCGCAGGGAATCCGCTTGGCTGAGCAGGTCCAAAATTCGGCGTTGGCGGTCGATGGCGAGCAAGATTCGTGTTTTTCTGTGTTTCTTTGGGTATTCTTGGGTTTTGTGTTGACTTGTCAATCAAATCCAACGAAACCGAAGTCACAGATGGCCGCTCCGATTTCCCAATCCACGCCCCGAGCAATCGTCGAACACCTTGTTCGCGAGCAGGTTTACTCCCGGCTGGGCATCGCGTTGCCAGCGGCGTCGAAGGCACCTAATGCACTGCTGGTCAATATCTCAGCCCGTCATTGCCATCTCACCCAAGATGCCGTCGAAGCGCTTTTTGGCCCCGGCCACAAGCTCACGCCGATGAAAGGGCTTTATCAGGAAGGCCAATACGCGGCGAAGGAGTACATCACGCTGATCGGGCCGAGAAGCAGAATCATTTCCAACCTCCGCATCCTCGGACCGTGCCGGAATCTGAATCAGGTAGAGCTCGCCTACACCGACGCGATCGCCCTCGGATTCGATATCCCGGTCCGCATGTCCGGCGACATCGCGGGCACTCCCGGCTGTATGGTGATGGGCCCGCACGGCTATTTCCAACTCGATGAAGGCGTCATCCGCGCCCAGCCGCATGCCCACATGAATCCGCAGGACGCGGAGTTCTACGGCGTGAAACACTTGGACATCATGAAACTCAAAGTCCACGGCCCGCTCGGCATGACATTCGACAATCTCGTCGTCCGCGTGGATCCATCGTTTAAAAACGAAGTCCACATCGACACCGATGAGGGCAACGCCTGCGGCCTCAAGCCAGACACTTTCTGCGAACTGATCAAATAATCCCAATCCAAACCATCACCAACCAACACCATGAGCACCGCACTCGGCATGATCGAAACCAAAGGCTACGTCGGCAGCGTCGAAGCCACCGACGCGATGGCGAAAGCCGCCAACGTCACCCTCGTCAAACAAATCCAAACCGGCGGGGGATTCCTCACCGTCCTCGTCAAAGGTGACGTCGGCAGCGTGAAAGCAGCCGTCGATGCCGGAGCCGAAGCAGCCGGCCGCGTCGGCGAGCTCGTCTCATCGCACGTCATCGCCCGTCCGCACGCCGATCTTCTCAGCCAGTTCGGAATCGACTGAGTTACTATCAACTCTCAACCATCCACTACCTTAAAACCATGGCCAAACAAGCAATCGGCATTATCGAAACCAAAGGTTTCGTCGCCCTCATCGAAGCCTCGGACGCTGCCCTCAAGGCCGCTGACATCAGAATGACCGGCTGGGATAAAATCGGCTCCGGTCTCGTCACCGGATTCTTCACCGGGGACGTCGCAGCAGTCAAAGCCGGCCTCGACGCCGCCGCCGCCGCTGCTTCCAACATCGGCACAGTCACTTCGGTCCAGATCATCCCACGTCCGCACGACGATCTATCGAAGCTCGGCACCTGGATTAGCTGATTTCAAATCTGAAATCTCAAATTTCAAATTAACAATGCTCGTTCTCGTCGCCAACCTTGGCTCCACGTCGTTCAAATACCGCCTCTTCCGCATGGATGAGAGCGGCGGAAACGACATCGCCAAGGGCGGCTATGAACGGGTGACGGACTATGCCGCCGTGATCGAGGATGCGCTCGCCACCCTTCAGCGCGATGGCATCATCAGCAGCCCGGACGAGATCGATGCCGTCGGTTTCAAGACCGTTCTCGGCAAGGATCTCAGTGGTTGTGTGATCGCCGATCAAAAGGTGATCGATGCGCTCGATGGCTTCACCGCCGTCGCTCCAGCACACAACCCGCCCTACGCGGCTGGCATCCGCCAGTTCGAGAAATCGCTGCCGAAAGCCCGCCTCGTCGCGTTGTTTGAAACCGCGTTCTATCAGTGGACGTCGCCGGCCTCGGCTCATTACGCGATTCCCCGCGCCTGGCGTGACATCGGCATCCGCCGTTACGGTTTCCACGGCGCAAGCCACAAGTTCATCGCGGAACGCTCCGCCGAACTCTGCGACCGCCCGGACGTGGCGGAAATCGCCCGTCGCCTTTATCTCGACGGACCACAACCCGTTAGCGGCCGGCCGCTGCGTGTCATTTCCTGCCACCTCGGCGGTTCCAGTTCTGTTACTGGCATCCGCAACGGCGTCGCGATCGGCACCAGCATGGGATTTTCCCCGCAGAGCGGCCTGCCGCAGAACAACCGCGTGGGTGAGCTCGATTCCGGTGCGATTCCTTACGCCATGCGCACGCTCGGCATCTCGCTCGATGAAGCCGAACGCCAGCTCACCAAGGAATCCGGCCTGCTAGGTTTGTCCGGAGTTTCCAACGACATCCGCGACGTCAATGCCGCCGCCGAAGCTGGAAACGAAGACGCACGGCTCGCGATCAACGCACTTGTTCACTCGATCCGCCATTGGATCGGCGCTTTCCAACTCGAACTCGGCGGTCTCGACGCCCTCGTATTCACCGCTGGCATCGGCGAAAACGGTGCCACCATCCGCGCTGCGGTTTGCAAGAACCTCGAAAGCTTCGGCATTCTGCTGGATCCCGATGAAAACGAAGCCTGCAGTGCCACAGAAACCGTCATCAGCGACGACGATTCGCTCGTTAAAATCATCGTCATCCCCGCCAACGAGGAGCTGGTCCTCGCCCGCGAAGTCTTTCGTAAACTTTCCTGATTCTCACACCTAACCATTCACACCAAACTAATACTACCATGGCCAAACAAGCAGTTGGACTTCTCGAAACCCGTGGCCTCGCCTGTCTCGTCGTTGGCGTTGACGCGATGCTCAAATCCGCAAACGTCGAACTCGCCGGTCCGATGAAACAAGTCGGCAGCGCGCTCTGC
>JBBRCO010000131.1:0-11894 GCA_038204755.1 Verrucomicrobiales bacterium
CCTGTTGAGTCAACTCAACGAAATGGAAATCGTCTTCCCCGGAACCGAACTCACCCTGCACTATGCTCTAACAACCAAACCAGCGCCCCTCGAACCCAAAGATGATGTCAATCCAATTTCACAGGAGTAAGGTGTTCTGAGACTCGTTTGTGGGATAAAAAGGCATGAATGCGGAACTTTTGGATGGTTTTGACGAACTTCGATCAAGTCACACCGCCTCTCAAAGCGGTGATTCTCACCGCACTCCAAAGTTCCAGCCTGCGGCGGGTTCATCAAATACATAACAACAGAAGCTCACGCACCTGCTACATGCGAATCAAAATCCTTTACTCCGGCCAAGCGATCACAAATTGATCTTCCTCACTCCAAACCGGATTCGTCGGATCGAGCCGGTTTTTCCCTGCCACCATCACATGACCGTCCTTGCCGATGAACATTGATGTCACGCTATTGTCCATTTTAAGAATGACCGCCTTGCCATCAAACTTCGTGGGATCAAATCGATCAGTTCCGGGAATCAAGGGCGTGACGACGAGTGGTCGTGACGGGTTGCCGTGGGAAGAAAGCCCCGCCAGATAGGCAAATCCACACTCTCCTTTTTTCAATGCATCACCTTTGCTAACCACGCCATCGGGTTTCCGGGTTCCAGCGATTTTTGCGTAAAACATCTGCTCACTTTGAGCGATCCCCGCAGCCAACAACTGCCGGAAGAAATCATTCGATGACTTCGTGCCGAGATTCAGGCGAGTAGAGGTCTTCGTCTGGACCGCTGCGACCGTGCTCACATCAGGCAGCCTCCCATATTCAGTCTCAAATTCGAACAGCGCCAGACCGATCTGCCGCGCGTTGTTCACCGCCTCGGTCTGAGAAGTCTTCACACGACTGCGAATCATCAAAGGAGCGGTTAGCACGAGACCAACGAGGCCAACAACCGAAACCAGCCCCACACGCCAAAGCAATTTCCATTTCTTCTGCGAAAGGGCCGCCGCTTCGGACGGCGGCGGAGCCGGAGCATCGGGCGGTGGTTGGGGTAGCATGGTCATGCCGGTGAGTTTCGAAAGCCCGCCCTGACATACGACCTCCAGAGCCGAATCAGATACACGGGCGATAGCGATAACAATTGGCCCGCTTGTCAGGCAATTGCGAGAGATTAGGTGTCCTTCACGTATTTTTCACAAAGCACCTGCGAGAGTAAACCGATCATCGCCTGCGCCGCTTGTTTGCCGGTTTCCAACACCTCCTGGTGATCCAGGTGCGCGGGGGTGATGCCAGCGGCCCAGTTCGTGAGACAGGAAAATGCAGCGACGGGAATACCAAGCGAACGCGCCTGGATGGTTTCCAGAACAGTGCTCATGCCCACCGCGTCCGCGCCGAGGGTGCGGAGCATGCGGATTTCCGCGGGAGTTTCGTATTGCGGGCCGCGCAGGCCGGCATAGACACCTTCGTGGAGCGGCATGCCGGAAGCGCCTGCCGCTGCTAGAAATTCGGTGCGCCAGGCGGTGTCGTAGGCGACGGACATGTCGATGAAATCCGCGCCTTCGAGGGGAGAGGTGCCGGTGAGGTTGAGGTGATCGCTGAGCATCATCCAGGTGCCTGGAGCGAAACCGAGATTGAGCGTGCCGGCGGCGTTGGTGAGGATGAGTTTTTGAACCCCCTGCTCCGCCATCCAGCGCACGCCGGTGGTGACGAGTCGCGGCGCGTGACCTTCGTAAAGATGGATGCGGCCTTTCATCAGGACGACGGAAGTTCCTGCCAGTTTCCCGAAGACGAATTTCCCCGCATGCCCGGGCACCGAGGAGGCGGGGAGGCCAGCATCGGCAAATGAAACCTCACGCTCGACGACCACAGCATCCGCCAGTGGTCCCAATCCCGATCCTAATACGATTCCAATCATGCGGGGATGGTAAGGGCTTCCATTGTGGTTGAAAATTCCAATTCTTATTCTTTCCCCACGACGCCTTGGAATCTTGCCGTGCGGATGGTTTGGGAGTAGGCTTCAAGCAAGGCTGAGAAAACGAAATCTAAAGTCTCGTTTGAGAACAATCCCTTGGCGCAGGCGATCCTGCGTGAGGGACGGTTGATCGCGAGCGTTGATCGATGGCTTGATGCTTCCTGCCGCAAACTCGGCCATCGCCCGCAGCCTCGCCGGACACATTGTTGCCGGGGTGGCGAGCGAGGAGGAGATCCGCGCGTTTGAGAAATTCTGTGAGGGATTGGGTTGAAGAAGAGACAGGAATGTCCCCGGTCCTCATCTCCGCATCAGCGCTTCGATTTCGTCGGCTTCTATCGGGATGTTGCGCATGAGGTCGAAATTGTCGTCCTTGCCGACGACCACGTCATTCTCGATGCGTAAGCCCAAGTTCTCCCCGCGGATGTAGATGCCGGGCTCGATGGTGAAGACCATGCCTTCCGCAAACGGTTCGTGCGGCGGGCAGACGTCGTGTACATCAAGGCCAAGGTGGTGCGAGGTGCCGTGCATGAAATACTTTTTTACGAGCGCCTTGTCCTGGCCTTGCTCGCGGGCCTCCTTCGCGGAGAAGAGGCCGAGGTTCACGAGTTCGCGTTCCATCAGCTCGATGACCTGTTTCTGATATTCCATCGGCGTGTTGCCGGGGCGCAGGATGCTGTTAGCTCCGTGGAAGACACGCAGGACGGCGTTATAAACCTCACGCTGGCGTTTTGTGAATTTCCCGTTTACCGGCACCGTGCGTGTGAGATCGGAGGCCCAGCCGCCATATTCGGCGGCCACGTCCATCAGCACCATATCGCCGTCCTGGCAGACCTTGTCGTTTTCCACGTAGTGCAGCACGCAGGCGTTTTTCCCGGTGCCGATGATAGGCGCATAGGCGAAACCGCGCGAGCCACGGCGGACGAACTCGTGCAGCAGCTCCGCCTCGATCTCCCACTCGCCGACGCCCGGCTTGATGAATTCCAGCAAGCGCCGGAAGCCGGCTTCCGTGATATCGCAGGCCTTCTGCAGGAATTTAATCTCCTCCTTGTCCTTGGTGATGCGCAGGCGATGCAGCAACGGCGCGAGGCGCTCGTAACGGTGCAGCGGATAGCGGGATTGGCAATCCTTGATAAATCGCGCGTTGCGGGTTTCCACGACGACGCTGGCGCGGAGGTGTTCGTTGGTCGTCAGATAGATATGCCCCACCTGCGGGGCCATGCGATGGAGAAATCCCTCGAACGAATGCGCCCACTCGATGCGCTCGATCCCGGTGGCGGTGCGGGCCCGCTCTTTCGTGAGTTTCTCCCCTTCCCAAATGGCGATGAGTTCGCTGGTCTCCTTGATGAACAGGATCTCGCGCTCCTTCGGATCGACCGCATCCGGCATGAGGAGGAGCGTGGTTTCTTCCTGATCGACACCGGTCAGATAGAACAGATCGCTGTTCTGCCTGAACGGCAGCGTGCCGTCGGCATTGGTCGGGTAGATGTCGTTCGCATGGAGGATGACCATGCTGTTCGGCTTGAGCAGGGCCCGCAGGTTTTCACGATTGCGAGTGAGAAAGTCTGGGGAAATCGGTTCGTGGCGCACGTCCCGACTTCACGCCATCCGCCGCCGCAGGGCAACCCGGATTTTCGGCTGTGCCGGATCATCAGCCGCGCCTGGCGAACGGGCCGCTCACTCGCTCTCACCGCCCGGCTTGAGCCAGTAGAGCACGGCCATCCTAACTGCGATTCCGTTCTCGACCTGGTCGTTGATCAGGCTGCGCTCATAGTCCATCACCGCATCGCAGAGCTCGACGCCGCGGTTCACGGGGCCGGGGTGCATGAGGTATAGGCCGCGGTCGCGGATATCAGCGAGGCGGGCATCAGTGATGCCGTAGAGGCGATGGTATTCGCGGAGGCTGGGGAAAAACTGGGCGTCCTGGCGCTCCATCTGGACGCGGAGAAGATAGACGAAATCCGGCTTCCAAGACATGGCTTCCTTATAGTCGGTGAAGCGGCGGATGTTTTGCGGGCCGGTCTTCGGCACCAGTGATCCGGGGCCGAGGTGGGCGACTTCCACACCGAGTGTTTTCAGGATGGAACTGGTGGAGCGGGCGACGCGGGAGTGCAGGATGTCCCCGATGATAAGCACGCGCATGCCGGTGGGATCGGGGAATTTCTCCTTGATCGTGAAGGCGTCCAACAGTGCCTGCGTGGGATGGGCGTGGGAGCCGTCGCCCGCATTAATGACGGAGGCCTTCGTCTGGCGGGCGATGATCGCGGGCAGGCCGGGCGCCTTGTGGCGGACGATGATGTAGTCGGTGCGCATCGCCTGGAGGGTCTCGATGGTTTCCCTAACGGACTCACCTTTTGTGATGGAGGATTGTGCGACGTCGAAATTCGTGACATCTGCAGACAGCCTTTTCGCGGCGACCTCGAATGACGAGTGGGTGCGGGTGCTGGGTTCGTAGAAAAGGGTTAGGACGGATTTTCCCTTGAGCGCGGGGACTTTTTTCACGGAACGGGTGAAGAGTTCCTTGAAAGGGATGGACTGTTCAAGGAGGTGTTCGATTTCCGCGCGGTCAAGGGAAACGATGTCGAGTAGGTCTTTACGTGCCATGCTGGAGTTGGGGAAAATAATGGAGCGCGCCGAAGACGATCACGAACAGGGAGATCACCGAGATGAAAGCCGCGTGGTGGCGGGAGAGCGGTTTTTTCAGATAGATAAAGACCGCGATCAGCAGCGCGATGGCCACGCAACCGGCGGTGATGCTGATGGCGAGTTCGTAGTAGTAGAAACACGCCGCAGCGGCGATGGTGAGCAGATAGCCCGGGATGATCAGCGCGAGGTGCGCGGACATGCCGGTGAACGGAGCCGCGGCCCCCTGTTGGCTGATCGCGGACTGCCGGCGGAGTTCGTTCAATTCCCGGTCGCTGTGACGGTGGACCGGGAGTTTCGAATCCGCTGGTGGCGTGTGGACATCGGCGGGAGTTAGCGGGACTAGCTCAGACTTGCGCAGCGAGTGGACGACCTTCCCAGCATGCGGGCCGGGCGCGACGACCGCCGGAGTGATTTTCACCGGTGCATCGACCGGCAGCACTGGAACGCGCTCGGAACGTTTCAAAGAGCGGACCGGACGCAGACCCCGCGAAGTTAGGACCGGCAATGGCGCCATATCAGTCACTGGAGGAAGCGACGGGCTATCCGGCTCCGGTGCGGGAGCCTCCGGCAGCGGCGGGCTCGGCTTCGGAGCGGGTGCTTTGGCGGTGCGTTCCGCTTTGGGAATTTCCGCCAGGGGACGGGAAGCGACCGCGCTGGCAGGCTCGGTCGCAGGCGGCTTTTCCACGGCCGGGGCTTGGCCGGGAATGCCGAGAGTATCGCGGAGTTTCGCGATCTCTTCGGCGGATTTCTTGCGCTGCGGCAGAAGGCTCATGGTGTTTTTTTCTCGACGACCTGGACCTGATCAGTCCCGTCCGTCCCTTCGAGGGATACCAATACATGGTCGAGCCGCCGGGTGTCGAGAACGATGCCGACATAATCCGGCTGGATCGGCATTTCGCGGTGGCCGCGGTCGATCAGCACGGCGAGCTCGACCTTCGCCGGGCGGCCGTAGTCGGAAAGTGCGTCGAGCGCGGCGCGGATGGTGCGGCCGGTGAAAAGCACGTCGTCAACAAGGATGACGTGCGCGTCATCTATCGGAAACGGGATGTCGCTTTCCTGCAGCGAGGGGTTCGTGAGGAGGTGTTCGAAATCGTCCCGATAGAGCGAAATGTCGAGCACGCCGAAATTCAGTTCCCGGTCGTCCGAGGAAAGCAGCGTGAGCACACGCTCCGCCACTTCATCGCCACGGCTGCGGATGCCGACGAGGCAGATGGGTTTGTCCGGATTCCTTTCGCGGATGGCCTCGGCGAGGCGTTCCACTCCGGCGGCGATGTCTTCGGCTGTTAGCGTGAGTTCCATGTGGGTGTCAGTCAAAATTCAAAATGCCGATATCGCGGCGGCGTTGGAGTCCATCGAAGCGGACGAGATCGGCGGCGGCGTGGGCTTTTTCCACGGCCTCCATGCGGGTGCTTCCGCCGGAAACCACCGCGAGCACACGGCCGCCGTTGGTTTCCCACTGGCCGTCGGCGGTTGGCTTCGTGCCGGAGTGATAGATGCGGGCATCGGTGATTTCATCGAGGCCGGAAATGCGGTCGCCGTTGCGCGAAGTTTCCGGATAACCGGCGGAGGCAAGGATGACGCAGACACTCCAGCCATCGTCGAAACTGATGAGATCCTCGCGGAGTTCGCCATTAGCACCGGCGAGGCAGAATGCCGCGAGATCGCCTTTGACGATGGGCATCACCGCCTGGCACTCGGGATCGCCGAAGCGGCAGTTGTATTCGATGATCTGTGGGCCGGTCGGCGTGAGCATAATGCCGAAGTAGAGAAATCCGCGGTAAGGCAGCGACTCCTTGCGCAGCCCGGCGACTGTCGGCCGGACGATTTCCTTTTCGATCTGGTCGAGAATTTCCTGCGAGACGAGACGCCGGCTGGCCACCGCGCCCATGCCGCCGGTGTTAGGACCGAGGTCGCCGTCCAGAGCGCGCTTGTAGTCACGGGCCGGAGTAAAAATGAGATAGTGGTCATTGATGATCGCGGCGAACACCGAGACCTCGGGGCCGGTCAGGCATTGCTCGACTAGCACCCGCCCCGGACCAAACCGCCGCTGCGTGAAAACCTCGTCGAGAAACTCCAGCGCCGACGCCTCATCCGGACAAACCGCCACGCCTTTTCCCGCAGCGAGCCCGTCGAATTTCAGCACCGTCGGGTATTCCCCGGCGATCGCGGCCACTGCTTCTTCTAGCGAATCCGTCGCAGTGGCGCGCGCTGTCGGGATGGCATTGCGCATCAAGAAACCTTTGGCAAATTCCTTGCTCGCCTCCAGTTGCGCGGACTCCTTCGGCGGCCCCCAGCAGGGAATTCCGTGCTTCGCGCAAAGGTTCGCGAGTCCTTCTCCTTTCACCAGATAACTTTCCTCGCCCGCCACGCAGAGGTCGATGGCGTGCGATTTCATCCATTCTACCAGCGATTCGAGGCCATCCGCAGCGACCGGATTCGCAAGTTGGAAAATCGCCTCGCTGCCAGGGAAACAAAACATCTCGGGACTGCCCGGCGATTCCGCCAATGCCCTCACCAACGCGTGTTCGCGCCCACCTTTGCCTACGACCAAAATTCTCATCCGGCGTGGTTTTCGCGGAATCCGGCGGCAGACTCAACCCTGAATCTCGCCCCGCCCCGTCGGGTGCCTCATTTGTAAGAAAACTTCGCCCCGCCACGTTTGGGAAGCCTGCCGGAAACCACCCTTTCCCGATTATCCTGATGAAATCACTAATCCCTGCCGGAATCCTAGGAGCACTCGCCCTCTCGGCCGCCGCTCAATCCCCGAAACCCGAAGCGCCGCCCACTGGTGCGCTCGATAAAATCACCGCCGCGCTGCCCGATAAGCCCTTCGCAAAACCGGCGAAACCCCGCAAGGTCCTCGTTTTCTCAAAAACCAACGGCTTCCGCCACGGGTCCATCGCCACCGGAAAGGTTGCCCTCACTGAGATGGGCAAAAAAACCGGCGCGTTTGAGACCGTGATCACCGACGACCTCGCCAACTTCGAGATCGACCAGCTCAAAACCTACGATGCCGTCTGCTTCCTCAGCACCACGATGAACGTCTTTTCCCCAAAAAAAGACGAACTCGCGAAAATGTCCGACGCCGAGAAGGAAACCGCCGTCAAAAACGAGGAACGTTACAAGAAGAACCTGATGGATTTCGTGAAATCCGGCCGTGGATTCATCGGCATCCACGCCGCCACCGATACCTGTTATGAATGGCCGGAATATGGCAGCATGATCAACGGCTATTTCGACGGCCATCCCTGGAACGCCAACCAGATGGTCAGCGTCAAAGTCGAACCAGGCCAGGAAAAGCACCCGCTCGTCGCCATGTTCGAAGGGAAGAACGTCGAGTTCCCCGAGGAGATCTATCAACTCAAGGAGCCCTACGATTCCAAAGCCGTCCACATGCTGCTGCGCCTGGACACCGAAAAAACCGACATGACCGTCAAGGGCATCAAGCGCACCGACGGCGACTTCGGCATCGCCTGGGCGCGCCACTGGGAGAAGGGCCGTGTCTTCTATTGCTCGCTCGGCCATAACCACGAGATCTACTGGAACCCGAAAGTCGTCCGCCACTATCTGGCAGGGATCCAGTGGGCGCTCGGCGACTATCAGGTCGAGGTGAAGAAATGAAGTCGTGATACAGCGCGTAGAGAAGTTGTGATGCTGGAGGCACCTAGCTTCCGCTTTTCACAGGCAGGTTCGGAAAAAGTTCAGCGGTTCCGCTTGCGCTGTTCAGCTTTGTCCTTCTCGTCCTTTTCCTGCTCCTGACGCTGGCTCCTGCTCTCGTCCTGCTGACGTTGCCGGGCTTGTTCCTGCTGTTGCTGGCGTTGGTTGCCCTCCTCCTGCTGGCGGGCTTGTTCCTGCTGTTGCTGGCGTTGGTTGCCCTCCTCCTGCTGGCGGGAGCGTTCCATTTCACGCTGCTGCTGTGCCTGCTGCTGGCGCGCCTGTTCACGCTGTGAATCCATCGCCTGCTTTTGGGCATCGCGGGCCTGCTCCGCCTGGCGCTGCTTTTGCTGCTCTTCGCGCGCTTGTTGCTGCTGTTGTTGCCGGGCCTGCTCCTGCTGGCGCTGTTTAGCGGTGTCACGCTGCTGTTGATCGGCGGCCTGTTTCTGCTGATCCTCGCGCATCTTTTCAGCCTGGCGCTGGCGTTGGTTCGTGTCCTCCTGTGGACCGACTCGCGGTTGTTCCACGGGTCTCTTCACCTGCTCCTTCGGCTCGCGCGGCTGGATACGGGTAGGTTCGTCCGGAGCATCGGCGGCGGGATTTTGAACTGCCGGACGTGGTTGTTGCGGCCTCAGACCTTCCCTCGGATAGGAACCGGGAGTGCCGATGCCGGGGCGTCTCGAATCGTTTCCATCCAACGTTCCCGGACGATTTCCAACGGGCGGCTCAATCCTCGTCTGCTCCGCAGTCCCAGCGTTAGGCCTGTCTTCCACAGGGCGCTCGACCCGCTCCGGCACCTGTGGCCGGACATCGGCTGGCTGCGGAACCGGATCGGTTTTCACCACCTCGCGTTTTTTGTCCGGCGTGCGGTTTTCACTTATCACCTGCTTGCGGTTCTCATCGAGCTGTTCGATCCTCCGCTGGCGGAAATTTTCGGCACCACCCAATTGCTGGATCGAACGATCAGCGATGCGCAGGTTTTCCTCGCGGTTCTTTTTATAGCGGTCCGCGATCTCCGGGCGCAGCGGTTCGTTGCGCTCCACCACCATCGCATCCATGCGGCCCTTGATGCGATTAGGCTTCAGGCTGCCGTTCCAGTCGGCGTCCAGGTTAGGTGCGGAGACTAGCAGACGGTCACCCTTGATCTGCGGCCGGGTACCGATGACATGGCCGCCCGGACGCGGATGGCGGTCGATCTGCAGTCTGCAGAAAGGAATCGGCCGGCCAATGCGGTCGCACGCATCCTTGTAGCGCGGACCACCACAGATCACCTGGTTATTTTCAAAATGGATATAAGTGATGTTCGTGGTCGAGCCGTAGTAACCGGAGTTCTGTGAAAGCGGCAGACAGTATTGATAGAGCGGGCTGCCGAAATGACGGTATTCGACAAAATTGAACCAACCCGCGCTGATTCCAAACTGCACATCCACCGACGAGTCCCAGCGGTGATTTCGATAGGCCATCGTTTCCGGCGGCAGCGGCGCCCAGCCGATGTGGCTGCCGTTCTCACGCCACGAAACCCAGCAGGGAGCCCATTCGGTGCCCGGCACCCAGACCCAGCCGCGGCCACGGACCAGCGCCCAGCGGCCGTAGTGATAGGTGGCCCAGCCGAAAGGTTCGTCGGAAACCCAGGTCCAGCCGCGATCCGTGCAAATCCAACGCCCGCGAGAGTAGGGCCGCCAGTTGGAATCGCTCACCACCACCGGCTGCCAGACGTAGCCGTAGTCCGGCGTTTCAAACCACGAACCATACGAGGAGAGCGAGTCGTAAAAATTGCCGTAGTCTCCCACCGGTTGCGTCTGTTGTGCATCGTCCTTGAATGGCAGCGCCTCGCGTCCGGCCAGGTCTCGCTCGCGTTCGTTGAGCTGCGCTCCCCGGCTTGATAGATCGGATTCCTTCTCCTCAAGATTCGCCTGGATCTGCTCTAACTTTCCTTCACGGTTCGCGAGAGTTTCCTCGCGCTTACGGATTTCCTCAGCCTTTGCGGCCGCCGCATCACCCTGCTCGCGCTCCATTGCCGCGCGGTCGTTTTCAATCTGAAGGCGATCGCGCTTGATGGAGTCACGCTCGGCGGCGACCTTCTGCTCCTCCAACTGCCGTTCGAGTTCCTTCTGCCGGTCCTCCGCCGCGCTGGCTTTCCGCTGGAGTTTCTCAAGGTGCTTGGCTGTCTCGGAGGATTTCCTCTCGCAGCTCGGAGTGAAAAGCAGTGCGAACGCTGCAACCGTAATCAGATATGGATTTTTCATGGCAATGGGGAAGTGCTGGCTGCTTCGACGCCGACAGCAGAAAGAACATTCAGGAAAATTATCAACGCACGCCGAGAGTCGGAATATCGAAAACCACCCGTGGCGGTGCCGATCCGCTTCCCGGCAGTTCGCGCCGCGTCACGCGCGTCCCCAAGAGCTGCTCCAGCATCCGGAGTTCCATCGCCAGTGCACGCGGATAGCACTCGAAAATCCGTTGCAGCGGGTTGTGGTATTCCTCCATACGAAATCCCGCGTCAGGGTCGTATTTGCATTGGCCGAAGCATCCGTCCTTCACCCGCAGCGCCGCCAGCTTGGTGGCTTTTTCCACAAGCGACTGGCATTTCTCCAGCTTCTTTTGCCACAGCGTCTGTTGTTTTTCGAAATACTGGAAAAGCAACTTGTCCGGGAAACTCTCGCCGTAGTGTGCCTTCAGTTCTTCCAACAGACCCAGCGTGAAAGTCACCCCCGCCTGCGGAAACAACGCGTCCGCCTTGTCCGTGAGCCGATAGAAAATCTCCGGCCTCCCCACCTCCGTCCGTGGCACCCGTGTGCGCCCGAGATAGCCAATTTTTTTCAACTCCTCACACTGCTGTTTCACCGCCATGTAGGAGGCCTCCACCCGCCTCGCCAGTTCGGCAACGGAAAGGCTGCCCGAGAGTTTCAACTCCTCGAGCACTTTCCGCCACTGGGGCTTGATCAAATCCTGAAATACCGGAAGCAGCATGGTTGACTTCCCGATCCTTGGAAAATCCGGTCATGCAGGCAACCTGCAATTTCCCCATATTGGCCCTGGTTTGTGGGTCAGAACTGATTCCTCCAGCAAATCAGTCCACGCAAAGCGATCCTTGTCATCCACGAACACATTCTTCCTGCCGTCACCACGAGCCATCAGATGTCACACCGCACTCGCCGCTTCATATCGCAAAGGTCTCGCCATGAGCCACTCCTGTCCATAACGGATTTCGTGGTCAATCTCTGTTATCTGGGACTGCCGCAGGTGGCCGCGCGAGCCATAACGGCCCGATGACACGCAAGACGCTTTACGAAGCGCTTCCTTGCCGCGCCGCTGCGGGATTCTTGCGGGGGCCGGAGGCATGGTACGTGAGTGAGTGGCAACGAACGGCAAGCACGATGCCGCAGGCCGGGGCGCGGAGCATCTTTGCGCTGGGGGCCTGCCCGTGGGGCGTGGAAGTGGCCGGAGGATGCGAACGATGAGCGAGCCCGGGATCGGGCTGGCGCGGGGCTGCATGCCGGAGGGAACTTGATGGCATGAAGTCATTCAGCAACTGGCGCTGGGCAGACCGTCAAGTCTGGTTCAACGTCCCCTGCGGAACCCGTGAGTGCTTGCAACACGCGTGGGTGGCCGAAGGTCCAGAGGTTCGAGCAGTCACATGAGGTCA
>JBBRCO010000132.1:0-11840 GCA_038204755.1 Verrucomicrobiales bacterium
CGCTGGGATAAACCTCGGGGGTTATCCCCGGGGGCGCGTTTTAATTTTTTTTTTTTTGGGGGCGCGCGTGTCCCCCCCCGCCACATTTCAATCTTCATCGATCTCCCGCAGCGCGGCGGCCAACGCGTCCGCATTCTTTTCCTGAACGTCGTTATGGTGACCACCTGGGATTTCCTGCAAGTGCACGATACTTTTCTGTTGGGCAGCGAGGGTCCGGCTCATCGTCACGAGAATCACTCCGTCGGCGGTGCCATGTAGAATGAGCACCTTGCCCGGTCCGCGTTCCGCCAGCTCGTGCAATCGCGCGGAGTTATCGAAACGATGCCACACCAGAAATCCCAGAGGCACGCCCATCACTTGGCGCGTCATGTCCATCGTGCTGGTGAACGGTGCGATCAGCACACCGCGCTGGATCTTGAATTCCGACGCACCGATCAAACACGCAGCGCCGCCCAAACTGTGGCCGAAAAAGCGCAGCCGCTTCGCATCAGGATGCTCCGGCCAGCCGAGCTCGCGGCAAGCAAGCGGCACCACCTTGTCCATCAGATCTAACGTTTGCTGCCTGCCGCCACCCACGCTTTCGGATCGTCCGGCCATGGATGTCTCGGATATCTGCCAGCGACTTCCTTTTTCATCTGCGCGTAGCCGCTTGCCCAGAAGCCTCTCAAGTCCTTTGTCATCTGCCAAGGCTTCTGACCGGGCGTGAGGATGTGGACGAGCAGGGGCACCCGGCCGCCGGCGATCATCGGCGTTTCCCAGATCCCGAAAAGGTGTGACACGCGCACGGAAATGAACGGGTCTTTTCCCAGTTCGTAGGTGACCTTGGCGGATTGACCGTTAGGGAGATCGACCCGCTCGGGGCAATAGGAATCCAACGCCGCCCGCTGTGCCGCGCTCAGCCATTCGCGGAGGACGTGCCAGACGTTCGCTTCCTTGATTTCCTTGTAGCTCACCGCGCCGTGGCAGATTTGCGCGATGGCATCGGTGCGGTCCTCATCGCTCCAGCCCGGCATGCCGAGTTCCGGCATCCACTTGCCTAACATGGAAAGCCGCGCCGTCCATTGTTCGACGGAATGATCCCAGTTTTTCAATTCCAGCTCGCCTGATAGCACGCGCGTTGCCAGCAGTTCCGCCGCCTTGTCGAGGTTCACGCCGTGATCGCTTTCCTTGCCTTCCAGCACCAGATCGCGGAAACGGGTTTCTTTTCGCGAAACCACCCGGCGGCGCGTGTCGTCCCATGCTGCGCCGTCTGTTTTACTCAGATCTTCAGGGAAAAGCGCCTCCAGCCATGCCGGATCGATCGCGGTGGCGCGGCGCAGATGGACGATGATTTCCCGCGCTTCCACCTCGGTGATCTCCGCTGCGACGAAGGCGGGCGCGTTTCTCACGCAGGATTCCTCGTCCAGCTTGCCCTTGCGGTTGCCTACCAGCTTGCAAGCGAGCGTGCCCTGGCTGAAGCGGATTGCTAACTGATCGCTGAAAGATGCGAGCATCGCCTTGCCGATCGCCTCGCGCCGCGCCTTGAAATCCACCGGCTGCCATTCCCAACCGAAGCGTTTCGCCAGTGACATGAGCCGATCAAACCCCTGCGCCGTCTCCCGCGCACCACGCGCCATGATCCCTAGCTGATCGCAGCGCCTCGGATCGAATCCCATCGCTTCCGCCGATTCAAACGCACGCCATTCTCCGGCGAAATCGGAGTCGTCGTCCGGGAAAATGAAATCCTTTCTACCCACGCCGCCGCGCTTGTGGGTGAAAATTCCCTCGCCCTGCACGGTCGCGGCGATGAACGCCGTTTCCGCCACGCAGCCTTGTTCGTATCCAGCTAACATCAGCCGTGAGAACCGTGGCTCCAGCGGCAGTGATGCCATTTTCGCGCCTTCTTCCGTGAGTTGTCCCAGCAAATCCAGCGCGCCGAGATCATGCAGCAGCCGCTCCGCCCGTGTCAGTGAGTCCTCGGTTGGCGCGTTGAACCATCTAAAGTTCCGGATCTCGGAAACGCCCGCCGCTTTCAATAACAGCACTGCTTCCGCCAGATCCACGCGATGCACTTCAGGCGCTTCAAACTCCGCCCGGCGCCCGTGATCCGCCTCGCTCCACAAGCGGAACGCCCGGCCCGGTGCCGTCCGTCCGGCCCGGCCCGCGCGCTGCTCTGCTGCGGCGCGGGAGATTTTTTTGATGAGCAGTGTATTGATTCCCCGCCGTGGCTCGAAAGAAGCGGTGCGCGCCAGACCGCTGTCGATCACCGTGCGCACGCCGTCGATGGTTAGGGAAGTTTCCGCCACGTTGGTCGCGACGATGATTTTCGGTCGTGGCCCGGGAGCGATCGCCGCTTCCTGCGCGGCGGGCGGCAGTGCGGAATAGAGTGGGAAAACGTCCCAGCCCTTCGCCACCGATCCGTTTTCCAACAGCTCGATGGTTTTCCTGATCTCGTGCGTGCCCTGCAGGAACATCAGGATGTTTCCCGCATCCGGCATCGCCATCGCCTCGCGGCAGACGGTTACCATTTTCTCCCAGATCGGCGTCTCGCGGGGTGGGCCGCCGCGGCGGTCGTTCACTGGCGGCCGGTCCGCCCGATAGAGCACCTGCACCGGGTGCGTGCGTCCGCCTGTTTCCAACGAGACGGCGGGTGCGAGATAATCCGCCAGTCCGGCTGTTTCCAGTGTCGCGGACATGACGATCACCCGCAGGTCCGGGCGCGGGCCTTCCTGGAGATCGAGGCAGCGGGCGAGCGCGATATCGACAGCCAGCCGGCGTTCGTGGAACTCGTCGAACACCACCGCGCCCACGCCGTGGAGCTCGGGATCATCCTGAATCCATCTTTGGAAAACCCCATCAGTCAGATAGATGATCCTGCTGTCCGCGCGGTATTTTGTATCGAAACGCACCGCGTAGCCGACCTCGTGGCCGAGCGTCGCCTTGCGTTGTCTCGCCACCCATCCGGCCAGCAGCCGCGCCGCCATCCGCCGTGGCTCGATCACCAGAATTTTCCCGGAAATCCCCGCATCCAGCAGCATCCCCGGCACCGAGGTGGATTTCCCCGAACCCGTGGGGGCTTTCAAAAGCACACGGTCACGCACCCCTCCCGCCACGGCATCAAGCAGCGCTCTTTCAATTTCAAAAACCGGCAAACTCACGGCGAAAGACTTGGCGGGAAATGCGGCGGACGGGAAGGGGAAAGCGGTGATCACCTCAAGGAGTGGTGGACCGAGCGCACGACACGGGCGGCTGTGCGGGTAGAGGTGGAAAAGATGCTGGATTCCGGATCGCCGGAGAAATACACGCCGGATCTTTAAGGCATACAAAATGCTGTTGCGCACTTGAAGCGAGTTTCCTAGCTTGCGGGCCACTCTCCTCATAGTAGCCGTATGAAATCCCGATTCCTCATTCTCCCCGCCGTTGCCGTCCTTGCCAGTGCTCTTGTCGGGTGCAAATCCGGCAGTGGAGACACCATCAAGGTCGGAGAATTCGCATCGCTCACCGGCAAGGAAGCCACCTTCGGCACCTCCTCACATGAAGGGACCGAGCTGGCGATCGAGGAAATCAACGCGGCTGGCGGTGTGCTCGGAAAAAAGCTGGAGCTCCTCACCGAGGACAATCAATCGAAGGCGGGCGAACCGGCCAACATCGTCAACAAGCTCATCTCCCGCGACGGCGTGGTGGCCGTGCTGGGCGAGGTCGCTTCCAGCCGCTCGCTTGAGGCCGCGCCCATCGCACAAGCGGCAAAAATTCCGCTGATTTCCCCGGCGTCCACCAACCCGAAAGTCACCGAGGTGGGCGACTATATTTTCCGAGTTTGCTTTATCGATCCATTCCAAGGCACGGTCATGGCAAACTTCGCCACCAAGACCCTGAAAGCAAAAAAAGTCGCGGTGCTCACCGATGCCAAGAGCGATTACTCCAAAGGCCTAGCCAAGTATTTCAAGGAGCAGTTCTTAAAAAACGGCGGCACGCTCGCCTCCGAACTCGATTACAACGGCGGCGACAAGGATTTCAAAGCGCAGCTCACCACCATCAAGGGCGCGGCTCCTGACGCGGTGTTTGTTCCCGGCTATTATAACGACGTCGCCCTCATCGCCATCCAGGCAAAGGAACTCGGACTCACCATCCCGCTCTTCGGTGGTGATGGCTGGGAGTCGGAAAACCTCCTACAGGTCGGCAAGGAAGCGGTGGAGGGGAACTATTTCTCCACCCACTGCTCGCCGGAGGACACCTCGCTGAAGATGACCTCGTTCGTGGCCGCCTACAAAAAGAAATATAACAAAACTCCTGATGCGATGGCCGCCCTCGGCTACGATTCCGCCTACGTCCTAGCCGAGGCTATCAAGCGCGCCGGCACCACCGAAGGACCCAAGCTGCGCGACGCGATCGCCGCCACCAAGGACTTCGACGGCGTGACGGGAAAATTCTCGCTCGACGCCAGGCGCAATGCGGTGAAATCCGCCGCCATTCTCCAGATCAGAGACGGAAAGTTCAAGTTCCTCGAAACGATCGCCCCTTGATTCCGGCTCCCAGCGTTTCGACGATGTCCCACCGAACGACCTCCGCCCGCAGCCTGTGAACGAGATTTCCCAACAACTCGTCAACGGACTCGCTCTCGGCGCGGTCTATGCCCTGATCGCTATCGGTTATACGATGGTCTATGGGGTTCTCCGTTTCATCAACTTCGCCCACGGCGATGTTTTCATGCTCGGCTCCTTCACCGGCTACTATGTCGCCCCGCAGGTTGCGAAATGGTTTCCGCTGCCGGGATGGGGTGGCTGGGCGGCCGTGATGGCCATCACCATGGTCGTCTGCGCGGCGATCGGCATCGTCATCGAGCTTCTGGCCTACCGGCCGCTGCGGAACCGGCCGAAACTCACCGTGCTCATCACCGCCATCGGCGTTTCGCTACTCATCGAATACACCTGCCAGCACAAGGCCATCTTCGGGGCCTCGCAGAAGGCGTTTCCGAAACTCCTGCCCACCGGAAACTTCACACTCGGCGGTCTCTCGTTCAATACGACCCAGTTCGTCGTGCTCGGTGTCACCCTCGTTTTGTTAGCCGCGCTGACGTTCATCGTGAAGAGAACACGGATCGGCATGGCCATGCGCGCCGTTTCCTACAACTCCGCTGCAGCGTCGCTGATGGGCATCAGCAATACCTTCATCATCTCCTTCACCTTCGGGCTCGGCTCCGCGCTGGCGGGTGCCGGTGGCATCCTCTATGGCATGACCTACACCGGCATCGAGCCGCTGATGGGCGTGAACGTGGGCCTCAAGGCCTTCGTCGCCGCCGTGCTGGGCGGCATCGGCAATCTTCCGGGTGCCGCGCTCGGCGGGCTCGTCCTCGGTGTGGTGGAAACCTACGCCGGCGGCATGTCGGGCATCTCCACCTATCGGGACGGCATCGCCTTCGCCATCCTCATCGTCATCCTGATTTTCAAACCGACCGGCCTGCTCGGTTCCAAACAGATCGAAAAAGTCTAACCATGTCCGGTGTTTTGAAAAGTCCGCGCCTGTTACTTCTCGCTGCCGTCGCAGTGGCGGTCGTCGCAGGGCTGTGTGCGGACCAGATGAATCCGTATTACAGCGGCGTCGTCGTCGATATCGGCATCGCGATCATCCTCGCGGTCAGCCTGAACCTGATCAACGGCCACACCGGCCAATTCAGCCTGGGCCATGCGGGATTCATGTCCGTGGGTGCCTATGTTTCGGCCATGATCACACTATCCTTGCAAACGAGCATGGGGGCCGCCGCGCTACCTTGGGCCTTCCTCCCGGCGCTCATCGCGGGCGGGTTCGTTGCCGCGCTGGCCGGATTGTTGGTCGGCGTGCCGTCGCTGCGGTTGAAAGGGGACTATCTCGCCATCGTCACGTTAGGCTTCGGCGAGATCATCCGCGTGATTTTCCAGAATGTGGAAGCTGCCGGTGCTGCCAGCGGCTTGAGCGGGATTCCCAAACTCACCGGCCTTACCTGGACCTTCACCCTCGCCGCCGTCACCGTTTATGTCGTCGGCTGTCTGGTGAACTCCACCTACGGCCGCGGCTTCATCGCCGTTCACGACGACGAGGTGGCAGCCAGTTCCATGGGCTTGAATCCGACCCGCTACAAGGTCACCGCGTTTGTCATCGGCGCGTTTTTCGCCGGCATCGCCGGCGGATTGTTCGCCCATCACAAAACGTCCATCACCCCGCAGGTGTTCGATTTCATGAAAAGCTTCGAAGTCGTGGTGATGGTCATTCTCGGCGGCATGGGCCGGACCGCCGGGGTGGTGCTCGCCGCCATCCTGCTGACGCTGGCACCGGAGTTCCTCCGCTCCGTGGCGGAATACCGGATGATCATCTACGCGCTGCTGATCATTTTCATGATGATCGCCCGTCCCCAGGGGCTCTTCAATTTCGAGCGGAAAAAGAAGCCTTTCGCCGCAAAGCCATGAGCACGCCCTTGTTGGAACTTGAGAATGTCACCATCCGTTTCGGCGGGCTGACCGCTGTCAGCGATGTCAGCCTGAAAATGGACGAAGGCGAGCTGATCGGCCTGATCGGCCCTAACGGAGCTGGCAAAACCACGGTGTTCAACATGATCACCGGCGTCTATCAGCCGACTGAAGGCCGGATCACCTTCGCCGGAAGACCGACTGCCGGTGAAAAACCCCACGCCCTCACCAAGAGCGGCATGGCCCGGACGTTCCAGAATATCCGCCTGTTCGGCTCGATGAGCGTGTTCGATAACGTCCGCGCCGCGACCCAGCTCCATCGCTCCCACGGCATCCGCGAGGCACTCTGGCGCGGCCGCTCGCACCACGCGGGAGAGAAGGAAGTCGAGGATCGCGTGCTCGAACTGCTGGAGGTATTTTCCCTCCAGGACTATCGGGATGAGCCAGCGAAAAGCCTGCCCTATGGCGACCAGCGCCGTCTCGAAATCGTCCGTGCCATGGCCACCCAACCGAAACTCCTGCTTCTCGACGAGCCCGCCGCCGGCATGAATCCGTCAGAGAAAGAGGACCTGATGCAACTCATCGAGTTCATCCGCAAACGCTTCGGGATGGCGATCCTGCTGGTCGAGCACGACATGAAAGTGGTGATGGGCATCTGCGAACGCATCGTCGTCCTCGAATACGGCCGCAAGATCGCGGAAGGCACGCCGAAGGAGATCCAGGGCCATCCGAAGGTCATCGAAGCCTATCTGGGAGCGGCGGCTTCTTAGTTGATAGTTGATGGTAAAGAGCAAGAAGAAGAACCACCCGGAAAAGAAAGAACACCATGTTTGGATTTGGACGACTAGAAGTTTGGGAAAGGGCAATTCTGTTTGCTGACACGGTCTATTCGATCACGCCTGAGTTTCCGCCGGATGAACGCTTCGGTCTGACCAACCAGATGCGCCGCGCTGCGGTTTCCATTTCCTCCATTCTGGCGGAAGGTGGTGCAAGGAACTCCAAAAAAGATTTCGCCCGCTTTGTTGAAATTGCCACAGGTTCACTTTCCGAGGTCGTTTCCCGGTCATTCATCAGCCGGAACCAGGGGTTGTTATCCGCGGAAGAGTTTCAAGAACTCTATCTCGCAGCGGAGGAGCAGGGAAGAATGCTCAGCGGCCTCCGCCGTTCCTTGCTCGACGACGCTTGAATTTTCTCTTCCTCCCGCCATCAACTCTCAACAACCTCTTTCTTTGCTTTCCGTCGAAAATCTCAATGTCAGCTACGGTGCGATCAAGGCGCTCCACGGGGTTTCCCTGAAAGTGCCGAAGGGCAGCATCGTGACTTTGATCGGTGCCAATGGCGCGGGAAAATCGACAACTCTCCGCAGTCTGTCGGGTTTGGTCAAAGCGTCGGGCGGATCCATCAAATATGACGGGCAGGAAATCTCCAGACTGCCGGCGCACAAGATCGTCGGCCGCGGATTGTGCCATGTGCCGGAAGGTCGCATGATCTTCGCCAATCTCACAGTCGGGGAAAACCTGAAAATGGGCGCCTACCTTCAGCGGGACAAAAAGTGGATCGCCTCGCAGACCGACTACGTGTTCAGCCTGTTTCCACGGCTCAAGGAACGTGAAAGCCAGTCGGCCGGCACACTATCAGGCGGAGAACAGCAGATGCTCGCCATCGGCCGCGCGCTGTTGGGCAGACCGAAGTTCCTCATGCTTGATGAACCGTCGCTCGGTATCGCGCCCCTGCTGGTGAAGACGATTTTCGAACGCATCGTTGAGATCAACCGCGAGCAGGGCCTGACGATCCTTCTCGTCGAACAGAATGCGAATCTCGCGCTTGATGTCTCCAGTTACGCCTACGTGCTGGAGACCGGCAAGGTTCTGTTGGAAGGTCCGTCCGCCCAGCTCAAGCAGGATCCGCAGGTGCAGGCCTGTTATCTCGGAGGCTGAGGAATCACCGCTGGAGCATTTGCAGGACCGGAGGCAACGCATCCTTCCACGCGTGGGCGATGGCGCAGCGGATCACCGCCTCCTCGTCGTCGCGGTTCGGGAAAATCTTGTTCTCCCGCAGCTTGCGGGATGCGGCCATGATGGCCTGCAACTCGGGCGCAAGCGACATCACGCCGAGAATGGCCGAGAGCGAGGTGGCGGCTAGAAACGCTGCCAGCGCGCCGAAAATCGGGATCTTCGCGACCAGCACCGCCATCAGCGCGACGACGCCGCTGAGCGGGGGCACGGCCATGCCGAAACGCCGCGAGCTTTCACGGGATGCGGCACGTTTCGGATCCAGATCCTTCCATTCCTCCAGGGCTTTCAGGCGGAGCTGTCTGCCGAACTCGCCGGCGGTTTCCTCCGCGCGGTGGATGACGGCGGTGTCATCCTGGGTGGGCATCCATTTTCCCAAATCACAGCGGCACACACGCTTGCCATCAGTCAGCAGCACGCGCATCCCGAACCACCAGCGGGCGATGAGCACGGCAGCGATCAAGACCGCGGAGAATAAAAACAAGAGACGCCACATGGATGTTAGCGGGATGAATTATTTTCCGCTCCAGCCGCCGCCGAGGGCTTTGGCAAGGGCGGCGAGGGTGATGCGCTGCTGGGCATCGAGCTGGCTGATAGTCAGGCGGATCTGGAGCACCGTGCGGTCGGCGGTGACGACTTCGAGGTAATTTGTCAGGCCCTTGTCGAAACGTTCCTGGGCGAGCCGGCGCGAGTCCTGAGCACTGGCGAGTGCGGCTTCCAGCGAAGAACGGGAGCGTGCCAAACCTTTCAGGTCCACCAGTGCGTCCTCCACCTCCCGCAGGGCGACGAGCAGGGTCTGGCGATAACTGGCGAGCGACTCGTCATAACGGCTCCGGGCCGCCTTGTAGTTCGCCGTGTTTGCTCCGCCATCGATGAGCGGCGCTGCGACGCCCGCTCCTAACGAAAGCACGCGGTTTTCCCAATCAAGGAAACGCTTCACATCGAGCGACTCGAAGCCACCGCTCGCGCTGAGGCTGAAATTCGGATAGAACGCCGTTTCCGCCACTCCGATCCGCGCGTTGGCGGCGCGCAGTTGTTGTTCGGCGGCGCGGACGTCTGGGCGGCGCATGAGCACCTCGGCGGGGAGTCCGGCGCGGATGTCAGGCAAGGTTTTGGTGACGACACGGGCGGAAACCGAAAAGTCCGAAGGTCGTGTGCCACAAAGCACGGCGAGCGCGTGCTCGGCGGATCCGCGCTGGCGCTGGACGGCGGCGAGGTCGTTGTTGGCGAGTTCCAGTTCGGTGTTCGCCTGGCTGCTGGGCAGTCCGTCAACGAGGCCGGCGTCCAGCCTCGACTTCTGAAGGTCGAATGCCTCCTTGCGGCTCTTGAGGGTATCCAGCACGACCGATTCCTGGGCGTCCAGCCCGCGCAGGACGAAATACTGGCGGGCGACCTCGGTGGCGAGACCGAGACGCTGCGAATCGAGCAGCGCTTCCGCAGCGGCGGCTTGTGCGGAGGACGCTTCGATGAGGCGCTTGTTGCGTCCCCATAAATCCGGATCGTATGCGAGATCGAAGGTGCTGCGGTAACGCTGCGAATCCAGATCGATGGCGACACCTGCGGGGGCGTTGCCAGCGGCCACACCCTGCGAGCTGCGGGAAACCCCGGCAGATCCTAGCAGGTCCAGCGTCGGGAAAAGCCGTGCCTGATCGACTCCGACGAGGGCGCGTGCCGTATCGACCCTTGACTTGGCGGCGGCGAGATCGTTGTTGGCTGCTAGAGCGCGGTTCACGAGTTTTGTGAGATCGCCATCATTGAAGAGCCGCCACCAGTTGTCCGGCAGGCGGCTGTTCG
This sequence comes from Verrucomicrobiales bacterium, assembly GCA_038204755.1. GTDB lineage: Bacteria > Verrucomicrobiota > Verrucomicrobiia > Verrucomicrobiales > Akkermansiaceae > Luteolibacter. The sequence goes on from JBBRCO010000132.1 coordinate 10,226, forward strand.
GAGTGGCCCTGCCTTCCTTCCAACCGCTGCCACCGGACGCGCCTGGAGTTAGAAAATCCGGTCCAAGGGTGCAGGAGCCGAGAATCAGGGCGGTGGGAAGCAGTAACAGGTGAGATTTCATGGTTCGGTCGAAGGCGGTGGGAAGTAAGAGGTCAGCGGGCTTGTTCACTATCAGGAGCTTCAATGAAGACGTCAACCTGCTGGCCCACGTAGAGCGGCGGATCGGTCGGCCGGGCGAGGGAGTAAATCACCTGGAGCACCCGCGTGTCCACCCGTTCGGTGCTGGATCCGGTGAGGGAGACTTTCGGAATGATGTAGGGCTCGATGCGGATAAATTCGAGCGGGAAGGTGACTTTCGGGTCACCCTTCAGGTATCCGTAGGCATTCTGGCCCTTGCGGATGCGGGTGGCGTTCTGCTCGTCAACGTCGGCGCGGACTTGGAGTTTGTTGGTCTCGCCAAGGATGATAGCCGGGGTTTTCGGCGAGGTGGCGGCGTATTCTCCGGCGCGGATGTTGAGCTGGATGATGTCGCCATCGCGCGGGGCGAGCACGGTGAGGCGGTCGATGAGCAGGGAAATGCGTTTTAGCGAGATATCGGATGCACCGAGCTGGGCCTTTGCTGCGGCGAGTTGGGCGCGTGCGACAGTCACGTCCTGTCTGCGATTTTCCAGCTCATCACGGCTGACCGCGCGGCTATCGACGACGGCTGCGAGGCGGCCGAGCTGGGATTCCAGCCTCGCCAGCTGCGCCTCGCCCACCCCGATCTGCGCCTGCGCCACCTCGCGCTGGGCCTGGGTGGATAGAAACTCGGCGCGGAGGTCGCGGTCATCGAGTTTAAAAAGCGGCTGGTCCTTTTTCACCGCGCCGCTCACCTTCACAAACACCTCGGTGACGAGACCGGGCAGGGGAACTCCGATGGCCACGTTTTCGCTGAGTGCCTCAAGAATTCCGGTGGCGGCGACCGAATCCGGATAAGGCTTCTGCGGCGGCATCACCGGAGGATCACCGGCAGGCGGCATCTCGCGTCCCGCCTGGGTGCGCGAGACGAACACAATCATCACCACGCCGCTAACGGCGGCGAGGATGGAGCCGTAGCGGAGGAGTTTCGACATGAAGTTCATTTAGAGGTTGATGGTTGAGAGTTGATAGTCGATGGCAAAAGGAAGAGGTGCGGGATTCCGAGTTCCTATCAATCATCAACTTTCTTCGTGCGCGTGTTCGTGGATGAAATGCGGTGGCACTTTCTGGGATTGTTCGGTGACATCCAGGATCTCACCGTCGTCCATCCGGGCGATGCGATCGGCGTAGGAGAAGATCCGGTTGTCGTGGGTGACGATGATGACGGCGCGTTCCGGCGAGCGGGCGACCTGGCGGAAGAGATCGAGCACGATCTCGCCGTTCTGCGCGTCGAGCGCGGCTGTCGGCTCGTCGCAGATCACCAGCGGCGGCTCATGGACCAGCGCGCGGGCGATGGCGACGCGTTGCTGCTGGCCGCCGGATAGTTTGTTAGGCCGTTCCTTCCAGCGCGGGCCGAGGCCGACGCGCTCCAGAACCTCACGCGACCGTTTTAGCGACTTGCTGCCGGAGACACCCTGGATGAGCAGGGGAACGCCGA
>JBBRCO010000133.1:0-11824 GCA_038204755.1 Verrucomicrobiales bacterium
TGTTAGAGGGCTCCAGCTACCGCATGAAAGACCGCGTAGAAAGCTAAAATCCGCCACGCTCCCCCCATCAAAAACCCATGCCCTAACATCCGATTTTTAAACCGCCCAAATCATCCGACGTTCACGCCGCCCCTCGCACCAGCCTGTTAAATTCCAGAAATCCGGAGGCTGGCGCGATTTAGCGGCTGAGGGACTCGGCCAAAAATAACCGCGCTATCTGAGGTGCGCAGCCCTCCTTGGACTGCGGGCAGCCTGCTGCTGCCTCGGTGGGCGACTGAAACTCACAGAGTGGATTTCCCCCCTTCCCCGCAGGAAATGACATGATCCGGGATCGGTAGGGTCCGCTGCGGATTTCTGATTTCCCAACGGGGATCTGTCCCACAGCCCAGGGGCGCTCGCGGCAGTTGATGGGTCTCCAGAAATTCGGGCCATCGTGAACGTGGATCACGGCACCGCACCCCGATGGAAACACCGTCGGCTGATCACGGATACCGGCGTGAAGGGCGATCAATCGGCGGGTCCCATCCTGGCAGGTTGGCCGGTGGATTCGAGGACGGAGCGCCAGAGGTCGCCCTGGGGATCGACCTTGCGGCGGCCGCTGGTGACAAGGTTCATCGGCAGGTGGACGAAGCGCTGGTGCCAGCGGGCGACGACCATGCCGGTCTTGCCCGCCATGGCGGCGTGGACTGCGTGGCGGCCGAGGTTATAACAGAAGACGCGGTCCTCGGGCGCGGCAGGGACGCTGCGGATGATGTAGCTGGGATCGATGTATTTGAGATTGAGCTCGGTTTTCTGCTCCTTGAAATGCGCGGTGATGCGTTCCTTGAGGAAGGTGCCGATATCGCCGTAGCGGCGGTTTCCAGAGGCATCGGTGCCTAGATCGCAGGCGGCCATCAGGTCCTGTCCGGCACCCTCGGCGGTGATGACAACGGCGTGTCCGCGTCTTTCGAGGCGCTTCTCGATCTGGGCGAAGAGGCCGTTTTCGCCATCGAACTGGAAGGGGACTTCGGGAATCAGGACAAAATTCGCTTCACCCGTGGCGAGTGCGGCGGAGCAGGCGATGAAGCCGGAATCGCGGCCCATCAGTTTCACGAGTCCGAGGCCGTTGCGCGCGCCGTGTGCCTCGGTGTGGGCGGAGATGACAGCCTGGAAGGCGGCGGTGAAGGCCGTCTGATAGCCGAAACTGCGGTCCATGTAGAGCAGGTCGTTGTCGATGGTCTTTGGCACGCCGACGATGGCGATGGGGTGGGTGCGCTTTTCAAATTCCAAGTAAAGGTCGTCGGCTCCACGCTGGGAACCGTCACCGCCGATGACGAAGAGCATGTTCACGCCGAGTTCCTCCAAGCGGTCCGCCATGAGATTACAGTCCTGTTTTCCGCGAGACGAGCCTAGCAGGGTGCCGCCGAAGTAGTGGATGGTGCTGACTTTTTTGGGGTCGAGCTCGAGCGGTTCGTGACCGTAGGCGGGGTTCAGCCCTTCGTAGCCGAAGGGGATGCCGAGAATGCGGCGGCAGCCGTAGCCGTACCAGGCCTGCATGACGATGGAGCGGATGACGTCGTTGAGGCCGGGGCAAAGGCCGCCGCAGGTGACGATGGCGCAGGTGGTTTTCGCGGGTTCGAAAAACAGCTCTCGGCGCGGGCCGGCGAGTTCGATGGACTTGAGCGGCTTGTGGACCTTGATGGCGTGCTCGACGACGTTGATGTGGTCGTTGAGCAGGATGCGGTCGCCATCCGAGTGCCAGGCGGGGCCTTCCGGCGAATACCCGCGCTTGAGCGAGGGGGAGGGGAAGAGGCGCGGGCCGAGGTTGCTGATCGTAAGATTTCCGTAGGAGGGCGGTTTCGGAGTCATGGTTCGGGATGGATAAAGCAATCCGCGTGCAAGGTGAGCGGCGTGTGTGCGGTGGAGATGGTCACGGGAGGATGGAGGCGGCGCAGTTTTGCATCCCAAGTGGCTGGTTCACAGCCGAATGACTGCCGCTGGAATGGCAAAAATCGCGCATGAATCGCCGCGACTCTCAAAAAATGCTGAACCATTTCCGCTTCACGGTCGGGTAGATTTCCTGATTGGAGCGCTGCATGAGTTGCTGGGACCATTCGTCGCAGATTGCTTCGTTAGGCTCGGCAAGCGTCGTGTCCCCGGCACCGAGGATCTTGATTTCCGGTCCGCGGCGGTCGGAGGCGGTGGCGACGAGCTTGCCGGTCGCGGCGTCCCGGGTGCGTGATTCGAAGGCGCAGAGTGGCGGGCCGGTGACGGCACTGAGGATGCCGTCTGAAGGGATCTGCGAGCCGTCGGCGGCTGGGACGGATGGGTAGAACCGCACTTCTGTCAGGGCGATTTCCAGCACCAGGGTGCCGGGTCGGCTGGTGTCGGTGGCTTTATAAAACATGCAAAGCGGCGAGGAGAATGCCATGCGGAGGCTTTTGTCCCAGTGGCTGGCGAGGGCGGTGCAGCGCTTTTGATAGGCGCGCTTGGTTTTGACCAGCGGGCTCTTGCTTTCCTGCCATTGCTCGCTGCGCAGATAGGTGGTGGTGACCGGGCGGACGACGATGTATTTATACTTCGTCAAGTCCACGGCGGGATCCCGCCACGCGTGTTCGAAGGGCAGGCGGGTGATCTTTTTCGAGGGATCGACGCCGGTGGATTTCAGGAACTTCGTGGGTTCCGCACGGGTGGCGGCTTTCTCCACCCCACAACTGCCGAGGCCGAGTGCGAGGAGGACGGAGGCGGCTGGCCGCAGAAGGGTGGCGGATGTCATGTGGCCGGAAGGTAGTGGGTTCTGCGGCGTTTGCGAGTCAAAGTCCGGCACTGGCAAGCGGGGGCGCGGAGGAAGGACTTGGTGGTCACGAGGCGAACGGGGAGCTTCGTTGCGGTGTTCGGCTTTGGAGTCCAGATTATCTTTGCGGGCGTGGGCTGGAATTGGAACTTTCTCTTCGTTCATGAAACTGAAGTGATCGACCGGTGAAAAGGTTGGCAGATCTGGGAAATCACTCTGAGAACGGTGGCGGATCCGGCCCGGCGCTGCTTTTCAAGTGGGCGCAAATCCAGGCGGTGGAAATGCAGAAGAGCATTCTCGACGCGCTGTCCGCACACGTCGCACGGGTGGACGAGGAGCCGTCCATCAGACAGCTCGTCCGGCAGCTGTTGGATGCCCTTCGGATACCGCGTGACCAGCGCATCCGACGGTGCGGAGACGCTGGTAATTTTTCAAAGAAAAGAAAGATGAGATCGACTTGGTGCTCACGGACATGATGATGCCGCCCATGAACAGACCTGAAACCATCAGGAATCTGCTGGAGTTGGATCCTCATATCAGGGTCATCGCGGCCAGCGGGCTCGGTGCGGACGGTCAGCTCAGCCGCGTCTCCCAAGCGGGTGTCCGCCATTTTACCCCTAAGCCTTATTCGCCGGATGCCCTGCTGACCGCGTTCCGGCATGGGCTGGAAGAATGAAGGCACTAGCTGAATCCTGAAAAGCCCTCCATGAAAGAAGTTCCCCTACCTGAAGAAACGAAGCGCCCCGGCCTTTTCAACATGCGGGCGGGCAAGGTCGCGCTGGTTTACGCGGTGTTCGCCACGCTGTGGATCTGTTTTTCGGATCATGCGCTGGGGGTGCTCCTGCCGGACCCGGCACTGATGGTCAGGTGGAGTTTGGCCAAAGGGCTGTTTTTCGTGTTCGTGACCTCGATTCTGTTATTGCTGCTGATGAGGCAGGTGTTTGGTCTGGTGGAATCGGGATACGCTTCCCTGAAGGCGAAGGAGGCGGAGCGCCAGGCGCATGAGGCGGCGCTGGTGAGGATGAGCCGGTTGTATGCGGCTCTCAGCCAGGTGAACCAGGCGATCGTATGGTCCGCGGACCGTGGGGCGCTTTTGAAAAAAGTCTGTGAGGTGTTGGTAGAGTTTGGTCAGTTCCGCATGGCGTGGATCGGCTGGCATGATCCCGAAACGAAGCGGCTCGATCCGGTGGCGTCATGGGGCGATGACTTGGACTACCTCGGCAACATCGCGATTTATTCGGACGACAGGCCCGAAGGCCAAGGTCCGATTGGCACGGCCTTCCGCGAGGAGCGCCGCTACATCTGCAACGACATGCGGAACGATCCTGTCACCGTGCCCTGGCTGAAACAGATGGTGAGGTGTGGTTTCCGGGCCTGCGCGGCTTTTCCGATCCGTGAGAAGGGAAAATCGTGCGGAAGCCTCACCGTCTATTCGGATGAGAAAGACTTTTTCCAAGAAGGGGAGGTGGCGCTGTTGGAGGAGGCTGCCGTGGATATCTCCTTTGCCTTGGACAATCTCGTAAAAGCGGATGAGCACCGCAAGGTGGAGACCGCGCTGAGGGTGAGCGAGGAAAGATACCGCACAACGATCGACACCATGATGGAGGGCTGCCACCTCATCGGGTTCGACTGGCGCTATCTCTATCTGAACGCCGTGGCCGGTGTGCATAACCGCAGGCCGAACGAGGATCTGCTAGGCTGTATCATGCAGGAAGCTTGGGAAGGTATCGAAAATACTGAAATTTACGTGGTGCTCAGGCGCTGCATGGAAGAACGCATTCCCCAACATTGCGAAGTCGAGTTTCTATATGAGCAGGGAGGCTCTGGCTGGTTTGAAGTAAGGTGCCATCCGATACCGGAGGGGGTTTTCGTGCTGTCCATGGATATCTCCGAGCGCAAGCAGGCGGAAGTTCGCATCCGCCAGCAGGCGTCGCTTCTCGACAAGGCACGGGACGCCATCATCTTGCGCGATCTGGATCACCGGATCGTCTTCTGGAACCACAGCGCGGAACGGCTGTATGGCTGGACGGCGGAAGAAGCAGTCGGCTCCAGCATCAAGGAACTGTTATACGACGATCCCGGTAATTTCCACTCCGCCACCCGGAAAACGCTGGAATACGGCGTGTGGGTCGGCGAGATCGAGCAACTCACGAAGGACGGGGTGACAAAAGTCGTGGAGGGTCACTGGAGCCTCGTCCACGATGACGCTGGTAACCCGACATCCATCCTCGCCATCAACACCGACATCAGCGAGCGCAAGCATCTCGAGCAACAATTCCTCCGCGCGCAACGCATGGAGAGCATCGGCACGCTGGCCGGCGGCATCGCGCATGATCTCAACAACGTGCTGGCCCCGATCATGATGTCGATCGATCTGCTCCGCTCCTACGTTAATAATCCCAACGGATTGGAGATTCTCAGTCTCGTCGGGGAAAGCGCCCGCCGCGGCGCGGAGATGGTCAGCCAGGTGCTCACCTTCGCACGGGGCGTGGAAGGGCGCACCGTCGATGTCCAAGTGGCCCTCGTGATCAGGGATCTGGTGAGGATCGTTGAGGAAACATTCCCCAAGAACATTCGGTTGGAAACACGGGTCGAGCCCGGGCTCTGGTCCGTCAAGGGCGATCCGACACAGATCCATCAGGTTCTTCTCAACCTTTGTGTGAACTCCCGCGATGCGATGCCGGATGGCGGGCTTATCACCGTCAAAGTGGAGAACCTCATGATCGACGAGCATTACGCCGGGATGAACATCGAGGCCAGTCCCGGTCCCTATCTGAAAATCGAGGTGGAGGACACGGGTCACGGTATTCCCGCCGGGATCATGGAAAAGCTGTTCGATCCGTTTTTCACCACCAAGGAAGTGGGCAAGGGGACCGGCCTCGGACTTTCCACTTCGCTCGCCATCATCCGCAGCCACGGCGGTTTCATCTCTACCTACAGCGATCCCGGGATGGGCGCGCGGTTCAGGATCTATCTGCCGGGGGAAACTTACTTGGGAACCGATGCGGCGCTGCTGTCGGAGTCGATTCTCCCGCGTGGCAATGGAGAGACCGTGCTGGTGGTGGACGACGAGGCTTCCATCAGGCAGATCACCCGACAGACGCTGGAGGCATTCGGCTACAAGGTGCTGCTCGCCGCCGACGGCTCGGAAGCGGTGTCGGTCTATGTCAGCCACCAGGACATCATCTCGGTTGTTCTAACTGACATGATGATGCCCGTGATGGACGGCCCCGCCACCATCCAGGTGCTGCGCCGTCTCAATCCCGCGCTGAAGATCATCGGTGCCAGCGGCATCGGCGCGAACGGCAATGTCGCGAAAGCGGCGAGCGCGGGACTCAATCAGTTTCTGCCCAAACCCTACACGGCGGAGACGCTCCTGAAGGCGATTCATGCGATTCTGTTGGGAGACGCGTGAGGCCTGCGGATACGCGATCACGTGGAATTCAGACCTTGAACGTGGGGGCTTCTCGGGAGACAAAGGGGCCGTAGCACGTTTCGGCTGTTTTCTTTCCCCGGTAGATACAAACAACCGAATGCCATGAAATCAAAATCAAAAATCCTGATAGTCGATGACGAAGCTCCAATGTGTTTCGTCATCCAGCATCTCCTCCGTGCGGAGGGCTACGAGGTGAGCACCGCTCCAAACGGGCAGGTGGCGCTCGAAATCGCTTCCAAGGAGAGTTTCGACTTGGTCATGACCGATCTCATCATGCCGCTGAAAGATGGCATCGAAACCATCCTGCAACTGCGGGTGAGCCAACCGGACATAAAGATTATCGCCATGTCGGGAGGTTGGAACGGCGGTGCCCAAAGCTATCTCCGTCTGGCCGGGAAGCTCGGTGCGAGCCAGACTCTCGCAAAGCCGTTCGACAGGGCGACGCTGCTGGACGCCATTGAGAGGGAAATCGGCAGGCCCGAGGCGCTCTCCGCCTGATAGTTCCTTTTGCCCCATCAGCGAAAAGCCAGAACTGAACGTGTCGCTAGCGGCACCTGTGTCGTCCTGCGTCTGATGTAGCCGGAAGCGGAGGCCTTGATTCCGGCTCAGACAGCCGGAGCACATTATTTCAGCAACGCCCAGATCGGCTGCGGCCAGAAGCCGATGACCAGCACGGCAATGGTCAGCACCGCGATGCAGACCTTGCTGATAGCAGGAAGCACGATGACCGTATCCTTGCCCGGAGCCGACCACCACATCGCGCGAATGACATTGAAGTAATAATAGAAACCGGCGGCCGCGGAGATGAAGGCGATGCCGATGCCGACCCAGAGCTTGGCATCCACGGCGAGCGAGAAGACGAAGAACTTGCCCCAGAATCCGGCGGTGAGAGGAACGCCCGCCAACGCTGCTAGAAGAACGGTGAGCGCGAGGGCGAGCTGCGGGTTGGTTTTCCCGAGACCGTTGAAATCGCTGATCATCTCGCCATCGCGCTGGATACGGACCTGGGCGAGGATGAAGAAGACACCGAGTGTCATCAGCAGATAGGTGCCGAGGTAGAAGGAAACCACCTTAGCTGAGCCGAGTTCGGCGGCAGCGCCTTTTCCTGCGGCGAGCGCGAGCAGGAGGAATCCGGCGTGGGCGATGGAGGAGTAGGCGAGCAGGCGTTTGAAGTTCGTCTGTGGGATAGCTGCCAAGTTTCCGAACAGCAGGGTGGCGCAGGCGAGGATGAGCAGAATGGTGAGCACCGGGCCACGGGTGATTTCGTTGCTGAGAAACGGCTCAAGGAAACGGATGGTGAGGATGAATCCGGCGGCTTTCGATCCGACTGATAGGAAGGCGGTGACGGGAGTGGGCGCGCCTTGATAGACGTCCGGGATCCAGACTTGCATCGGGACAGCGCCCATTTTGAAACCGAGTCCGACGAGCACGAGGGCGATTCCGAAGAGAAGTCCTGTTGGATTTGAGATTTGAGATTTGAGATTTGAGATTTCAGAGAGGCTCATGGTGCCGGTGGTGCCGTAAACCCAAGCGATGCCGTAAACGAGGAAACCGGTGCTGAGCGCTCCGAGAATGAGGTATTTCACACCAGCTTCCAGCGACCCGACGTTGCGGCGCATGTAGGCGACGAGGATGTAGAAGGTGACGGTGACGAGTTCGAGCGCGACGAATGCACCTGCGAGGTCCTTGGCGGAGGCCAGCCACATCATGCCGGCGCAGGCGAAAACGGGTAGGGCGTAGAATTCGCCGGTGCCGGACTCGGAGTCGGGATGCTCGGTGAAACGGGAGAGGATCTTGCGGAAGTCCACGGCCATCAGCAGGACGAGGATGGTGCAGATGAGTGAGAAGCCTTTGTAGAATTTCGCGAGGCTATCGAATTGATAGAAGTTCCACAGCGGCCACTTCGCCCATTCCGAATCAGGTTTTGCGTCAGGTCCAACGGAGATGAAAAGCAGGGCAAAAATCAAGGTCAGTCCTGCGGCGGCGGTGATGCCGACCCAGGCTTTGCTTTTGCATGAGCAAAACGCTTCGGCCATCAGCAGGATGATGCCGAGGGTGACGGTGAGGGCTTCCAGGTAGTAGGCGGGCATGGTGGGGAAAATGAGGTCTAATAGGTCCTATGGGACTGATTTCAGCAAATTGAGCAGCAGGTTCGGGCAAAGGCCGACGGCGAAGAGCGCGATGATCAGCAGAATGGCCGGGATGCGCTGGGCAAAGGTAATGTCCGCGGCGGCTTCGGTGGATTTCACGGACGGGCCTTGGAAAATATTTCGATAGGCGCGCAGCATGTAAACAGCGGAGATGACCACGCCCCAGATGGAAATGATGCAGGCGATCTGCACCGGGCCGAGACCGCTGGTGCCGTTGTAGCTCTTGAAAGCGGCAAGGAATACGAGCACCTCGCCGGAGAAATTCGCGAGACCGGGAAGGCCGATGGACGCCATGGCGGCGATGCCGAAAATGAAAGCGAGGCCGGGAGCGGATTTTGCAAGTCCTCCGAGATCGGATAGATCGAGCGAGCCGGTGTTGCGCTCGATGCGGTCGGCAAGGCCGAAGAGTAATGCAATGGAAATGCCGTGGGCGAACATCAGGACCACTGCGGCGGGAAGCGCGAGCGTATTGCCCGGGAATGCAATGAGCGCGGCGATGGCGAGGAAGATGTAGCCCATGTGCATGACGGAGGAGTTTCCGAGCATGGTATCAAGGCGCTTCTGGGAGATGGTGACCCAGCCGACCCACAGCACGTTGCCTAGCAGAAGAACGAGCAGCGGAGTGAGCCAGAATTTCAGGCCATCGGGAACGAGCGGGATCGCCAGGCGGAGGATGCCGTAAAGACCGAATTTTTTCAAAACGCCGGCGTGCAACATGGCGACCGGGGCGGGTGCGCTGGCATAAGCGGGAGCGGCCCAGGAGTGAAAAGGAAAGAGCGAAACCAGCGTGCCAAAACCGACGATGAGCAAGGCGGCGATACTTTTCTGCGTGTCAAGGTTCACATTGCCCTTCGCGGCGATCATCTTCGCGATGTCAAACGTGCCGGTGAGGTTTGATAGCCAGACAAGACCGGCGAGCAGGATGATGGAACCGAGACCCAGATAGATGGTGATCTTCCAGGCAGCTTGGCGGCGGTCGCCACGGCCGAGCATGCCGATCATCAGGAAGGTGGGTATGAGGGCGAGTTCGTGGAAGGCGTAGAAGAAAAACAGATCGGTCGCGGCGAAGGCACCAAGCGCGCCGCCGGAAATGAGGAGTGAGGAACCGTAGTAGAGTTTTTCCTTACCTTCGGGAGCCTTGCCGGAAAGCACGGCGGCCATGGTGACGATCACGGATAGCAGCACCATGATGACGCTCATGCCATCGGGAAATCCGAATGCGAGATTGAGCGCGGGCTTTTCAAGAACCGGCACCGAGAACGCCCAGGAAGCGGAATGCCAGGTGACGGCGGCGAACAGACCGAGCACGAGATTGATGGCCGAAGCGGTGATGGCCGTCAGCCGGGCGGGCGCACCGAACAGAATCGCGATGAAGGCGAGAATCGGAAGGAAAACGAGGAGAGCGAGCATTTGAGAAGAGTGCTGTTGGCTGGTTTTTGGTTTTTAGCAAGTGTGAGGCAAGCGGGAACCTAAGGGAAGTTTTGGAAATGATCGGGTATGGGGGGAGCTTCAAAGGTCTGGATATTTGGATTTCAGCCAAACGAGAGCTTGTAGTTGGTCCTCTTTCTTCGCTCTGCGGAGCTGAATGAGGAGTTTAGAAATCGTGGGGCGATCCAGTGTGAGATTTGATGCACCTTCGTTACAGACAGAACAAAGTGCCCGGAGGTTGGAGGGCTCGTCTTTGCCTCCTTGGGATTTATCGGTGATATGACCGAGGTGGAGCCGAGTTTTGCGGGTGGAGTCGTAAGGATGAGACTCTCCAGCCACAGCTCCGCACATTTGGCAAGTAAAGCCATTGCGCTCCAAGACCAGTGCTCTGAGTTCTTTGGAAATACTGCGCTCGAATGCTGGCTGAGGCTTTGGATTATCTAGCAGGTAATCTCCTGGTTTTAGATCAGCTCGGTCATTGTGGGTGAGAATTTGATAGCCTTCTTCATTCCTCAGCTCACGGACGCGGCGTGCCCATTCACTCTTCCCTGCAACCTGCCGTAGCTCATCTGAAGTCATCACTTTACCTATATTTGCTAGGAAATGAACCCTCAATTTGGCGCGCATGCCGGGTGGTTTGGAGTTGGAGTGGGTCATGTTTAGGAAACTCGATTTTGAACGAGTTGTTGGTTCGTGCCGTGGATGGCATCGCGAATACGAAGGGCAACGGCGTGGGCCACTGGGGGAGGAAATGCATTGCCGATCTGACGGTAGGATGCCGTCTTTCCGCCGCTGAATTGCCAGTCATCGGGGAAGCCTTGAATCCGTGCGGTCATCCGAAGAGTGAGCTTTGGATTGCCGATAAATCCCTTCTCTGGAGCGGTTTCGGCAAGGGATTTTCCATCGACACCTAGGCTTGCCCAAGCAGCCCGGGCACGGGTAGGGCCAAGGTCTGCTCCTCCGTGTTTTTTGGAGCCTCCGACTAAAGTCGGTGCAATCTCGTTTGCATTTGCAGCCCACGCAACGGCTCCTTCCCAGCCGTTTGCGGCCATGAGGTCACCAAGAGTTTCACCCACGTTTTTCGGATGACTGCCGTCTGTGAGGGGAATGGGTGGGTAGAAATTCTTGGCAAGGTCTTCTCTGATGGCAACTATCACTACCCGTGGACGGAGTTGTGGCACGCCAAAGTCTGAGGCGTTGAGAGGATACCAAGAGGCTTTGTATCCCATCCCTGCAAGTTGCTTTTTCAGGCTGAGTCGGTAGTCGGTAAAAATCGCATCGAGAAAGCCTCGCACGTTTTCTAGCATGATCGCTTTGGGCCGACATTCTTCAACGAGGCGGAGAGCTTCTGGAAATAGGTCTCGCTCGTCCGCAGATCCAAGCTGTTTTCCCGCCTTGGAGAAAGGCGGGCAGGGGACACCACCCGCAAGGAGGTCCACATCAGTGAATTTTTTTGCAGAGAAATTCTTAACATCATCTTCGATTACATTCCAGTTTGGACGATTCAAGCGAAGAGTGGCGCAGGCATGGCGATCATATTCGACGTGGGCCATCGCTTCGAAGCCCGCGTATTCCAGGCCAAGTGCTTGGCCGCCCGCACCCGCACAAATTTCGATACAGCTCAGCCTAGGAGATGTGGTTTTTCGGAGCTTGGTGCTGATGTGAGGATTTATCATTTGTTCATGTGAACATGTTTTATTGGCTTCGTCAAGAACAGAGATTCCGGTAGGATTGTCGGTTTCAGCGGCCGAACACGGTGAAGTAGATGACCAGAACGACACCGACTCCAAAGGCGAAGGCGTAACCCTGAAGGCTGCCGGACTGGACCCTGCGGAAAAGATTGCCGGTGCTTTCCGCCGCGCGGCTGAATCCGCCGACGATTAGGCCGTTGATGACGAGTTCATCGAAGAAGCCGACAATAGCGGAGAAGACGTCCTGGAAATAACGGACGAGGAAGTTGTCGTAGAAGCCATCGATGTAGAAACGGTTTTTTAACAGCGGTATGGAAACCGGGTCCTTGTCCTTGCCTGCATAGAG
>JBBRCO010000134.1:0-11706 GCA_038204755.1 Verrucomicrobiales bacterium
AGTTCGGTCAGCAATTCCTGCCGACGGGCACTGATGGTGGGTGAAGGATCCATGGGGGATGATGTCTAGTAATCTAGACAGGTTCAAGGCCAAATAAACCAAGGCTCACAGACGATGATGATTTTTTTGACTCACACCCTCCATATTCGCAAGGCCTTGAGCATGCTCGTTTATTGTCTCGATCCCGGTATATCGAGTACTTTATGAAATGCGCCTTATGGAATCTGAAATTGCAGGCCGGCTGAGCGCGGTCTTCCGCTTCGTCCATGTGATCGCCGCGATCATGTGGATTGGAAACTCTATCCCCTTCATCGGGATGGAGCTCAACCCTATCGATCCCCCGCCCTCGAAACCGGACTCAGATGGGAAAACTCCGCTAAATCCCCCGCACGGCCACCTTGCCATGCTTCACTGCGGCGGCGTCTTCCATTTGGAAATACGCCTCATCGATCCGAATTCCATCCCGGTCACGCAGCCCACTTCCCGCAGCTCTCCAGCGCGGCGCACAACGGCGCCATCCTCGCGGTGCTCATCGTCTCGTTCGTTGCTGTAAAATTCCTGATGAACTCGCGCTATTACTTCCGCCAGTGGCTGTTCGCGATCTTCGGCACCTTTATCGCCGCCTGTGGAGCCACCGCCCTGCTTCTCTCTCTACCAGATTGGACCGTTTCCAAAACCATATCCGTTGCGGTGGACCCCGCCGTCGTGCAAGGCGCACAACTTTTTCTCAGCCAGGGCTGCGCCGCCTGCCATCAGGTAGAAGGCTCACAAATCGCCCCCAATCTCCAGGGTCTTTTCGGCTCCACCCAGATCATGGTGGACGACTCGAAAATGCTCGCGGACGAGGCCTACCTCCGCCGTTCCATGAAGGAACCCATGGCCGACATCGTGAAAGGCTATCCGCCCGCGATGCCGCCCTTCGCCCATCTGCCGGAAAAGCACATCGACATGCTCGTCGCCTATATGAAATCGTTGAAGTGAGCGGACGTCGAGCGCCGCTCCATAGGCGGGACCTATGCGGATTCCAACAAAATCCGTGCCGGGCGAAAGCTTTCGGGAACAGAATGCTTCTACCAAAAGCACCCCGCTCGGGTGCAGGCTAACATTGCCGGACGCATTGTTCTCACCGTCCGTTCCAGCTACGGAGATGATCGGATTCCCGATGATTCGCCCCCCGATCCTGAACAAATCGTAATCCGAAACACGGCGCGGTGTTCATTTTCGGAGAGAAATCCACCAATGAACACCCGCGGCGGCTTTCCGGCTGTGCAACGGGTCCGCTTCCGCCTAGAAATCATCCGGACATCCGCCGTCCATCATGAAGATCCTTATCGTCGAAGATGAAAAGAAGATCGCCTCTTTTGTCCGGAAGGGATTGGAGGCGCAGGGCTTCGTGGTCGATGCATGCCACCATGGCGACGAGGGTTTCACCGCAGCCACCACCCGCCCGTATGACGCGATCATCCTCGACATCATGCTGCCGGGGCGCGACGGGCTGAGCATCCTCCGCGGTCTGCGGGAGCGGCGCATGGCGGTACCCGTCATTCTCCTAACTGCCCGCAGCGAGCTCAACGAGCGACTCGAAGGCCTGAACCTCGGTGCGGATGACTACCTGACCAAACCGTTTTACATTGAGGAACTCATCGCGCGCCTGCACGTCGTGACCCGCCGGGCATCGGGCTCGAGCCAGAGCATTCTAGCCGTCGGCGATCTGACGGTGAACCTTCTGACCCGCGAGGTTTCACGCGGCGGACGTAAAATCGATCTGACAGCACGCGAGTTCGAGTTGCTGGAACACCTCGCCCGCTCTCCGGGACGCGTGCTCACGCGCGCACAAATCTGCGAGCGGGTGTGGAACTATGACTTCGATCCGGGCACCAATCTGGTCGAGGTTTACATCCAGCGGCTGCGGAAAAAAGTTGATGCCGATGCCGACGTAAAACTCATCGAAACCATCCGCAGTGTGGGATACCGTATGAAACCGGACGCATGAAAACGCTGCCGTTCCGCCTCAAGATCGCGCTGCTTTCCACCGCCATCTCGGGACTGGTGCTGGCTGGTTCCGGCACCGCCGCCTATATCATGATCGCGCGGCAGAAAGCGGAGAGTCTCGACACGGAGATCCGCTCTCTCGGCATGCGTCACCGCGGCTGGATCGCAAATCGTCAGACACCTCAGCGGATCGGCGACAACTTCAGTTTCATCACCGGCCAGGACAACGGGGAGGAGGTCATCCTGCTGCTAGCGGACGGGAATGGCTCGGTGATTCACGTCTCTCCCGGCTGGCCGGAGGCACTCGATCCGCAGAAGCTCGACATCCGGCTTGAGAACGATCCCAAGGCATCACAGAAAACCACTAACAAAAGAGATGTTGTTACCCACAGTGGACGCGGCTGGGGAGGCGCTGGGCGCGGCATGGGGCCGGGCGGCGGGCAGGTTTCCTTCACCAAGCTCCCCCGATTTTTCACAAGCGGCGCGTGGAGAATCGGCATGATGGGAACGGCAGACACCACGCTGGTCATCGGCATGAACACCCGCCAAGCGAATGCCGAACTCACGCATCTCCGTATCGGATTTCTGCTAGCCCTGCCGCTCGCGCTGGCACTCGTGGGCATCGGCGGATGGATCGTCGCAGGACGCGCGCTGCGCCCGCTCCGAGTAATCGCGGAAACTGCGGAGCAAGTCACGGCCCGCGGTCTCGATCAGCGGATTCCCTTGTCGGACGAGGATCCGGAGATCACCCGCGTCATCCTAGTCCTCAACAAAATGATAGACCGGCTGGAAAGCAGTTTCCAACAAGCCACACGTTTCAGCGCGGATGCCTCGCACGAATTGAAAACACCGCTCGCCATCATGCAGGGCGAGCTGGAGAACGCGCTGCAGGAAGCGCTGCCGGATTCGAAGGAGCAGCAGGTTTTCGGAAATCTGTTGGAAGAAACCCAGCGGCTCAAGACCATCACGCGCGGGCTGCTGTTGCTGGCCCTCGCCGATTCGGGCCAACTCAAACCCTCACCCGAGGACGTGGACTTCCCGGCGATGCTCGATGGGATCATCGAAGACGCCCGGGCGCTGGCGGAAGAAACGCATCTTTCCTTCGAAGTGGAACTCACGCGGGACATCACGGTTAGAGCGGATCCGGCACTCCTGCGCACCGCCGTGCTCAACCTGTTCGTCAACGCGGTGAAATACAACGAGCCCGGAGGCAGGATCCGGACGAGCCTCGAATCGTGTGACACACACGTCGTCCTAACCGTCAGCAATTCCGGTCCGGGCATCCCACTATCGGATCAAAGCCGGATTTTCACCCGCTTTCACCGTGTGAATTCCGCGCGGGATCGAAACGTGGACGGGGTGGGTCTCGGACTCAGCCTGGCCCGGGAAATCGTCAAGGCACATGGCGGCGAACTGGAATTGCGAGAAAGCAGACCCGGATGGACCTGCTTTGAGCTATGGATCCCGCATGCACTCGCTAACGGCTGAGAACCGCAGCTAACACACCGGGTGAGGAGTCTGGGAAGCCCGGGCGCTCATTTTGATGCCACCCGAGCCAAGCGATTCAGTTAGTCAGGTGCCTGCGGGGCAGTTCGCACCGCCGCCACGCGGTCCACTGCCGTCACGCGGACCACTGCGTTGGCCATTTCCCTGAGCATTTCCCTGCCCCTTTCCCTGCCTGCGGTTGTTGTTTTTGCCTTGTCCGTTACAAACTCCGCCGTTCGGACAAACACCGCCGTTCGCCTTCTGGCATTCCTCCTGGCGAGCGGCGCGTTCTGCGTCGGTTTTCGGCGGTCCGCCGTATCCGCCGTATCCGCCGCCGCGACGGCCTTGACCGCTTTGAGCGGATGCGGTGCCTGCTGTCAGCAAGGCGATGGCAATGAGGGTAGTGATGCTTATAGTTTTCATAATGATGCTGTGTTTATGGTTTTCCTTCTTTCGTGGAACGGCGTCATTCGCGAGCCATTCCATGAACAAGAAAGCACACGACCATGCGTTTCTACCGCGACCTGGCATTACGGTTTATTCATATTTATGCCTTGAGCAGCACAACTGCGGCGGTGGCGAGAACAAGAACCGCGAAGGCACGCCGCAGCTCTTTTTCAGGAAGCCGGGAAGCAATCGTGCCCCCGGCCAAGACACCGATGGCGGCAATGATGGAAAACACACCGGCTAGCAGCCAGGGAACCGGAGTCTCGCCGAGGTGACTGGCGAACCCCGCTGCGGAATTGCAGGCGATGATGGCGAGCGAGGTGCCGGTCGCCACGCGCAGTGGCAGACGGGCGAATTTCACCAGCGCGGGCATCAGCAGAAAGCCGCCGCCCACGCCGAGAAATCCGGTGAGAATCCCTACTCCAGCCCCGGCGAGCAGGCAGCGCAGCGGACGGCACTCCGGTGCGGGCTGAGGCGGAAGTTTCCTTGGAATCAGCATGTTCACGCCCACCACCGCCATCAGGACGGCGAAGGAAACCATCAGAGCTGATGGAGAAATCAGGTGGGTGAGCTTCGATCCTAACACTGCACCGGTCATTCCGGAAACGACGAACATGCCCGCTGCTTTGAAATGAAGCTCCCCCGCCCGTGCCCGCTGCCAAGCACCGGCGAACGCCGCCGTGCCGACGATCAGCAGGCTGAGCCCCACCGCCTCGCGCGGCGGAATGCCTGCCAGATAGACAAGTACCGGCAGTGTCAGGATGCTGCCGCCCGCGCCGGTGAGCCCGAGCGAAAGCCCGATAGCCACCGCGCCTAACAACGCAAATGCGTTCATGATTTCAACGCGGCGGGAATTTCCGAAAACGGACCATCGACGTGGATGACATCGCGGCCCCGGCTCGCAAGGAACGCGGTGGCCATAGCGGCGCGGACTCCGCTGGCGCAGTGAACGTAAAGCGGCTTCCCATCAGGCACTTCGTCGAAACGCGCGGCGAGACGGGTGTGAGCGATGTTTTTCGCGCCCGTCACATGACCGGCGGCGAATTCATCAGCGCGGCGAACATCAAGAACCGTGACTCCGGCAGGAAGTGCCGATGTGGCGATGCGTGGGTAGCTGCGGGTGAGTCGCGGATCTGCCAGTGCCTCTGCCAGCGGAATCCATGCTTCCACGCGGTCCAGCCCGATGCGGATGAGCTGTCTCACAGCCGGCTCCACCTGGGATTCGTCCTCAACAATTAACAAGACGCTGACGTTCTCTTCCACGTAGGAGCCGGCGGCGACGGATAATTTCCCGCCTGACAATGGGGCGAACAACGCGCCTTGCAGGTGGTTTGCGGCGAAAGCTGCGCGGTCTTCGCGCAGATCGAGAATGGCGGTTTTTCCAATCCAATCGCCGAGCTGGTCCGCAGCGATGCGCTTCGGAGCGGGCAGCGTTCCGCCGGGCAGGAGGGCCGGGCCCAGCTTGTTATCGCGCTTCATGCGGGCGAAGTAGAGCGGTGGCTCGGGCTGGCCAGTTAGAATGTTTTTCACGAACTCCTCTTCGGAGCCGGTGAGCGCCTCGCGGAACGGGGCGTTGAACCTGCGTTCGTAGCCCATTACACTGCTAGGAACCGCGCCGAGCGCTTTGCCGCACGCGCTACCGGCACCGTGGGCGGGAAGAATCTGAAGGAACCCCGGCAGGCTTTCCGTGGCACGGAGGCTGGCGTAAAGAGTGCGGGCGCTTGGCTCCATCACTCCCACCTGGCCCGCGGCGCTTTCCAACAGATCAGGACGGCCTACGTCGCCCACGAAGATAAAATCTCCGGTGAGGAATGCGACCGGCTCGTCCGCGCCGCCACCGATGTCGGTGACGAGGAAGCTCATGTGCTCGGGGGTGTGGCCGGGTGTTAGGACGGCTTTCAGCTCGATGTTACCGACGCGGAACACGCCGCCATGCCGAATAAAGCGCGCCTGCGGATTTCCCCTCGCCCACTCGAACTGCCAGTCGGGCCCGCCCGCTGCGGATAGATAGGCAATGACGCCGTGGCGCTCGACGAGTTCGCGTGCGCCGCTGAGATAGTCGGCGTGGATGTGGGTGTCCGCGACGGCGGTGATGCGCATGCCGTTTTCCTGCGCAACTTGGAAGTAGCGGTCGAGGTCGCGCTCGGGATCGATGATGATGGCTTCACCGGTGCGTTGGCAGCCGATGAGGTAGGCGTTCTGTGCGAGGGACGAATCGGTGATTTGTCGTAAAAACATGGCTTTGGATTTTCAGTGGGGGTCCGGGATCAGATAGAACAGGAGTTGCCGGCACACTTGATGCCGGAGCGCTGGTTCCACGGCATTTTTGCGAGCACCATCGCCATGCCGCACCAGTCGGTGATGCCGGCGAAGGTGAGGCCCGCGCCAACGAATGCGCTGAGGCCGTAGAATCCGGGATGCACCCAGGTGCCGAGCGCGACGCCGGTGAGGACCAGCAGCCCGGCGGCGATGCGGACCTGGCGTTCGAGGGAAATGGCTTTCTGGCCGCGGTTCACGGGCAGTCCGGCGCTGTCCCACGCGCTGACGCCGCCTTCGAGGATGACGAGCTTATCGCAGCCGGCAGCGGCGAGCTTCTGAAACGCTTGGTCGGCGCGCTTGCCGCTGCGGCAGATGAGCACGCACTGGTCGGCGCTGACTGAAGCGGCTTTGACGGCAGCGGGATCGAGGCGGTCGAGCGGCATCAGGGTGGAGCCGGCGATGTGGATTTCACCAAATTCGGCAGGGGTGCGGACGTCGATGAGGGAAATTTTCTTTCCGGAACGGAGGTCGCTGTTGAGTTGATTGGATTGGATGTTCATGTGCTTGGCTGAATTAAAATCACCATATAGCCATATAGTTATTCTTGCAAGTTAAATTTTTCATGGTAGTGGTTTCCCCCATGAAACTGCAGCCCGAACAACTCGCACGCGTCGCCAGCCTGTTCCGCGCTTTTGCGGAGCCGACCCGCCTCGCCATTCTTCAGGAGCTGAAGGCCGGAGAGCTCAGCGTTTCGGAAATCGTGGACCAACTGCACACCAGCCAGGCGAATGTTTCCAAGCAGCTCAAGATTCTCCATGACGCCGGCCTGGTCGCCCGCCGCAAGCAGGCGACGCTGGTGCTATACACGATCGCCGATCCGCTGGCCTTCGAGCTCTGCCGCCTGGTTTGCGATAAGCTCAACCAGGACGCGGCGAGACCCGCGAAACTGAAATTCTGAGAGGCTACGGCTTGATAACGGGAAATCCGGCTGAGGGCCGGAGTTTCCCCGGGGGCTCGATGGTGAACGAAGCGGCATCGCCGATCTGATAGGATCCGTAGGCGATGGGAATAACAGTGAGGAGAAGCGCGGGTTCGTCGTCGTTGATGACCTTGTCCACATGCACGACGGCGGCACAGTTCGGGCTCTTCTTCACGCTGAGGATATCGCCCGGTTTGAAATAACCCGCAGCGGCAGACTGGTCCGTGGGAAACAGATATTCGATGAAAACCGGATAGGGCGCGGGCTTGGTGAAATCGTCGGGTTTCACCAGGGCCTGGGCGCGGATGACGACACCGGGGTTGAAAAAATCCGAACGGGCAAGCCTCCTAACGTCGGTGACCTGATAGTCGCCCTCAATGTAGGTCAGGAGCAGCGGGCTGTCGAAGTTGGTGAGGTAGTTCCTCATCAGCAGCGAGTTCACGCGCACCATGTCGCCGGCGGTGATGCCGAAGTATTTTTTGTAAAGTTCCTTGGGGGCGAAGGCGTTACCGTTAGGAACATCGAGCACGGTGTAGCGCTTGAGCTGAGGCAGGCGGCCGACTTTTCCGAGGATCTCGTAGTTTCGCGGGATTTCGGGATTGCCGAAGATGTGCAGGCACACCGCCCAGCTAACGACGGCGAAGCAGAGGGCAAGGGCGTTTGCAAGCAGCCACCAGAAATAGGCAGGCCGACTTGGTGGAGGTTCTTCGATGGTGCGGGGCACAGTCGGGTGAAAATTTCAGGGTGCGCCACAAGCCTCGCCATCCGCCACGGCGTGGGTTCCCGGCGGGTCGTTGGAGGTTTCAAACGACGTGCCGCAGCCGCAGGAACGCACGGCGACGGGGTTGTGAATCTTGAATCCGGCATCGGTGAGGTCGTCAGAGTAGTCGATCTCGCAGCCGCTGAGTTTTTCCACGCTGTCGGCGGCGACGATGACGCGGGCATTGCCGGAATCGATGATCACGTCGCCAGATTCGGGAGCGGCGACCTGCATTTCATACTGCCATCCGGCGCAACCGCCGCGGCGGACGGCGAGGCGCAGGCCGGACTCCGGGGATTTCGACCGGCTGGCGAGGAGTTTTCCTAGTTCCTCAATGGCTTTGGGAGTGAGTGTGATCATGTTTGCTGGGTAAACTTAGGTGCTTTTCCGGCGATTTGAAACTGAAAATCCGCAGGAGCGCGATCCTGCTGGCATCCAATGGGAATGGAAATCGGGAATATTTTTCTTTTGCGGATTCATCCCCGGTCGATCACCCGAAAATCGCCTGCATATCAAATCAAAAGAAAGGTCTTGACGCCCCCCCCCATCGCCTTTTCATTCCGCCCCGCCTGCGAATTTTCCGCTGTGCCCCTAGGCTAGCAGAATTGTATCCAGTTTTCCGAATCAAGCGCTTTTATTCCATGTCTTCTCCCAAACCTTCGCCGAAGAAACCCGCCGTCAAAACCAAGGCAGACGCAGGCAAAACTCCTGCTCCCAAGAAGATTTCCAAGCCCGAGGTGATGCCAGCCCCATCAGCGAAGGATGCGAAGGCGAAAAAACCGGTGGTCAACGTGCCGGTGAAGCCGGTGGTGAAGACGCCAGCCAAGCCGGAAGTCAAGCTGCCCGCCAAGCCAGCCGCCGACGTGAAGCCCGCCGCAGTTCCGAAAGCGAAGGCTCCCGAGAAAGCCACCTCACCCGCCCCGGCGAAGCCAGCGGCTGAAGGAGCCAAGAAACCCTCCAAGGAAACCAAGGGATCCGGTGAAACCAAGGCCACCACCCGCGCCGCCGCAGATACCAACAAACGCCGGATCGACACTCCTGAAATCCAGGAAAAAATCCGCGAACTGATCAAACTCGCCAAGGAGCAGGATTACCTGACCTACGACGACATCAACGAAATCCTGCCCAACGACCTTGTCGATCCCGATGACGTCGAGGCCATCATGGAGCGTCTCCGCAACATGGAGTTCGACATCATCGACGCCTCCGAGGTGGACCGTTATAAGGACAAGAAGCGCGATGAAGGCGACGGCGACGAGGAAGACGTCAAGGCCGACCAGAAGCTCGACATCCTCGATGACCCGGTCCGGATGTATCTCAAGCAAATGGGACAGGTCCCGCTGCTCACCCGGGAGCAGGAAGTGGAAATTTCCAAACGCATCGAGGACGCGGAAATCGAAGTTGCCCGCCATCTCCATCTATTCGGATTCGTCACCGATTCCTATCTGGAACTCGCTGACAAGCTGAACAAGGGCAAGGAGCGCTTCGACCGGGTGATCCTAGACAAAAAGATCGAGTCCCGCGAGCGCTACATGAAAGGCCTGCCGAAACTCTGCGACCAGCTCAAGCAACTCCATCACGAAAACGACGACCTTTTCCGCCAGCTTTCCGCGAAGAACCCTCGCAGCAAGAAAAAGTTGGAGGAGGAATTCAACAAGAACATCCAGACGCTCAACCGCGTTTTCACCCGCTTCTATTACAAACAGAAAGTCGTCGAAGATTTCTGTGAGCAGGTGGACGAATACATGCAAAAATTCTGGAAATACGGACGCAAGCTCGCCACCGATCCCGAAGACAAGGAGTTCATCACCAAGCTGCGCGAGGTCCAGCAGCGCACCTGGCACACCTTGGAAACATTCGAGGAGGCTAACAAACAACTCCGCCATTGGCTGAAGGAAGCACTCAAGGCGAAGACCGAAATGGTCGAAGCCAACCTTCGGCTCGTCATCTCCATCGCCAAAAAATACACCAACCGCGGACTCTCGTTCCTCGACCTGATTCAAGAAGGCAACATGGGCCTGATGAAAGCGGTCGAAAAATTCGAATACCGCCGCGGTTATAAATTCTCCACCTATGCCACTTGGTGGATCCGCCAAGCCATCACCCGCTCCATCGCCGACCAAGCCCGGACCATTCGTATTCCAGTACACATGATCGAGACGATCAACAAGCTGATGCGCGTGCAAAAGCAGCTCGTTCAGGAATACGGCCGCGAACCATCGCCGGAAGAAATCGCAGAGGAAATCCACCTGCCCGTCGAGCGTGTCCGCGCCGTGTTGAAAATGGCCCAGCAGCCGATTTCGCTGCAAGCGCCTGTTGGAGATTCGGACGACACCTCGTTCGGTGACTTCATCGAAGACAAGGCCGCCGACAACCCGATGGAAGAAGCCGGATTCTCCATGCTCAAGGACAAGATCAAGGACGTTCTCGACACGCTCACCGAGCGCGAACGCGAGGTCCTCGAACAACGCTTCGGCCTTAAGGACGGTTACAGCCGCACGCTGGAAGAAGTCGGCCGCCAGTTCCAGGTCACCCGCGAACGAATCCGTCAGATCGAAGCCAAGGCCCTCCGGAAAATGCGCCACCCGACGCGGATTCGCAAACTCGAAGGCTTCATCGAGCTTCCCGGAGCCTAACGTGATATAGACAATCCTGTCTGTTCGACCTTCTATCCGCCGCATTCGTATTGCTTGTGTCGTGTGAAATTTTATTTGGCGGACGGATCTTCGAACGATAGAGGTAGGAACGGAACTTTCGCCCCGCTCCCCCCTCAGAACCGGACTTGCGGATCTCCCGCATCCGGCTCTCCAGTCAGTAGTTTACTCCGTTACGGAGGCTCGCGAATTCAGTTTCCCGTGCGTCTAGCAGGAAACATGGCCCGCCTGCCGCAGCCTCGGCGAAGAAGGGAGCTTCTTGATGTAGCGGTTGGGCCAACGCTGGTGGTCTTTGCCTCGGCCTCGGCCTTCCAGACCGCGCCGTTTTCTCAAGATGGAGCGCAATCTCATGCGGATCCACCCCGTAATGGTGAAATGACCGCTCCGGGCCATGCTGACAAACTGCTGTTTTTGATCCATAGGTCCAACAGCTGCCTCCGTCCCGAGACAGTCCGTGAAAGCGGCAGCCTGTCCGCCATAGCCTTGCGCGTAGGCGGATCCCGCCGCAAGTAGCTGGGGATTCCAGCCCCAGGCCGTTGCGGGAGGCATCCTGCCTCCCGGGATTCCCCCGTCCCGGCAAGCCGGGGATGAGTTGGAACTGGACCAGGATATTCTGGAAAGTCTTTTCCAAACGGAACCTCGCGCGTCAATTCCCCCGTCTCCCCCGTCACCCCTGCAAATCAGCTCCTCTGTGACCTCGCCGACTTCTGAAATATCCAGGAAATCCGGAGAAAAATTGTGGGAGATGGTAAGTTTCGGGGACTGATACTAGACACAATAGATTTCATCCTTCCGGCGTTCCCTACCCCATTGCCTTACGCCTTGCTCACTCAACCGCTTTCCCTTACCTTGCGGGCATGAAACACAAGGAACTCATCGGACGCATCACCTGCAATCCGGAGATATTCGGCGGGAAACCGATCATCCGGGGGCACCGCCTTGCCGTGGAACACGTCCTCGACATGCTTGCCGCCGGTGATGAACCGGCCACCATCCTGGACGGTTACCCGTGGCTGGAACCCGCCGACATCCAGGCCTGTCTGGTTTACGCCTCGCTTCTAGCCCGGCACGAGCGGATCGAACTGTTTCCCACGGCTCTCGCATCCTGATGGCCTCCGTCCTGCTCGATT
>JBBRCO010000135.1:0-11700 GCA_038204755.1 Verrucomicrobiales bacterium
CCTGTTGGAAAAACTCCGCGCTATTTCTGGTCTCGAAGGGCTGGAGCCGAAAGTCAGCCTCAGCGACACCCAGCCGTTCAACCGCATGCTGGTGCGTTTGAAAAAGGAGATCATCTCGTTCGGCGTCGAGGCGGTGCGCCCAGTCAACTACACCTCGCCGAAACTTTCCGCGAAGGAACTCAAGCGCTGGCTCGACGAAGGGCGCCCGGTCACCCTGCTCGACACGCGCAACGACTACGAGGTCCAGCTCGGCACGTTCAAAAACGCGATCATCCCGCACATCAACACCTTCCGAGAGTTTCCCGATGCGGTGAGAAAACTGCCGGACGCACTCAAGGACCAGCCGGTCGTCATGTTCTGCACCGGCGGCATCCGTTGTGAAAAGGCTGGCCCGTTCATGGAGCTGGAGGGATTCAATAATATCTATCAACTCGAAGGCGGCATCCTCAAATACTTCGAGGAATGCGGTGGCGATCACTATGACGGCGAGTGTTTCGTCTTCGACCAGCGCGTCGGTGTTGATCCCGGCCTGCGCGAGTCGGATTACGCGGTGTGTTTCGCCTGTCAGGCACCGCTTGATACGAAGGACCAGGAAGACCCGCGCTACGTGCATGGCGTCAGCTGCCCGCATTGTTTTGTCAGCGAGCCGGAACTCATGGCCGGGCGGATCGCCACGCTGCATGCGGCGATAGAGAAAGCGACGAATCCCTTACCCGGCTCTGTTCTAATGGAAAACCGCCGCCCGGTGAATGTTCCTGCCGCCTACGACGGCTACGAACTGTTGGATGCGTTGTGCGCTATTTTCCGGCAGATTTCGCGTGAGGATTGGGAGGCGCGTTGCGACGCCGGCCGCTTCGTGAACTACGGCGGCACCGTGCGTGGAAAGCATCACATCGTCCGCGGAGGCGAGCGGGTGGTGCAGATTTTCCCGCCGGATGTGGAGCCGCCGGTTTCCGCTGAAATCCGCGTGCTGTATGAGGATGAGGCAATTCTGCTAGTTCTCAAGCCCGCGCCGTTGCCGATGCATGCGAGTGGGCGCTTCCATCGGAACACGTTGCAATCTATCCTCAACGAAGTTTACGCACCAAAATTCCCTCGTCCGGTGCACCGGCTCGATTCCAACACCACCGGCATTGTTCTCTTCGCCCGCACCCGCCATTTCAGCCGGGTGCTCCAACAGCAGTTCATCCACGGCAAGGTGGACAAGCGCTACCTCGTTAGGGCGCAGGGTCATCCGGAACTGGATGTGTTTTTCTCGGAGTCCGCGATTTCGTCGGAGCCCGATGTGATGGGCACCCGCAGGATCGACGAGGTGGACGGCCTCGCTTCACGCACGGACTTCGCCGTCATCGTGCGCTGCGCCGACGGTACGTCCCTGCTGGAAGCGAAGCTCGGCACCGGCCGCACCAACCAGATCCGGATTCATCTGTGGGAACTCGGCATGCCGGTCGTCGGCGATCCCGCCTACCTAGCTAACAAGCAAATAGGAGACACCCAGACGCTCACGCCGGACGATGCGCCACTCCAGCTCCACGCCTGGAAACTCTCCTTTGATCACCCGGGAACGGGCGCGCGAATGGAGTTTGAAACGGCGCGCCCGCAGTGGGCAGAGTGATTTGTTAGTGGTCCAGCGCCGTTTTGAAAGTTTCCAGCGCGGCCTTCAGCTCGGTGGAAACCTCAGCGAGAATCTCAGCGTGGGTGGAATCCAGCTGGCCGTGGTCGAGAGCGCTTTGGATTGTGTTAGCGAGCACGGTTTCCCCCCGGACGCATTCGGCCAGCACGGCTTTCAATTCTTCATCCGTCATCTGCGCCCGCACACGAATCCACCACCGATGAACGGCCGCTTCCACGCTGCCGTCGGTTTCTGGCTTTTCGCCTTGGTTCACGATGAGCGTCGCGACATGTTCGATGATGATTTTCCGCCGATCCGCGATTTCGAGAAATGCGGATTTCAACGATCGTGAATCCACCACTTCCGCCGCCTGGTGATAGCCATCGTAGGAATCGATATAACGGGTGAGCACATGCTGCAACTCGGCGGCATCGCTGATGCGGGTTTCTTCTTCAGTGGGCATGCCGCTCCTTTTGCAGAATGAGTACCAAGCGGGAAAACCCTGAAAAATCCATATCCTCGAAGCTCTTCCGAGTTTCGCGCGTTGCAAAACGCCTTACTTGCGGCGATTTGCACGTCAGATCAAACTGCTGGCGACTGCTTCGCAAACTTTCTCCGCCACTTCCTCCAGAGTCCCTTGGGAATCGATGACGCGGACGAAATTCTCGTTCTTCAGTGAGAGAAAAATTTCGCGGCAGCGCATCAGGTTTTCGCGTTTTTCAAATTCATTCGCCGTGTCGCCCCGCACGCCGATCCGGGTGTGGGCGGTGTCCACGTCGAGGTCGAGGATGAGCAGCAGATCGGGAACCGGCGCGAACTCCTCGTTGCGTTTGCGGATTTCCAACGGATTGAAACCGCGCGCCCCCTGATAGGCCATCGTGGAGAAATAGTAACGGTCGAGAATGACCACCTTGCCCTCTGCCAAAGCAGGTTTGATCAGCTCGTCCACATGCTGGCGGCGGTCGTTGAGGAAATATTGGAGCTCGTTCTCCGGCGAGAGCCGGCCGGTCGATGCGGATTCACGGAGCTTTTTTCCCCACGGCCCGTCGGTCGGTTCGCGGCTGAGCACGACCTCGCGGCCTTGGCTCTTGAACCACTCGCCTAGCAAGCTGGCCTGGGTGGATTTTCCGGTGCCGTCGATGCCCTCGATGACGATGAAGAGGCCGTTTACCATGGATGAGGACGAGCATTACCTGCCGCGAATGTCCCAGTCAATTCCCGGCACCCTATGAGAGCTGAATCTCTCTGCCTTGAGCTCGGCGTCCAGCTCCGGCGACTCCTCCTCCCGGAAATGACCCGCCGCCCCGATGTCGCCAGCCAGTTTCTCGGCCTCGTCCTGCGCGAGCTGCCCGCCGAAAGACTCGGGTAACACGGCTACCGTCCGCTCATGCTCGAGAGTTTCATGAACGTCACCCTGTGCCCCCACGAAGACGGTCGGCCCGTCGTCATGATTCCGGCCACCGGGAAAATGGATGACCTCGAAGTCAGTGAAGCCAGCGCCTCGCTCGCCGCCCAACACGTCAATTTCGCGAACCCCCTCAATACTGCCGATCTGCTCCACGACAAAGAAGCCACCCTGCGCGGTGTTGTCGCAAAAGGCGGCGATTACCTCGTCGGCACCAAGGGGAACACCGCCAGCAGGCTCTAAGCCGTAGAAACCGCGTTGGGAGTTACCCACTTTTTGACCTGAGTTGCGATGACGACCACGATCATCTGGACATCTCCCGTGCCGCAGTCACGCCGCTCAAAGCGCTCGCTGTCGGGCCTCCCCTCCCTCATCGCCGGCCATCATGACCACCAGCAGCACGCCCTCGACCCCACCCTTAAAGCCCGCCCCTTTCCATGCCCCCTTCAGCCAAACGCGCCATTGGGTCAGCCTATAATGGGCGGGATCCCTCAGAAGCAACGCCCTTGGATAGGGCTGGTAAAAGTAGGTGCAAATTTTTCCCTGAAGAAGCAAGCGTTTCGCAGCATATCCGCTCCTATCTGTGTCTGGCGCATTTCCATAAAGCGCCCATCAGGGGCCATTTGCAGGTGGGCCCGCAGGGATTTGAACCCTGGACCAAGGGATTATGAGTCCCCTGCTCTAACCGCTGAGCTACAGGCCCTTGTGGGGCGTTCCGGCGATCCTCATGACCTATAGTCCTGAGCTTCGTCGGGGCGGCAATTTCTACGTGAGTGCCTAGGTGGCAGGCAAGGGGATTCGACAGGATAGCCGAAAGCCGGCGTCTTCCGAGAATTCGTTCATATCGTCTCAATCTGCTAACAAGCGGCAACCGCTAATCAAAAGCCGTCAGAAACGCCCGCTTGTGACCGAAGGGATGTCACGCTCCGTTGATTCGCGAGACCCGCAGGCGCTCGGCGGTGACGAGGGCGAGGCCTTGCGCGTAGTCCTGTTCCTTGGATGACGAAACAAGACAGCAGGCGTAGCGGTGCCAGTGGCGCATTTCCTCGAGCGCGTTGGTCATGCGCAGGGCGATGGTTTCCGCGCTGTCGGTGGCGCGGTCGGATAGACGTTTGAAAAGGATTTCCTCGCTTGGCGGGAGGACGAAGAGATCGACGAAGGCGCGCTGGATTTCCGGATCCGGGCAGGTGCGGATCTGGTCGGCACCCTGGACGTCGATGTCCATGATGACGTCGGTGCCGCCGATCAGATAGGAAGTGACATCGGACTTGAGAGAGCCATAAAGATTGCCGTGGACGAGGGCGTGCTCGAGGAAATCCCCGGCATTAAGGCGCTGTTGGAAATCCTCGCGGGTGAGAAAGTGATAGTCCTTGCCGTCGGTCTCGCCGGGGCGGGGGGCGCGGGTGGTGCAGGAGATGGAATAATGGACCTCGCCCGATCCCGCGAGCAGGCGGCAGAGCGTGGTTTTTCCCGAGCCCGAGGGGCCGGAAACAACGAGGAGGATGCCGGTGCGTGCGGACATGTGGGGAGGATGTAGAAACGAACGGGCGGAGGGAATCGAGAAGTTTGTTGGATTTTCTCGAAGGAACGCGGGAATTCGGTTTGCGCCACGGATCTTCCACGCGTAAGGGCGGATTGTCTGGCCCGTGAAATGCTTTGTGGTCCGGCAGAGAGAAATCTCAACGCTATGAAAATTACCCGCATCAATCGTAATGGAGAACGCCGTGAGGCGCTTCTGAAAGAGTATTTCCTCACCGCTTCATTGCTCGCCTTGTTCAATCGCGTGAGCGAGGAGGCAGCGAAAGCCGCGCCGCGCCGGGCTCCGGTGCTGGTGCCGATCAAGGTATATCGCGATGATTCCTGATCAGGCCGGTCTTGGGAAAATTACGGTCCGAGGCTGGAACTCCCTGACATTTTTGGTGGACCCGCAAACCTCGGGAGTAGGTGGAGAAAGGCGATAAGCCAAAGTAAATTTTCTCTTTTTCCGCCGCATCCGTGGCGTTGCCAAAAGAAGAGATGACCAAAAAAGGGGGCATTCCTCGTCACTGAAATGCAAATTTCCCTCACCTGAGTTCCACCGCGCATCTCCCGAGATCCCGGCCCGGTATCTGGACATCCGCCGGCCATCTCCAGACATGCGCCACCGATCTCCCGAGACCGCTGCCCGATGTGACGAGATCCGGCCCCGGTCTCCAGACATCCCGGCGGGATCTCCAGATACCACCGCGTGATCTCTAAAGATGTACCGCCCTATCTCTGGAGATGCGTCCGGGGTCTCCCATGATCGAAATTTGATCTCCGGAGACCCGCCGCGGATCAAGAGAGACCGAGATCCGATCAAAACAGGTCAAACTTCGGTCTTTTTAGGCTAAAAATTGAATTTTCCCGTCAACTTGGTACGGAAAGCCGAAAATCCAGCCGCCCTGCCGTCGGTGAGCGGGCTTGGCGCATCAAAATGATCGGAAGATTTCAAGCCGCAAGAACGCGCAAGAATCCGCAAAAATGAAGGTGAAATGGCTGGGAGAATCCGGATCCGGATCTGTGGGATTTTTGCGCGGGTTTTTCGCCTCTTTGTGGCTGAAGCCAACCTGGTTTTTCAAATGCGCCGGCCCAGCGGTCAGAGAACGGGCGGCGGAATAGGCGTGTCAGGAGTCTCCGTTTTTCCGGACTTCTCGAAATATTTCCCCAGCGTGTCCACCCACACCTTGATGCCCGGCTTGTCCGGCAGCGCCTCGTCCGCTAGGCGATAGACCTTCAGCGCCCAGTCCGCGCCATCCGCTTCGCACAGCGTACGGGTGTCACGGATTTCCTTGAGGAGTTGTTCTACCAGCCCCTCCAGCAGCAGAAGATTGCGGGCGGAGCGCACGTCCTTGCGCTGCTCGTCGATCTTGAAGGTGCCCGTCAGGATATCCGGATTCGCATCCGCGCAGGCCAGCCCGTCATCCGGCAGACCGCGCCGTTGCAGGCCGATTTTGAAAAGCCTCCTTGCATCTGCGGGAGGCAGCGCCACCAGCAGATCCGCCATTACTGCCCGAGCATCGCCGAGTTTTGTCTTCATTTGCGCCACCAGGGCATCCGTTACATCGATTGAGATTCTTTGAGACATGGTCTTGTTTGGTTTGTCGGTTATTTGCTCGTTTTGATGGGCACCGCAGGAAACACCTCCCGGGAAAACAGAATCACCGGGAAAGTGGTCTTGGTGATTAGATGGAACTACCATCTCTCACCTGCCGGAGGCAATCTCTAATACCCATGTGTCGGAATTGTCACAAAACCGGCCCTGCGGAAAATATCAGACACCGGCTGAGACCCAATCACGCTATCCAAAATTACCCTCAGCTCCGCATATTCTGCTGCACTTTGGATGAATTCCTGATACCTACAGCGATTTGAAAATGTGTGCTCCGGTTTGGTTTCTTGCATGTTTTCGGAATGGGGGATTTTCATGGCGTGTTCTTTTTCACAGAAAGCCATTTCTCCCATGCAGCCATCACTCAGAACCGCCGTCGTCGGAGTCCCTCTCCTCGCCACCATTGGCACGGATGCCATCGTCCAGACGCCGGTTCCCGTCTCGTCTCCTGAAGAAGCCCCGCTCAGCCTCGGCAACAAAGAGGTGCAAAATCGCATAATAACATCCGCCCTGATGGAGGCAGGGTGTTCGTTCTGCCAGTATTTCCGTGAATCATTAACTATTCAACATTCATCCTATGAAACTAAAATTCAGAGTATTTGAAATCCACAATCTCGCGGCCTTGTTGGCCACCGGCGTTTCTTTTATATATTGTCAGGTTCGAGGATGGCTTGTTTCGTTTTTCTGAACCAGACAACCGAACAGCGATTGCTGATCCGAAATTTTGGAGCCAACCTTGGAGGTCTTCTGGTGACACCAACGGAAATGGCATTGCCTCACAGAAAAGCTGGTGATACCGCACCTCAGACCTCCGTTGCCACTGCATCGACCTTCGATGTCCGAGCTTAAAGCTCCGCGCTCCCGGTTCTGAAGTGGGGTGCCGGTCCAATTCCTTGTTTTCCAAGTAAATTCCTTCCCCCCTCCAGCCAAGCACCTAACCTCGCGGCAATCCATGAGTCCTTTCCAGCAGATCCTCACCACCTACCGCGCCCAATCCCAAACCGAGCGCGAAAAAGGCACTTACTTCGAGGAACTCATCCGCACCTACTTCCGCTTCGAGGCCACCTACGCCCAGCTCTACTCCGATGTTTGGCTCTATGCCGACTGGGCGAAGGAAATTGGCACCCCGCAGTTCGGCCTCTCCGCCAAGGACACCGGCATCGACCTCGTCGCCAAGACACAAGGCACCGATGAATACCACGCCATCCAGTGCAAATGCTACGCCGAGGACTACCGCGTCCGGAAGGCCGACGTCGATAGCTTTTTCACTGCCTCCGGCCAGAAGCCCTTCACCCACCGCTACATCGTCACCACCACCAACGACTGGAGCGAAAACGCCGAGCAATCCCTCGGCCAGCAGCAGCCACCCGTCCAAAAGATCGACCTCTTCGCCCTCGAAACTTCCCAGATCGACTGGGCGAAATACCAACCCAGCGCTGCTCCCGCCCTCAAACCCAAGAAACAACTCCGCCCCCACCAGACCAGCGCCAGGACCAACGTCCACCTCGGCTACAAAACCGCCGACCGTGGCAAGCTCATCATGGCCTGCGGCACCGGCAAGACCTTCACCAGCCTCAAGATCGCCGAGGATGTCGCCGGGGCTAACAAGCGCGTCATCTTCCTCGTCCCCAGCCTCAATCTCCTTTCCCAGACCCTCACCGAGTGGACCCAGGAAAGCGCCATTCCGCTCCATTCCTTCGCCGTTTGCTCGGATGCGGAGGTCGGGAAAAAGCGCAGCAAGGACGAAGACATCGTGGAAACCTTCGCCCATGAGCTCCGCTACCCCGCCACCACCGATGCCAAGCGCCTCGCCCATGAGATGGCAAAACGCCACGACGCCCAGCACATGAGCGTCGTCTTTACCACCTATCATTCCATCCAAGTCATCGCTGACGCCCAGCACCTCCACGGCCTCGCCGATTTCGATCTCATCATCTGCGACGAAGCCCACCGCACCACCGGAGCCACCTTCGAGAGCGAGTTGGAAAGCAACTTCGTGAAAATCCACGATGCCGCTTTCATCCGCTCCGCCAAGCGGCTCTACATGACCGCCACCCCGCGCATCTACGCGGACGTGGCCAAGGCCTCCGCCGAGAAGGACAACGTCGCCCTCTGCTCCATGGACGACGAGGCCATCTACGGCAAGCAGCTCCACGTCATCACCTTCTCCGAGGCCGTCCAACTTAAGCTCCTCACCGACTACAAAGTCATCGTCCTCACCATCGATGAAGCCCACATCTCCGCCCGCATCATCGGCTGTTGGAAAGAGGCATCAAAAAAAGGCCTCGCCGAGGACCTCAGCGGCGATCCCGATCCCATGCGCCGCGCCGTCGCCTTCTGTCAGGTCATCGAGCGCTCCACCGGCCGCACCCGCAAGGTCAGCTCCAAGCAGATCGCCAGCATGTTCGAGAAAGTCGTCGTAGCCTATCAACAGCAGGAAGACTCCGACATCGATCTCATCTGCGAGGCCCAGCACGTGGACGGCAGCATGAACGCCGGCCAGAAGGAGGAAAAACTCGACTGGCTCAAGGCCGAATCTCCGGCTAACACCTGCCGCATCCTCAGCAATGTCCGCTGCCTATCCGAAGGCGTCGATGTCCCGGCGCTCGATGCCGTGCTCTTCCTCACCCCACGAAATTCCCAGGTCGATGTCGTCCAGTCCGTCGGCCGCGTCATGCGGAATGCGCCGGGGAAAAAGCGCGGCGCGAATTTATCTGGAGTAAAACTTAGGCGATTTTTCGCCCATTCGGCAGTCTGGGACCGGAAGTAAACTCAGATCGATTAATTGCTATTCTCAGTGCTATTACTTGATCATGGGAGCTAGAGCTTCACCAATTGCACGGCCTAAGAGCGGAGGGACGGCATTGCCGATTTGCTTCACCACTTGAGACCGGTTCCCGGAAAATTGGAAATTATCGTCAAAAGATTGAAGTCTCGCCCCTTCACGGGGCGTCAACGCGCGGTCACATTTTGGGTGGATGCAGCGGTTTGAAGCGGGATGAACAAAATTCACAGTAATTGTAACACTGGTCATATCGCCATCGAGGCGACTATAACACGACGAAAAACCACTGGAAATCAAATGCTTGGGGATGGAATTTATGTTTTTACCCGAATGACGAATTATTTCGAGCATTTTTGGAGAATGCAATGTGGATTCATGTAGGGTCAGGATCTCATTGCCGTTTCTTCTATCCTTCTGATAAGATGTCAAGGGGAAGCCCTCATACCTATTCGCAGCCTCTCCCGATTTTATTTGAGGAAGGTCGTCTATTGCCTCACTCACTGTCACGGCAGGCACTAGCTTGGATGTCAAAAATAGATCCTCTTCCGCCAACTGCATTTTCGCTCGATTTCGGTGGCCTATTGTAGATCCATCACAATGATGGCTGGGCTCAGGGAATGCGATCTTGCCGCCTTTTTGAACGCCGATCAATATTAGTCGCTCCCTCCTTTGGGGAACGCCGAACGTCGCGGCGTTTAGAATCCGCCATTCACAATCGTAACCGAGGCCCCTGAAACATTTTTCGATTAGCTCAATACTTTGCCCGCCCTGATGCGTCGCTAGCCCCACAACGTTTTCCAGGACCAGCGCACGAGGACGGAAACAATTCACAAAGTTCGCGAATTGTTCAAAAAGCGAGTTGCGAGGATCATCGTCTTCTGAAGATCGGAATGGTCGAATTGACGAAAATCCTTGGCATGGGGGGCCACCAATGATCAGTGCAAGTTCCCCTCTTCGCAGTTTTAGGGCGCTGCGGACATCCTCGCAGCGGATTTTTCGGATATCGTCTGAAATTCCGAGAGCTCCCGAATGGTTCAAGCGAAATGTTTTGACCGAATTCGGCAGGAGGTCCACGCCAAAGACCGTTTGGTAATCGGCATTTCGGGACTTCTCAAAGCCTTTTGAGAAGCCACCAGTGCCGCAGAAGAGGTCGAATACTTTCATCGGTGGAGACAATTGTCTCATAGGACAAAGTCTGTCAAACAGGAACTCTTGCGTGTGTCTAAAATCGAACTTTCCGACAAGATCACGTCCGCGATCATTGAACTCCTCGCCGTGGAGAGGAAGAAATCAGGGTTGACCTATGAAGAACTTGCGGCTCGTGCAGGGCTGGATCGTTCTACGGTTGCGCTTTGGGAGCGTGGTGAACGATCTCCCGGATTTGGAGCCCTGCTAAAAGTTTGCCAAGCGATCGGGATCGAGCTTTCTGCGCTTCTGATTCGAGCCGAAGCGATCATTTCCGGCTTGCCGGACAAGGTTTCTCCAAAGCGCCCGCCAAGAAATCAAAAGGATTCCTTTTTTCCGAATCAGTCAGAACTCAAAAGAATTACGGGACTAGACGTGACAACATTGCGTGCTGGGATTGACCACTGCCACCAGACTTTGGACACAATAGATTTTCAACTTGAACTCCATGGGGCTAAGCCAATTGGAAGACTTGTGGAACTGGCGAATCTGTCGTCCATGATTGGAAATATTTTGGCTGAAGGGGTCGCGGCTAATTCGGACGGGCTTTACACGCGCAACGCTCCGCACAACTACCCTGATTTGCTGCCAAAAAAGCAAGGCTCTGTTCCTCTGGAGGTAAAAATCTCTCTCGAAACCAACAAACCAAAAGGTCATCTGCCAAAAGCAGGAGCTTATCTGACATTTCGCTACGTTTTAGGCGATAAGGATGGGGTCTTTGAGCGAGGAACCGCTAACCGAGGGGATACGGCTTACATCTGGGAAGCCAAGACTGGCATTCTTACCATCGAAGATTTCGATCTTAGTAATACTGTCGGGGACTCGGGCAAGACCGCTGTGATCAAAACTGAGGCGTTCAACCGTATGGCCTTGGTCTATTTTAATCCAACCTACATGGCCTATGCTCGTCCTCGCCCCGGCTACGAAATCTGAACCACGTAGCTTTAGTGAATGCTCACAAATCATCCGCTGAACTTTCCGACCGATGCGTGACCTCATCTCCAACGAGCAATAGACGTCCGATAAAACACACCCGCCGCCACGCCATCACCGCCGGCATTCTTAAAGAATTCCGCAAGACCTACGGCAAGGACGTGAGCAAGGACGACATTTTCTACTACGTCTATGGCATCCTGCATTCCCCGGAATACCGGACGCGCTTCGCCTCGGACCTCAACAAGATGCTCCCGCGCATCCCGCTGACCCAGCAGCCGGCGGATTACAAAAAATTCACCGAGGCCGGCCGCGACCTCGCCCAATGGCATCTCAACTGCGAAACCAGCGAACCCTACCCGCTGGCCGAGATCTCCCCCGAACTCGGGCTTGATCCGTGGAAGCAATACCACGTCAGCAAGATGAAATTCGCCAAGCGCAAGGACCCGGAAACCGGCAAGAGCGTGAATGACAAAACCACCGTCATCTACAACGGCTTCATCACCCTCAAAAACATCCCCCTCGAAGCCTACGACTACATCGTCAACGGCAAGCCCGCCCTCGAATGGGTCATGGAGCGCCAGTCCGTCACCACCGACAAAGACAGCGGCATCACCAACGACGCCAACCTCTGGGCCACCGAAACCATG
>JBBRCO010000136.1:0-11553 GCA_038204755.1 Verrucomicrobiales bacterium
CCCAGAACCTTTATCATCGTTGCCAGCGCGACTGAGAAATTCTTCGTCCGCCCCAGCGTGGGGCCTTGGTGCCTGCCCTTGTAACCCGGTGTCTGGCGGTTTATCAGAGGCCGCAACAAATCATGGCAAGCACCACCACCAACACGACCGACGCCACCGCTCCTTGGAAATCGAAACGCAAGCCGACCGGCAGTCACCTCATCCGCCGCTTGATTCCCTGGCTGGGCGGTGCGGCGCTGCTCGCGCTGGTGGCGTGGGGATTGTTGCCGAAGCCGGTGCTTGTGGAGACGGGAGTGGTCGTGCGCGGTCCGCTGACGGTGCGGGTTTCAGAGGAGGGAAAAACCCGCGTGCGAAATCGTTACGTGGTCGCCGCCCCCGTCGCCGGCCGGATGCGGCGCGTGCCTTTGAAGCCAGGTGACGAGGTGAAAGCGGGCGAAACGCTGCTCACCGCCATCGAGCCGGTGGTCGCGCCGCTGCTTGATCCCCGCGCACGGGCGCAGGCGGAAGCCGTCGTTTCCATGCGGGACGCCTCACGCAAGCAGGCGGCGGAAGCACTGGATGCGAACAAAGCCGCCTCGAAAATGGCGGAATCCGAGCTGGAGCGCGTGCGTTCCGTGACCCGCGCCGGGACGATGTCACAATCCGATAGAGACCGGGTGGAAATGGAATCGTCGATGCGCGCCGCCGAGGTCCGCGCGGCGGAGTTCGCCCTGCAGGTGGCCGATTACGAACTCGCGCAGGCCCGCGCCGCGCTGGAGCGGCCGGATGCGAGCGTGGCGGGAAATCTGGTGGAAGTGAAATCGCCGGTGTCTGGTAGAGTGCTCAAGGTGATGTTGGAGAGTGAAACCGTCGTCACTCCCGGGACGCAGATTCTCGAAGTGGGCGATCCCGCGGACATCGAGATCGAAGCGGAAATCCTCTCGCGCGACGCGGTCACCATCCATCCCGGCGATTCCGCGGAGATCGATCAATGGGGGGGTGAAAATCCGCTCAAAGGCCGCGTCCGGCGGGTGGAACCG
Organism: Verrucomicrobiales bacterium; assembly: GCA_038204755.1. GTDB lineage: Bacteria > Verrucomicrobiota > Verrucomicrobiia > Verrucomicrobiales > Akkermansiaceae > Luteolibacter. The sequence continues at coordinate 1,020 of JBBRCO010000136.1, forward strand.
GCGGCGTTTACGAAAATTTCCGCACTCGGCGTGGAGGAGCAACGTGTCATCGTGCTCAGCGATCTGGTAGATCCGCCGGAAACCGCGAAGGCGCTGGGTGATCGCTACCGGGTGGAAGTCCGCGTGGCGGTGTGGCATGCGGAGGAGGTGCTGATCGTTCCGGCGGGTTCGCTTTTCCGTGAGGGGAACGCATGGAAGACCTATGTGTTCCGCAATGGCAACGCGAGGCTAACGGCCATCGAGGCCGGTCACTCGGACGGACGTTTCACGGAGATTCTATCCGGCGTGAGCGCGGGAGAGGAAGTGCTGCTGCACCCGCCGGACACGGTGAAGGATGGCACGGCGGTGATGATACGAAAGGAGTGAGGAAACGATGCCGCCCGCCCTGTCCGTCAGCCAGCTCGATGCCCGCCGCTTTGCGCGCAGGGCGGTGGGGCTGGACGTTCCGTTTTCCGACGTCGCGTCCGCTCTCCGCCACCACGGCTACATCCAGATCGATCCGATCAACGTCTGCGGGCGCATGCACGACCTTATCCTGCGGAACCGTGTGGAGAACTATCAGGCAGATGGGTTGATGCGGCATGTCCACGGTGATGGCGTGAACCTCACAGCCGGAAAGCGCACCGCCTTCGAGCACCATCTGCCGGACTCCGCCGTCCTAACTGCTTTTCCGCTGGATGCCCGGTCGCACCTGCTCGCCGCCATGCACCAGCGCACCCAGCGCACCCAGCGCACCCAGCGCGATGGTGCGTGGTCTGGCCGCCTCACGCCGGATGAAAGTGATCTATCAAAAGATATCCTCTCCGAGCTCGCCATCCGCGGGCCGCTTTCCTCTAGCCACATTGAGGACAAGCGCGGCAGCAGTCCCGGCGTCTGGGGAACAACGACGCTCGCGAAGTCCACCTACTCTCTACTGCCTGCGTGAAGATATCTCCCTGATGGAAATTGTTTCAATATCAGCATCGACACCACTACTGTTAGCCCCGCTTGATCCGCTCATCTACGATCGGCGGATCACGTCGGCGCTGTGGGGATTTGACTATACTTGGGAGGTTTACACGCCTGCCCACAAACGCGTGCGCGGTTACTATGCTTTCCCGGTTCTTTCCGGCCATGAACTCGTCGGCCACGTCGATCCCAAGGCGGATACGAAAGCGGGAAAGCTGCAGATCGTTTCGCGCGCGGTCCGCCGAGGGCACTCCGTTGCACCATCGGTGAAATCACTGGCGGCTTTTCTGGGATTGAGGTGAAAAAGGAAGCGCACGAACTCAGAACGCGAGCGCACGAGCGGGGGCGAGGACTTCTCGGAACGGGGCAGGGTGGTCTCGGGATTCGCGGGAATTTCTCGGAGGGAAAAACGGGGATGATTCCGCTCTTTCAGAATCAGTGACCGATCAATTCGCCGGGAAAACGATTTTCTCGCGGCTGTCGCCGTGGCCGAAGCCGTCGCCGATGTCCTTGCTGGTGACGAAGAGCATGAGCGAGATGAGGGCGAGGGCACAGACGGTCTGGAGGATTTCGAGGGGCTTGGCCTTGACGGGGCGGCCGAAGATTTTTTCCAAAATGGCGAGGGTGATGTGACCGCCATCGAGCACGGGGAAGGGCATCATGTTGAGGACGGCGAGATTTACATTGAAGAGCACCATGAAGGCGAGGATGCGACGCCAGCCGTCTTCCATCTGCAGGAGGGCGTATTGCATTTTCGCGATGCCGACGGGACCGCTGAGGTGGCCGACGCCGATGCTGGAGTCCGGCGCGACGACGCTGGTAATGGTGATCCACATCATGCGCAGGCTATCGGCGACCTGCGCGATGGGACCGGGATGGATGATGCCCTGATTCTGATAGGGTGCGCCGTAGAAGCCGAGTCCGAGCATCGGCCCCTTGCCTGCTGGAGAAGCGGGGATTTGCGGAGTGGCGGTGAGCGTGAGGGTTTTCCCTTCGCGGGTGATTTCGAATTGGATGGGGACCGCGCCGGTCTGTTTGATGAAAGCGACGGCAGCGGCGTCATCGATGAATTTCTGGCCGTTCATGGAAATCAGGTGGTCGCCGTCTTTGAAGCCGGCTTTTTCCGCCGGGCTGCCCTTGACGATCGAGCCGAGCTCGATGTGGTCGATTTCCGGGCCGATGCCGACCTGACGCAGGCCGGGGCGCTGGAACCACTGGGTTTTCGCCGTTTTGAACTCGGAGATGAGTTTCAGTGGTTTGGATTCTCCCGGGCGCTCGACCATGAATTCGATCTGCTTGCCTTTGCTGAGGATGATGCCCTCGGTGATGCTGTCGAGCGACCCGGCGAAGCCTTTCACGGGCTTGCCATTGATGGCGATGATCTTGTCACCCGCGCGGATGCCGGCGGCTTCTCCAGGGCTGCCTTCGACGACTTCGCCGATGACTTGGGTGGGGATGAAATCCTTCGGTTTTCCAACGCCCCAAACGGCGACACCCGCGAGCAACGCCAGGAGCATTGAAAAAAGCGGGCCGGCGAAGGCGACGATGATTTTGTCGAGCGGAGTGATATTCGGGAGCGGCTTGGCGGGTTTCTCTCCCCCTTCGAGCGCTTCCATCGGGGCCATCTGCGGGAGGGCGACGAAGCCACCGGCGGGGATCCAGCCGAGGCCGTATTGCACACCTCCGATGGTCTTTTTCCAGATCGGCGTGCCGAACCAGATTTGAAATCGGTCGATCTGCAAGCCGCGCCATTTGGCGGCGAGGAAGTGGCCGAGTTCGTGAACGAAGATGATGAGGTTGAAGCTCATCACCACGGCGAAGATCAGTAAGATCACTTGGAAGGCGGAAGAAACGGTGGACATGGATGGGGAAAGAACTGCGGGAACTTAGCAATGCCGGACTTTACGGCAAGTTCATTAAATTTTTCCAAAAAACTTGGCAGTTGGCGTCGGCGAAACAGGGCGGATGCCGTTCGTAGGTGAACGGGTTGTCACCTGACCCGCTGTTGTTTGATTCGGGCCCGAAGCCTTCGGCAAGACCGTGGAGAAGGAGGGCTCCGCTCTGCAACGTTACCCTGCCACGTATCATTAGATTTCCATGGGCGCGGCGGATCGGAGCCCGGCTCAACGCAGGTCGTCAAAGGCCGAAGAGCTGCGGCCCTTGCCGGCGGAGGTCGGCAGGAAGCGGTAGTAAACCTCGAGTATCAGAGTATTGAGCGTTTGGTTATAAATGTCCCGCGAGCCACCGGCGGCCTTGGAGCCGCCACCTACCACGATCTTGTTGGTGGTGCCCTCGGGGTTGAACGAACCATCCGGTTTCTGTGCAGGAATGATGTCGGCGATGATGGCCGCGTTCATCGCGTCCCATTCCTTGCCGCCGGCATTCCGCATGACTTGGGCCGCGTAGTAGGAGGCGTAGAGATCGATGTCCGGACCGGCATATTCCATCGTGTAGATGATGGAATAGTCATCTTTAGGCTTCTTCTTTTCGCGGATCTCCAGGCCGTCCATGATCAGTTTCACACTCTCACGCACTGCGCTGATGTTGCCCTTGTCATGCTGCTGCAAGCAAAGCGCTCCGACGGCGGTCATCGCCGGCTTGCTGTTCTTGCCCGTGTAGGCGAATTTTCCGTCACCGAGATAGGCGGACTTGGTCAGGTGTTCCATCGCATCGCGCATGACCTTGTCGTAGCCGTCGATTTTCACATTGGACGCCTTGGCCGCCTTGAGCGCCTGCATCTGCCAACCTGCGACGGAAAGGTCGTTGCGATCGGTGGCCGCATATTTGTAATCCCAACTGCCACTTTTGGTCTGGCCCTTGACGATGACATCCACCGCTTTTTCGACCGTTGACTCGAGCTCCGGCACCTTGAACTGGAGGGTGCGGGAAAAGGTGAGGGCTTCGCAAAGGGCATAGGTGGCGATGGCGTGCTCGTAAACGAAGTGATTGTCTGATAGATTTGAACCAAGGCGGCCGCCATTTTTCATGCTCACGGTGATGAGGTAGGTGATGCCCTTGGTGACGTTATCACCATACTCGACGGACTGGGTGCCTTCGCAGTGACCGAGATAGGAGAGCAGGACGAGTCCGGTCATGGCGACGTTGTTACCTTTGCCCCATGAGCCATCCGCGTTCTGACGGCCCTTGAGCCATTGGAGTGATTTTTTCACCGCTTCCTCGATCTGGGGTGTGCCGCCGGCTTCCTGAACCATTTTGAGGCGTTCCGAATCGGTGCAGCGGCCTTTCATGATCGTCGGGATCAAGGCACCGATGCCGAGCTGTCCTTGGCCGAATCCTTTGCCCGCGCCGGTTCCGGAACCCGTTCCGGTGCCGACACCGCTGCCACGGCCGCCGCCGGACCCAGTGCCGGAGCCGAGCTCCGCAGAGTTTGCTTCCATCGGCAGGCCGGGGTCCATCATTTCGTTGGAGGAATCCGGAAGGGAGAAGGCCGCCGTTTGGGAAGTGGAGTTGATGCGCTTGGTGACGGCGGTGTTGCTCATCATGCGCTTCTGCTGCTGTTTCTGGACCGCGTGGACCTTCTCGCCGCCGGAGCCGCCGCCACCGCCGCCGCCGGGGAGGAAATCGAGCTTCTCCTCAGGCGGATAGACCCATTTGTACATGAAGAAGATCGCGACAATGGCGAATATGACGTGGGCGATCAGCGAGATGGTGAAGGCCCCGAGGCCCATGCGGACGATGAAAGCCTTGATCTTTCCCTGCTTTTTCGGCGGCTGGATCTGTAATGCAGGATCTGTAGAGAAATCGTCCATGAGAGTGGAAATTCAGGGGTTTATTGCGGCGGGACTTCGAAGGTCACATTCTGCACCTTGGCAATCGAAAGGGAGTTCAGCACGTTGATGACGCGCTGATAGGGAGCTAACTCGTCAGCCACGATGGTGACGACGATCTTGCTGTCGGCGGCGGCCTTGGATGAGGCCACGAGGCGGAGCATGGTGGCGGTGAGGTTGACAAGTTTCGCATCGCCGGGCTCGCCGACGGGTTCGTCGTTGAGCAGGACCTCGCCAGTATCGAGGATGCGGACCTGGGTTTCCTCTACGGAAACAGGCTTGTCGCTTGGGACCGTACCGGGAAGCTTGAGATTAAGCTCATTCTCCACCTGGATGGCACCGGCCATGACCATGAAGAACAGCATGATGACGAATACAACGTCGATCATCGGCGCGATCTGGAACCCAAGGTGGACGGATTCCACCTCCTTGCGGCCTTTTTTATGATGTGACATGGCGGGTTGGTTCTAGCGGTTGGTGCCGGACAGCGAGATGTCATCAATGCCCGCGCCGGCGAGTTGCTCGATGACTTTCTGGATTTCGAGGGCCGGCGTCTCTGCGTCACCACGGATGATGAGCTTGAGCTTGGAATTCTTCTCGCGGATGGGGGTGACGATATCGGAGAGTTGGCTGAGCGGATCGCAGATCTTGGCTCCGAAACGGACCTGGGCTTTGTTCTCGGCGGCGTTCCAGTCCACGTTGACGATGACTTCATTCTTGAGGTCGTGATCCCGCTTTTTGGCTTCCGGTGCCATTGGCAGGACAATCGACTTGTCAATTTTCGCCACCTGATCCGTCGTGATGCTCATGAAGAAAATGAGCAGGACGAGGAGCACGTCAATCATGGGCGCGACCTGGAATTCCGGGTCGCTACCGTTGCCACCTGCACTAGCCATGGGTTGGAAGGGAAAGGTTGAGGATTATTGAGCGAGGGCGTTCGGATCGGCTTCGATCCAGTTCGGCAAAGCGGCGTAGGTCAATTCCTCACCGATTTCGAGGCCATGGAAGTGATCATAAGGCATGTTCCGGAAAATGCTAGTCACTTCATCCTCCAGCCAGTGCATCTGGGCGGTGAGGCGGTTGCGGAGGATGTAGAAGAACATGAAGGCCGGGATGGCGATGAACAGACCGGAAGCGGTGGCGACAAGCACCTCACCGATGTGTTCGGAGAGTTCCGAGGTGTCACCCGCGCCGGACTCACCGAGGGAGGCGAAGGCGCCCATCATCCCGACGACCGTTCCGACCAGTCCGACCATGGGTGCGCAAACACCGATAACGGAAAGGTAGTTGATGCGGTTCTGAAGGCGGTTGTTTTCGCGGCCGACTTCGACGAGGAGGGCTTCCTCGGTCTGTTCCTTGCCCTTGCCAACGAAGGAAAGGCCATATTTTACGCAACTGTTGAACGCGCAGGGAGTGGCCTTCATGACCTGATAGGCATTCACGTAGTCGCCGGCCATGAAGAGCTGGCGGGCTTTTTCAAGCTCCTCATCGGGAACGAGCTTTTTGTTCGCGGTGCGGATGTAGATGTCGATGACCAGATAGATGGTGAAGACGGACATGATGCCGATGGGGAACATCACCCAGCCGCCTTGCTTGATGGTGTCCCAAAGGGTCTTCTTGTGCGGGGCCTTCTTGGCGGGTGCGGTTTCTGCGGCGGGCGCGGTTTCCTGTGCCCGCACTTCGGCGATGGGGCAGAAGACAACAAGAGCCATGGCGACGGCGGCGAGGCGGCAGACCTTGGCAAGGGAGCGGAACATGGGGTGGTTTTTCATACGGAGATTTTGAGAAGTTGTGGGAATGAGGGTCAGTTGGTGGTTTCGGTTGGCTCCTTCGGGGCGTCTTCGGTCGAGGTCTTCGAGTCTTTGGTCTTGGGTTTCAGCTTGGCGGTTTCGAGTTGGATCGTTTCTTTATAGGGAGAGACGAGGTGGTCAGCGAGGTAGTCGTCGAACAGCTTTACTCCGTCCTGAGGACGACCGATCTGTTGAAGCCCGCGGGCGGCGAGGATGGTGCCGCGGATCGCGAGATCGCGATCCGCGGGGAAGAAGACAGGGACCCGAAGCCACGCTTTGACGGCGTCTTCCATTTTTCCCTGCATGGCAAGCGTGTTGCCGATTTCAAGCCAGATACGGGCACCGATCCAGGAATCGAGGGTGCGGTCCGTCATGGCGCGCAGGGTGTCGAGCTTATCGGAAGGGTCCTTGGCGGGAGGAGCGACGATCTGTTGGAAATCGCGCAGCATTGAGGCACTCTCGGGAGTGAGCTTGCCGAGGGCGTCCGAGCTGGCGAGTGCGGCGGCTTCCTTGTTTTTTCCGAGAACGGAGAGGGCATCCATGCGGAGGATGGTGGCGCGCAGCCACCAGGAATCCGGGATGGACTGGAAGGGGAGGAGGTTCGGCTCGGCCTTGTCGAGTGCTTCGATCGCCTTGTCCGGCTTGTCGGATCCGATGAGGGTGCGGGCCTCGACGATTTCCTTGGGCTCGCGCAGGCTCGCACGGACGATTTCCTTGGCGGTGAAATTGAAGGTCTGGAGGGTGGTGCCGACGGGAATGGTGGCGGTGAAGCCACCCCCCGGGGAAACCTTGACGGATTCCGCCGGGAAACGACGGCCGTTCTGAAGCTCGAATTCTTCCTGCGACTGCGCGTGTGCGGTGGTGGTGGAGAACAGGCAGACCGCTGCGAACGCCAGCGAGGCGGGAACGAAAGTCACGGATGACGGGTGCATGGAAAGTTTCATTCTTCGGCTTTCTGACGGGCGATCTTGATCTCCGGAGTGTCGGCGTATTTCGGATTGGCAATCATCTCGCGGTAGGTTTTCACGGCGGCGTCGTGCTGGCCGGATTCCTCAAGCATTTCCGCGCTGCGGATGTAGGCCTTCGCGGCGATTTCGACATACTTCGCGTGGGAGAGATAGACTTTCTGGAAATAGACATTGGCAGCGCCCTTGTCACCGGACTGGGCGGCGATCTCACCGAGCTGGAATACGGAACCGGCTTTCTCGTCGCCGCTCCATTCCTTGTTGCCGACGATTTCCTCGAAGACCTTCTTGGCCTCGTCGTATTTCCGGAGGCCCATGAGCGCCATGCCCTTGCCGTAGGTGGCTTCCTTCAGCATCGAGCTGCCGGCGGCGCGGTTCAGGGCGAAATCGAACTGCTCGAGAGCGGACAAATACTCCTTTTTCGCGAGGTAGATGCGGCCGAGGCCGACGGGCGCAGCGTCCGAATAGCTCGAATCCGGGAACGCGTCGCGCAGTCGGGTGAAGAGCGGGACGGCCTGATCGAGCTGCTTGTCATCAAGCAGGAACTGGCCGACGACGGAGAGCAGGATGGGGCCGAGGTCGTCGGGTTTGGCGGAGTTGGCGATGGCGTTGAGGAACCGCGTATTGCGGACGGGATCGTTCATCATGCGAGCGAGCTCCGCTTTGGCGAAATTGACGCGAGCGACGTAGGCGAGGGTGCGCTCGCTTTCAGCCACGTCGATCTCCTTGGTGAGCTGGCCCAGCAGGACGTCGATGTCCGGCTTTGGCGTGTCCTTTTTGAATGTGCGGGGTGGCACGTATTGGCCGGCGAGCTGGCTGAGGAGCATTTCCACATACTCGGAGCGGATATTGTTGATGTCGCGCAGGGCATATTTGGCGAGCATCGCGCGGGCCTCGTCCTTCTTGTTGGCGCGGGCGAGGAGTTTGGAAAGTTCTGAAACACCGCGGAGTTCCATCGGGTGGTTCGGGTTCTGGCGGAGGAAATCCTGCCAGAGCGCCTGGAGTTCGTCCCAACGGCGGGAACCGCGGAGAAGGTTGGACGCTTGTTCCAAGGAGTAGGAGATGACGTTCTCGTCGCCGTTCGCCGTGCGCAGGGCGGTGGCATATTCGGTAGCCGCGAGTTCGGCGTCGCCGTTGTTGCCGCGGCCGGAGTAGGCATCGCCGAGGAGGGTGTGGATCTGGCCGCTGTAGCCTTGGGCGTTCGGATCCTTCAGCAGCGAGATCATGGAGCTGATCAGCTTGTCATACTCCTGTTTGTCTTTCTGCGCGAGCGCCAGCAGGATGATGCCGCGGCGGTAGCGGATATCCGAGCGGAACTGACCGGACGGATAGTCCTTTTCGTAGGCGTCGAAGCCCTTGACCGTGGCCTTGTAGTCGTTGCGGAGGAAATCACACAGCGCACGGCGGTAAACGAATTCCTCATACTCCGGAGCGGAGCCGAAGTCCTTTTTCAGCGCGTCGTAGTCTTTCGCCGCATCGTCGAATTTACCGCCTTGGAAACGGGAGTTGGCGAGCAGGATGAGCAAATCCTTGCGGATCGGGGTGTCGGGGTGCTCCTGGAGAAACGGATCGAGGAAAGCGATGACTTCGTCTGTCTTTCCTTCCTGAAGCAGCAGAGTGGCATTGAGATTGGCGACCTGCTCGACGTGCTTTTCCTTCGGATATTTCTTGAGATAGGTGGCGCAAAGGGCGCGGGCGGCAGCGGAGCGTTCGAGTTTCCACTGGCAGATGACGGCTCCAAAAAGCGCGGTCGGCGCGTCCGACGAATCCGGGTTTCCGCTGGCGACGGCCTCGAAAGCGACGGAGGCCGGCCAGAAGCGGTCCATGTTGAAATAACAGCGGCCGATCCGGTATTGGAGGGTGGCGTCGTATTCGTTGAGGCCGCGCACCTCGCCGAGGACTTTTTCCGTGCTCTCCAGCATCGCTCCCAACATCGCGGCCTTGTCCTCGGTGCCGCGGGGAAGAGGTTGTTTGGTCTTCGCGGAGTTGGCGATGCGCTTGTCGTAGTCCTCTTTGAGGCTCTTCATGGCGGCGAGGCGCTTGGTCTGGATCGCGATCACCTGCGCGCGGGGACGGACATTCGAGTAGGCGGCGAGGGCGTCAGCGTATTCCTTTGCCTCGAGCCGCTTGTCGCCGATTTGCACGAAACGATGGTTCACGGTGACAATTACGTCCGGATAGCCGGGGGAGTTTTCCAAGCGTTCGAGAATGGCGATGGCCTTGTCGAATTCGCCGTCCGCGATGTAGAGGTCCACGAGCTGCAGCGAGGCACGCAGCACGCTGGGACCCGACGAGTTGCCGTTCATGGCGAGTTCCAGGATCTTTGCAGCCTTATCCTTATTCGCGGCCTTATCCTTATCGTCCGTGGCCTTCGTGCTTTTCTTGATATAAGCGTCGGCAGCGAGGAAACGCGCTTCTTCCGAGTATTCCTGCTTTTTCGCGGCTTCCGCGAGATGGACCAGGGCCTCATTCTCCTTGCCCTCGAGCTGTAGCAGCGAGCGCCCCAGATACAAGTGCACCTCGGCAGCGAACTCAGCGGTTGGATATTTCTTCAGATAAAGAAGAAACGTTGTCGCGGCATCCTGGTATTGGAGCTGGTTGAAATAAGAAAACCCAAGTTGGTAATAAACCCCCTGAGGCGCACCATCCGGGTTCGTCTGGATGATCGTGGAGTAGCTCGAAATCGCCTTGGAGTAGTCCTTGGCCGCATAAGCCGCAGCGCCTTCGCTGAGCGCGCGGTTCAGGTCAACAGCCTGGGCGTGGAGCCCACCGGCAAACGCGGGGAATAACGCAAGGGCGACGATTAAAGAACGATGGTTTTCCAGATACCGACGTGACACAGGGGAATTGGTGTCGGCATCCTTCGGCCTGTCAATGATGAAAGTGCAAGCGCTGCGGTCTTGGGTGCATGACAAAAAAATCAAAAATCCCCGCGAGCGTTTGTTTTTTTTGGGTCTTGTCATTACCTATGCACATAGGTAATTTTGTTTTCGATGAAAATACCACCTGTCATTCCAACCTGTGAAGCCCTCATTGAACAACT
>JBBRCO010000137.1:0-11504 GCA_038204755.1 Verrucomicrobiales bacterium
TCCGTTCCACTCCTGGATCGACTCCGGCAAAATGGCCAAACTGCGGGAGAAACTGGAGTTCCTCGTCGTCCAGGACATGTATTTCACCACCGAATCCGCCCGCGCCGCGGACCTGGTGCTGCCTGCCGCCGGATGGGGCGAGAAAAACGGCTGCTTTATCAACTCCGAGCGCCGCATCGGAACGCTAAAGGCAGTTAGAAAAGCGCCCGGTCAGGCTCTATCAGATTTTCGCATCCTCCGCCTCATCGCCGATGCCTGGGGCTGCGGCGGGATGTTCGGAAAATGGACCGACCCCGAATCGGTTTTCATAATCCTCCGGGATCTCACCAAGGACCGCCCCTGTGACATCACCGGCATTGAGGACTACAACATGCTGGATCAGTTAGGTGGCATACAGTGGCCCTATCCGGCTGGCTCGAGAACGCCGAATCCGCAGATCACCAATCTTGTTTCCCGCCGCCTTTTCGAAGACGGCGTCTATTACACGCCCAGCGGCAAGGCGAAAATTCTTTTCTCGCCGCCGGCCGATCTGCCGGAGCCTGCCGATCCCGAATATCCATTCACTCTCCTAACCGGACGCGGCACCAGCAGCCAGTGGCACACCCAGAGCCGCACGGGAAAATCAGACATTCTGAAAAAACTCTATCCGTCCGGTGCCTGCGTGGAGATCCACCCGGAGGATGCAGCGGAGTGCCAGCTCAAGGCCGGTAGCCGCGTCACCATCCGCTCGCGCCGCGGTGAGATGGAAGCCGCCGTTTACATTGCTCCCACCGTCCAGCGCGGCCAGCTTTTCCTTCCAATGCATTACCCGGAGGTCAACCGGCTCACCCACCCGAGCTTCGATCCCCACTCGCGCCAGCCAAACTACAAGGCCTGCGCTGTTAGCATCCGCAAGCTGACCGCTTAGTGCGGCCGATGCGGTCGCTTTGGGAATCGTTTCGCAAACGAACCATGCGGAATCGTCACTTTGAGGCGAAATATGCGCAGAATTAGAGCCTTCCTGCGGTGTCAGGCGGGCAATACCTGCGATCATCTCTTCAAGAACCCGCCACACGAAAGAAGATGATCACAAAAATCGACCACCTGGGAATCGCCGTTAGATCGCTCGACGAATCCATCACCTACTACGAGGATGTCCTCGGACTCACCTGCGAAGGCCGCGAGGAGGTCGAATCCCAAAAGGTCCGCACCGCGTTTTTCGCCGCAGGTGACGTGCATATCGAACTACTCGAACCCACCTCCGAGGACAGCCCGATCGCCAAGTTTTTGGAAAAGAACGGCCCCGGCATCCACCACATCGCCTTCGCCACGGATGACATCACCGGCCAGCTCTCGCGGGCCAAAGAAAAAGGTGCCCGCCTCATCCACGAAGTTCCCTTCGCAGGTGCCGGAGAAAAGCTCGTTGCCTTCCTCCATCCGAAATCTACTTTTGGCGTGCTCACCGAGTTCTGCCAACCTGCCCACTCCACACTCTAACTAAAACTAATCCACGCCATGCCCATCGACCCATCATTTATGGAGGAGCTCAAGCTCCGCAGGGAGGAAGCGCTCGTCGGAGGCGGCATCGACCGCATCGAAAAGCGTCACGAAAAAGGCCTGCTCAGCGCCCGCGAGCGCCTCGCCGCATTCTACGACGGCGGCACTTTCATTGAGTTCGGAATGCACGCCCACCACTCCTGCGTCAACTTCGGCCTCGAAAAACGCAAGATGCCCGGTGACGGCGTGGTCTGTGCCACCGGCGTCGTGGACGGCCGCCAGGTCGCAGCTTTCGCCCAGGACTTCACCGTCGGCGGTGGCGCGGTCGGCCGCATCCATGCCAAGAAGATCTGTGATCTGTTGGACTTCGCGGTCAAGGCCGGCATGCCCGTCGTTGGCATCAACGATTCCGGCGGAGCCCGCATTCAGGAAGGCATCGACGCGCTCTCCGGCTATGGCCAGATTTTCTTCCGCAACGTGCTCCTGTCAGGGGTCGTCCCGCAGATCTCCATCATCGCCGGTCCCTGCGCTGGCGGAGCGGCCTACTCGCCCGCGCTAACGGACTTCATCATCATGACGCGGAAGAACTCGAACATGTTCATCTGCGGTCCAGACGTCATCCGCGCCGCCACCGGCCAGACCGCCTCGCTCGAACAGTTCGCCAGCGCCGAAGCCCACGCCAAGGTCAGCGGCAACATCCACCTCATCGCTGACGATGACGTGCATGCCATCGAACTCGCGAAAAAGCTCCTCGACTATCTTCCATCGAACAATCTAAGCGATCCGCCGCACAAGATGAACGAGGAAATCCAGCTCACCGTGGATCCCGGGATGAACGAACTCATTCCTCTCGACGCCAAGTCACCGCTCGACATGCAGAAGATCATCCAGCGTCTGATGGACCCGGGAAGCTGGTTCGAAATCATGCCGGACTTCGCCCCTAACATGCTCGTCGGATTTGCCAAACTCGAAGGCATGGTGCTCGGCATCATCGCCAATCAGCCGATGGTCAAGGCCGGCTGCATCGACATCGATTCATCCGATAAGGCTGCTAGATTCATCCGCGTTTGCAACATTTACTCCATCCCGGTGCTCTCGCTGGTGGACGTTCCCGGCTTCATGCCCGGCCTCGCCCAGGAGCGCGGCGGCATCATCCGCCACGGCGCGAAAATGCTCTTCGCCTGGGCCTCCGGCACCGTGCCGAAGATCACCCTCATCTGCCGCAAGGCCTACGGCGGTGCCTACCTCGCCATGTGCTCCAGCGACATGGGCGCGGATTTTGTCTTCGCCTGGCCCACCGCAGAGATCGCCGTCATGGGCGCGCAGGGAGCCATCAAAGTGCTCTATAAAAAGGAACTCGATGATGCCAAGGACCCGGAGGCGTTGGAAAAGGAACTCCGTGCCGCTTACACCGAAAAATTCGCCTCGCCCTATCAGGCTGCCAGCAACGGCATGATTACCGACGTCATTGATCCAGCAGTATCACGCAGCACCCTCGCCCTTGCCTTCCGCGGCATCATGGGAAAACACGAGACTCGCCCGCCGAAAAAACACGGAAACATCCCTCTTTAATCCGAAATCATGCAGCTCACGCCCGTCATCGCCCTCTTGGAAAATATCGGAAGCTCCGCTTTCGACGACATGCTGCGCCTCATCGGCATCGCCGCGATCATCAGCGTGGTGTTCAAAGGCATCCGGTCACTTGTCAACAAACCGGTCGCCGCCCAGGCTCCGGCTCCGGCTCCGGCTCCGGCGGTTTCATCTCCGGCGAAAGCCACGGTGAATCCCGACGTTCCGGATGAAATCAGCCCCGAGATCATCGCCCTCATCGCCGCTGCGGTTTCTTGCTTCACCAGCCAACCGCACCGTATCGTCTCCATCAAACGCCAGAGCACCTCCTGGGAAAAAGCCGGACGCCAGTCAGTCCTGTCCTCACACCGAATCCGCTAACCTATCATATCCATGGAACATCTCCGTATCACCGTCGCCGGCAAGGCTTACGACGTCGTCGTCGAAAAAATCGAGAGCGACGAACCTGACGCTCCCGCCGCACCGGCTCCCGTCGTGCGCAACTCCGTTCCTGCCGCCGCTCCCGCAGCGGTGGCGGCACCCGCATCCGCTCCAGCCCCAGCTCCTAAGGCAGCCGCCGGCGCAGGCGATGCCACCAGCCCGCTTGCCGGCCTCGTCCAGGCCATCAATGTGGAGGTCGGTGCACAGGTCAACGAGGGCGATCTCGTCATCACGCTTGAGGCGATGAAAATGTACACCGCCATCAACGCCAACTCCAGCGGCACGATCCAGGCGATCCATGTGAAAGTCGGCGACGCGGTTGACGAAGACCAAGTGCTCTACACAATCGGTTAGTCATCACACCTCACGCCGGAAACGAATTTGAAAATCATGAAAAGTCCATTCACCGTCCTCACCGCCGAAGAAGCGGCCGCTTTTGTCAACCATGATGAAGTGATCGGATTCAGTGGCTTCACCCCCGCCGGAGCAGCAAAGGTCATTCCCACCGCCATCGCCCAGAAAGCCCGTGCAGAACACGCAGCGGAGCGCGATTTCAAAGTCGGCGTCATCACCGGAGCCTCTACCGGCCCGTCGCTCGACGGCGAGCTCGCCCGTGCGGATGCGATCAAGTTCCGCACGCCCTATCAGTCTGACAAGGATCTGCGTGCGAGCATCAATGCCGGCAAAACGCATTTCTTCGATCTGCACCTTTCCATGCTGCCCCAATACGTGCGCTACGGATTCCTCGGCGCGGTTGACTGGGCCATCGTGGAGGCAACGGACGTTTCCCCTGACGGAAAAATCCTTCTCACGACCAGCGTCGGCGCTGCACCCACCTTCCTAACCCAAGCGAAAAAAATCCTCATCGAGCTCAACAGCCGCCATCCGAAGGAACTGCTTGGTTTCCACGACATCTACGAACCCAAGTCACCACCGCACCGCAGCCCGATCCCGATCTGCGCTGCGGACGACCGCATCGGCACCCAGCGCGTCTGGGTAGATCCGAAGAAAATCGTCGGCATCGTCGATTCGAACCGTGCGGATGAAGTGAAGGACTTCACCCCGGTCACGGAAATCACCACCCGCATCGGTCAGAACGTCGCCGGATTCCTGGCAGCCGAGCTCAAGAATGGCCACATCCCCAAGGGTTTCCTGCCCATCCAGTCCGGCGTGGGAAACATCGCCAATGCTGTGTTAGGTGCCATGGGCGACCATCCGGAAATCCCGCGCTTTCAGATGTACACGGAAGTCATCCAGGACGCCGTGATCGATCTCATCAACGAAGACCGCTGCAGCTTTGTCAGCGGCGTCTCGCTCACTCTAACCGATCGTGTGCTGCAAGGCGTTTACGACAATCTCGAAAGCTACCGCGGCCGCCTGCTGCTTCGTCCGCAGGAAATCGCGAACAACCCGGAAATCGTCCGCCGTATCGGCATTGTTTCTATCAACACCGCGCTCGAAGCGGATATCTTCGGCAATATCAACAGCACCCACGTGCTCGGCCAGAAGATGATGAACGGCATCGGCGGCTCCGGCGATTTCACGCGGAACGCCTACATCTCCATCTTCACCTGCCCGTCCACCGCCAAGGACGGAAACATCTCCGCCATCGTGCCGATGTGTTCGCACATGGACCACAGCGAGCACTCGGTGCAGGTGCTCGTCACCGAGCACGGCGTGGCCGACCTCCGCGGCAAGGATCCCCGCGAGCGTGCGGGAACCATCATCCGCAATTGCGTCGATCCGTCCTATCAGGATCTGCTCTGGAGCTACTTCAAGCTCACCGAAAATGGCCACACCCCGCAGTCGTTCCGGTCGGCCTTCGCCTTCCACGAATGTTTCCTCGAAACCGGAGACATGAGGAACGCGAAATTCTAACACACAATCACCATGATTGATCAAGCGCAAAGCCTGCTCTCGGAATTCCCGGAGCACACCTATGAACAGTGGCATGCCGCAGCCGAAACCCTGCTGAAAGGCGCGTCTTTTGAGAAACTCCTCGTTAGCAAGACCTACGAGGACATCACCATCCAGCCGATTTACCGCCGCGAGGACATCGCTGCTCTGGAGCACAGGAAACATTTCCCCGGTTCCGCATCGCTCGTCCGAGGCAGCCATGCGCAGGGATTTCTCAAGGCCGGTTGGGAAGTCTCCCAGGAACTTAAGGCCTGCAAGCCGGAGAAACTCAACTCACTCATCCACGAAGGCCTCAGCGGCGGACAAAGCGAGCTGAACATCACGAACTGCGACGCTGTTGGAAATCTAGCTGACATGACCACCGCCCTCAGCGGCGTGGCGGTGGACGCGATTTCCACCTATTGGCGGGCCGGTTCGGATAACCTCGCCATCGCAGCGATCTTTTTCGCCGCCGCCCGGAAAAGCGGTCTCGATGCCAAGTCACTCCGCGCGGCTTTCGATAGCGATCCCTTCGCCGACCTCGTCACCAAAGGAATACTATCCGTCGATCTCAAATCCCGCTTCGATCACATCGCCGCGCTCACCGGATATGCCGCAGAAAACGCCCCGGGCGTGCGGACCATCACCGTGCAGGGCGATGTCTATCACAATGCCGGTGCCACAGCCACCCAAGAGCTCGGCTACGTCGTCGCCACCCTCGTTTGTTATATCGAGGAAATGAAAACGCGGGGTCTTTCACCTGCTTCCGTGTTTCCCCACATCCGCATCCGCCTCGCGGTGGGATCGGACTACTTCATGGAGATTTCCAAAATCCGCGCCGCCCGCTGTCTCTGGAGCAAGGTCGCCGCGGCATACGGAGTGGAGAACGCGCCGGTGCACATCCACGCCAGCACCTCCAAGTGGAACAAAACCACCTACGACGCCCACACTAACATGCTGCGCGTCACCGCCGAGTCCTTTGCCGCCGTCGTCGGTGGCGTGGACAGCCTGCACATCGGCCCGTTTGATGAAATAACCGGTCACACCGATGATTTCTCACGTCGCGTCGCCCGCAACATCCACACCATCCTCCGCGAGGAATGCGGACTGGACCGCGTGATCGATCCCGCCGGTGGCTCGACCTACATCGAATGGCTAACGGACCAGATCGCCGCGAAAAGCTGGGGGATTTTCCAGGAAATCGAAAAAAACGGCGGCATGCTAACCAGCCTCGAAAGCGGCGCGATCCAACAGGACGTCGATGCGGTGCGCGACGCGAAGTTCCAGAACATCCGCCGCCGCAAGGACAAGATCGTCGGTTCCAACATGTATCCCAATCTCAAGGGAGCAAAACTCGATGTCAAATGCGGCGGTTGCTGCCATTCGAATGACGCACCGCCCTCTGCGGCGCTCGCTCGATTTGGTGACTCAGCACTCGTCGAGCAAGCGATCGCCGCCGCCCTCAACGGTGCGACCGCCGCACAAATCACCGCCGCCGCTCTAGCAAGTCCAGCGGGCACCCTCACAATCACACCGCTGCCAGCCCACCGCGCCGCAGAGGAATACGAAGCACTCCGCGACGCATCCACCGCCTTTGCCGTGAAAACGGGTGCCGCGCCATCCATCCTTCAACTCAACATCGGCCCGTCCGGCCGCTACCGTCTCCGCGCGGACTGGACCGCTTCATTCTTCGAAGCCGCCGGTTTCGCCATTGATGGCGCGCGGGATTTCCCGAACGCCGAAGATGCGGTGAAAGCCCTTTCAACCGGCGAAGCCACCATCGCCGTCATCACCTCGGACGACGCCACCTATCTGACGACGGTCGAATCCCTCGCCAAAGCCGTCAAGGCGGCGAAACCGGGCACCACCTTGTTAGTCGCCGGAGCACCCGGCGAAAACGAAGCTGCCTGGCGCGCCGCCGGGGTTGACGATTTTGTCAACGTCCGCAGCAACAATTACGAACTCAACCAACAACTTCTCAAGGGAGCCGGAGTATTATGAGCCGTCCAACATTCGCAGAAATCCCCTACACCACCGCGCCGTCCAAAACCGGATACGAGCAATGGTGCCAAGCGCTCGAGAAGGAGCAGGGCAAGCCCATCGGTTCCATCGTGTGGGACACCATGGAGAAAATCCCGGTCAAGCCGCTCTACACCGAGGACGACATCGCGGGCATGGAACACCTGAAATATCAGGCAGGCATCGCCCCCTTCCTTCGCGGCCCTTACGCCACAATGTATTGTTTCCAGCCCTGGACCATCCGCCAGTATGCCGGTTTCTCCACCGCCGAGGAATCCAACGCATTCTATCGGAGAAACCTCGCCGCCGGGCAGAAGGGACTTTCCGTCGCCTTCGACCTGGCGACCCACCGCGGCTACGACTCGGATCACCCGCGCGTCGTCGGTGACGTCGGCAAGGCCGGTGTCGCCATCGACTCGATCCTCGACATGAAGGTGCTCTTCGACAGCATCCCGCTCGACAAGGTCTCCGTCTCCATGACCATGAACGGCGCGGTGCTTCCAATCCTCGCCTTCTACATCGTCACCGCGCTGGAACAAGGTGCCACGCTCGAGCAACTCGCCGGCACCATCCAGAACGACATCCTCAAGGAATACATGGTGCGGAACACCTATATCTATCCGCCCGGTCCCTCGATGAAAATCATCGCGGACATCTTCGAGTTCACCTCTCAGAAGATGCCGAAGTTCAACTCCATTTCCATCTCCGGCTATCACATGCAGGAAGCCGGTGCCACCGCCGACCTTGAAATGGCCTACACGCTCGCCGACGGCTGGGAATACCTCCGCACCGGCATCGCGGCGGGCATCGATATCGACGCCTTCGCTCCGCGCCTTTCCTTCTTCTGGGCGCAGGGGAAAAACCACTTCATGGAAGTCGCGAAAATGCGCGCTGCCCGTGTGCTGTGGGCGAAGATCGTCAAAACCTTCAACCCGAAGAACCCGAAATCCCTCGCGCTGCGCACCCACTCGCAGACCTCAGGCTGGTCGCTAACAGAGCAGGATCCTTTCAATAACATTTCCCGCACCTGCATCGAAGCCATGGCCGCCACGCTCGGTCATACGCAGTCGCTGCATACGAACGCGCTCGACGAGGCCATCGCCCTTCCCACGGATTTTTCAGCCCGCATCGCCCGCAACACGCAGATTTTCCTTCAGGATGAAACTTCCATCTGCCGCGTGATCGATCCTTGGGGCGGCTCCTATTATCTGGAATCCCTCACCCACGAGCTAATCCACCGCGCGTGGGCCCATATCATGGAGGCTGCGGAATACGGCGGCATGTCGAAGGCCGTCGAAGCAGGTATTCCAAAGATGCGCATTGAGGAAGCATCCGCCCGCCGTCAGGCCCGCATCGACTCCGGCGAGGAAACCATCGTCGGCGTGAACAAATACCGGATGGCCAAGGAGGACCCGATCGACATCCTCGACGTGGACAACACCGCCGTCCGACTCTCACAGATCGAGCGTCTCAAAAAACTCCGCGCCGAACGCGACGAAGCGAAATGCCAAGCCACGCTCAAGGCTCTCACCGATTGCGCCGGTGGCGGTGAAGGCAACCTGCTCGCCATCGCCATCGAGTGCGCCCAGGCCCGCGCCTCGTTAGGAGAAATATCAGACGCGATGGAAGTTCACTTCGGTCGCTACAAGGCGGTGATCCGTTCGATTTCCGGCGTCTATGGCAAGGAATTCAACAACCAAGGTGACATGAAAGACATCCCGGATCTCATCGCGAAGTTTGAAGCCGCCGAGGGCCGCCGCCCGCGCATCATGGTCGCCAAAATGGGCCAGGACGGCCACGACCGCGGTGCCAAGGTCGTTTCCACCGCCTACGCCGATATGGGCTTCGACGTGGACATCGGCCCGCTGTTCCAGACGCCAGAGGAAACCGCGAAGCAAGCGGTGGAGAACGACGTGCACATCGTCGCCATGAGTTCGCTGGCAGCCGGTCACAAGACACTTTTACCACAACTCATCGCCGAGCTGAAAAAGCTCGGCCGTGAGGACATCATGGTCGTCTGCGGCGGAGTTATCCCCGCGCAGGATTACGATTTCCTCTATCAAAACGGAGCCGCCGCCATTTTCGGCCCCGGCACTGTCATCCCGGACTCGGCGCGGAAGATCCTCGTGCTGCTGCTCGAACAGATCGAAGCGTGATACAGACATTCCTGTCTGTTCTTCAGCATTGAAATCCGAATCAACGCGTCCAACAGAACCACGCCACGAAGTGCTTGCCGGCTAAGTAAAAGATCGATTTCCAAGCGGCGGGAGCGCCATTCGAGCTTCGGATTGTAGTGATGGTCCCGCTCAAATGAGCCGGGGAAATGCCCGTTTTTCGCGTTCTCAGGATTACCACGCCGGCCGCGACCCGCGGTATGGCCGGGGCTGATATTGTATTCCCGCAGGGTGCGGCTGCCTTCCACGACTTCCCAGCCCGCTGCCTTGAAGGCAGGGTGTGGAGGCGCTCGCTGAAACCTCCGGTTTCCTCGAAGGTCTTGCCTTGGGCCGCGATCTGGGATTTCAGCATGTTGAGCGACCGCCCGATGATAAGGTGCATGGCGTTGGCCACGGTTACAGGGTCATCCGAAATTTGAAGAGCAGGCAGGAATGCCTGTTTCACGTTAGAATTTCCGAATGACCGTGTCGTGGCAGAGGCGGTCTTCGGTGTTCGGATGATCGAGCGTGTAGTGGAGGCCGCGGGATTCCTTGCGGCGTGACGCACACTCGACGATGAGGCCGGCAGTGGCGACGAGGTTGCGGAGCTCCAGAATGTCCGCATTGACGCGGTGGCCCCAGTAGAACTCGCGGACTTCCTTTTTCAAATTCCGCAAACGGGCGGTGGCGCGGCGCAGGCGGTTGTCGGTGCGGACGATGGAGACATAGTCCCACATCAGACGGCGGATCTCATCCCAGTTGTGATAGATGACAACCAGTTCGTCCGGCTCGGCGGTGTCGCCGTATTCCCACTCCGGGATCGGCGGCGGTTCCATTACGATTTTGCCGGGCGGATGGAGTTTAAGCATTTCATCCAGCGCGCGGCGGGCGATCACGTTGCCTTCCAACAGTGAGTTAGAAGCGAGTCGGTTGGCCCCATGGAGTCCGGTGCATCCGACCTCACCCACCGCATAAAGCCCGCGAATTGAGGACTTGCCGTTCACGTCCGTTAGTACGCCGCCGCACTGGTAATGGGCGGCGGGAACGACGGGGATCGGCTGGGTTTCACAATCGAGGCCGAATTTCAGAAGCGTCTCGTGAATGTAGGGAAAACGCTCCTTCATGAAGCCCTTTGGTTTGTGGGTAACGTCCAGATAGACGCAGGTGACGCCGGTGCGTTTGATTTCACGGTCGATGGCGCGGGCGACGATGTCCCGGGGTGCGAGCGAGCCGCGTGGGTCGATTTTTTTCGTGAAATCCTCACCCTTCCCATTGATCAAAATGCCGCCTTCTCCACGGACCGCCTCGCTCACGAGGAAGGACCGCGCTTCGGGCCCGGTGGCACCGGGGTTGTAAAAACAAGTGGGGTGGAACTGGATGAACTCCATGTTTGCGATGGTCGCACCAGCGCGCCAGCCGAGCGCCACACCATCGCCTGTGGCGGAGTCTGGATTGGTGGTGTAGAGATAGACTTTTCCGCAACCACCGGCGGCAAGGATCACGCGATCCGAGCGGAAGACTTTCACCTCGTTCGTTTTTGTTTGCAGAACATAGGCCCCAACCACGCGGTCGTCCACGGCGGCACCGAGCTTGGCGGTGGTGATGAGGTCGATGACGAAGTGGTGCTCTAGTAAAGTGATGTTAGGATTCGCGCGGGCGGACTCGATGAGCGCGCGGGCGACTTCACGGCCAGTGGTATCGCGGGCATGAAGGATGCGCCGGTGTGAGTGGCCGCCTTCTTTTCCTAGGAGAAAATGGTCGCCCTCCTTATCGAAGGAAACGCCATAGTCCACGAGATCATCGATGGCGGCGGTCCCCTCACCCACGATCGTACGGACGGCGGCTTCCTTGCAGAGTCCGGCTCCGGCATCGAGCGTATCGGCCACGTGGGATTCCACTGAGTCGCCAGGATCGCGCAGTGTTTCCGGCAGGACGGAGGCGATGCCGCCC
>JBBRCO010000138.1:0-11361 GCA_038204755.1 Verrucomicrobiales bacterium
AGCTGAGGTCGGCGGAATCGAGGAGGAACTCGAGTTGCTGGCGCTTGTCGCCGAGGATGCGGAGGGGTTTCATCAGGCCGGTGGCCTTGATATTGCTGAAGGTGAGCTGCTTGGCGGGTTGCCCCTGCTGCCAGAGTCCGCGCTCGTTGTCATAGAGGTAGAGGGCATCCACGTCCTTGAGAGTGATGCGGTCGATCAGCCAACGGTCGCTGGGAAACTGCGGTTTGCGGTCGGGCGGGGCGAAGTGAGTGAAGGCGGCAAGCATGTTGTGCCTGCCACTGCTCTGGTGAGCCGCCTCGCCGGGGCCCCAGAACTCGCAATCGCGCACTAACAAGTTGTCACAACCGAGGCGGAAACCATTGCAGGAGGAATTGACCTTGGTGCCTGTGACCGTGATATCGTGATTGTCACAACCGGCAAAGGTATCATCACCGGTGCGGAAGTCGCAATCGGTGACTTTGATATCGCGGCAGGCTTGGGCGTGCAGGCCATCATGGCCGCCGCGGATGCTGATACGGGTGAGGGTGGCACCTTGCATGTTTCTGCACATGAAGGCGTAGTTGCCAGCGTTTTTCAGGGTGAAATCCCTGAAGGCGATCCTATTTGAATTCTGCACATGAATGGTATGAAAGCCGCGGAATCCCTCTTCACCGCCGGGTTTCCGCAGATTCATGCCATCAATGGTGCCAGGACCCTCGATGGAAACCCGCTCCTGACCATCGATCTGGATGAGAGCCGGAGGAGCGCCATTGGTTCCGGCATAATCCGCTAACGTGAGACTTCCCTGGAGGATTGCGTCTTTTTCAAGAAACAACCTGACATTGGACTTTAAATGGATCGTGCCGGTGTTAAAAACGCCATTCGGGATGCGGACGATTCCGCCACCCCGTGCAGCCACGGCATCAATGGTGGCCTAGATGGCAGCGGTGGCACATTGCGCCACGCCGGCGGTGGCACCTTTTTCGGTAATGCTGATGACTAGCCAGGCCTTGCCTGCCTCTGCCGCAGGGGCGGAGGGAACGAGGGCGAGTAAGCCACCAAGCAGGATGCGGCTCAGGGAATTTAATGAATTCAACATTAGTTTTGTACGATTTTGAGATTTGCGAAGTCTTGAGGAGAGGCATTGAGGAGGAAGGATACCGTAGCACCGGAATCCGCATCCCAATACAAGCTCGCGGCGGACAGCCTTCCTGATAGCACGAGAGAGGACAGCACAATTTCGAGAAATCGACTGGATATTCGATTTTTCATAGGTTTGCCGTTTGGTTCGCTGGATCCGAGGTGATTCCGAAGGAAGCCAATGGCATGATAAGAACAATTGAAGCAAGAAAGACAGAAACCAGGTTAGAAGCGGAGTGAGCATGGACTGGCTGAGAATGCCCGCTGAAAGTAAGGTTTGAACTATCGGACGGTTCTAATCTATGCAACTCAGCCCGTTCTTGTCTCTCCCCCGAAAGTAGGAGGTGGATAAAATTGAGGCATCAGGTTTTTTTCTGGGTTGCCCGTGGTGATCTCGCGAGGGGGAAAGCTCGGTTATTTTTCGAGGTGTTACAAAGATCTGCTTCCGCAGGCGGTTAAAACAACGGATCTCCCCGCCCTGCCTTGCAAGGATTTTCCTTACCTTGGCAGCGGCTTCCCTTACCTTGGCAGAGGTATTCCTTACCGTGCAAGATGCTTAGCTAACCTTGGCAGAGGCTTCGGAATTCCCAGGAAGAGGGCAGATCGCCTCCCGTGCGACAAACAAACGGGTCGCAGTGCCCTGCGGCGTCTCCAGACCGGGAAGTCACTTCATTTCCGGAAATCTGTATCAGTGGCCAGTGACCGGACGGACTGCGGGTTCGTCGACGCTCGAGGTCCTCCTGGCTCCGAGGAAACCGAAGAGGATCAGGTAGACGTAGCCGAGGGAGTTCAGTCCCTGCGACAGGTTGAGGCGGGAGGGGGCGGACTTTTCAGGACCGAGGATCGAGACATAGGGATTCGCCGCGATCTGGATGAGGGTGACACCGGCACCGAGCATGAACAGGGCGCCGAGAAACAGCGGGTAAAGTTTTGTTTCCGCCGCTGGATAGAAAAGCAAACAGCCGAGGCCACAGACACCCAGGCCAAGGACCAGGCCGTTCTTGTAGCCGATCTTGTTGATCGGGTCGCCCTTGAAGGCGGAGATCAGGAAATACGCCAGCGAAACCAGGAAGAAGGCACCGAAGAAGGCGGACTGGACGAGGTTCGCCTGCAATTGGCTGAGTGCGAAGTCCGCTTTGAACTTAGGGATTAGCAGATCGTTCATGCAGGTGATGAAACCCCACATGAAAAACAGGGTGGTCACGGACCCGAAGGCGAAGCGGTTGGTTTTTATTGGTTCGTTGGCTGACATGATGATGCGTGTGATGAGTGGAACGGAAAGCATGAAGCCCGCCGTTGATTCTCAGATTGTTGTCAATGGGCATGAGTTTCTATTGGGTGGATTAGAGCCTTGCAAGCCTGACGGTAGGAAAGGTGTCTGTTCATATCTGCGGCGAACGGGTGTCGCGTCCATTTTTTCCGGCGGACGGAGTGTTGCGAACCGGGTTGGGTGCGAGGCCGTAGAGGACTCGAATTGATCGGGCGAGCTTTGGAGAACGGTGGAATCACCGCTTTGAGGGGACTTGTGGACGTTGCCCTGGAATCCGCCCGGTTGGAAAAGGGAGTGGATGCGGGAAGTTTCCTATAGTTTGAATAATGCCCGGGGTGGCCGGTCCGCCTCTCAAAGCGGCGATTCCCACCGCTCTCCAAAGTTTCCATCCGCGCGCGGTCCAGCGCCCGCCCATCCAGGCCGCAAAAAGGCGAAAAACTGGCGAAAAAATTCAGTACCCCATCTTGAGTGCCGATCATTCTGATGCGGCAGCCCTGCCCTGCCGGCCTCTCCCGCGAAACAGGAGCGGGACCATTTCCTAATTGCGTGACTCGGGCGCGGCCAGATCCTTGCCGTCGAAGGTCACGTTGTGGGCATGGGCCATCCGCAGTTGGTCTTGGGGCCACCGGGTCACCGGCTGGCCTTTACAAGTGATGTCGGAAAAAGCCACGTCCGCCACGGTATGCTGCGCGTCATAGCCTTTCAGAACGATCGGCCGCAGGCATTCCGCAAGGGCGATGCGATGGAAGCGCACACCTTGGATGGAGCCGCGCTTCGCCGCGAACCGGTGCCGTTCGTCGTCGTTGATGGGCATCACCCACTGAAACTGATTGTCCGGTGAAATGATGTCCTGCCGTTCCATGGGCAGAGGGCGGCGTTCCTTGTTCGAGCGGACATACTCTGGCGGGCAGTCCTTGCTGTAAATGGAAAGTCCGATGTAGAGATCCACAAATTCATCCCGCAAATCCTCGATCCGGATATCTTCGAAGGACACATCCCGGACGGGTGCCGTCCCGCTGTTGTGGATGCTGAAGGCAGCACCTCTGAGGACATGGATGATATCGCAATCTTTGAAATGCACGCCCCTGACCATGCGGTTGTTCAATTCAAAACCGACCTCCATCGCATTGCCCGGGACATCGTTCCACAGCACACAACCCTTCACGGTGATATCTTCCATGATGCTATCGTCATTCGCATCCCACTTGCCCGCCTTGATGGCGATGCAGTCGTCCGCATTGCGCAGGAAACAATCGCGGGTGGCGACGTGGGATGAACTCACCACATCGACACCATCGGAATTTCCACGCCAGCCGATGATCCGGACGCGGTTGAGCGCGATTTGTTCGGAATAACTGAGATGGAGACTCCAACCGAAAGTATCCAACAGCAGCACATCCTCAATCTGGACGTTCCTGCTTTTTCGCACGTATATAGTGTTTCTTCGGACCATGCGTTTGCTTTGATCCAGAATACCCGGACCCCAGACGCGAACATCGGTGGCATCCTCGATCACCAATTGGCCACGCACCACCGCACCACCCTCTAAAAACAGGCGTTTCCCACTGGTGACGGCCGCCTCGCCCAGTTCGTAAATGGCACCTCCGCGAAAAACCGTGGTGTTGGCATCCGGCTTTGGAGTCTCAACCGGGCCATCCCAAAATAACAGCAAGGGAGCATCCAAGTCACCGTTGATTTCGACACTGATGCTGCCGTGGCGCCCCACGGTGAAGTGGATCTTTGAGCCATCCCGCCGCGCCTGAATGCCGAGCGCGAGCGGACGCACCACCATCGATTGAATCTGTGCCTTGCATTCAATCGTAACCTCTACCCTTGAATCACCCGCCGCCCGGACGATTTGCCCCTTGGCGCTATCTATCACGGTATGTTCCGCGCCATTGAGCCAACAACGGTAGAGGGAAGAACGCGCAATCCCAGGAGCGTAAACAAAAGGTGGTGAAACCGCGACCACCTTTGAAGGAGTATCCATCGTGGCGGCGGCCGCAAAGGAAAGACATGATAGCACGACCCACAGGCCGCAGATGATTGGATTGATGATGGGTGTCATGAGGGATTCACAAAAAAGTTTTTCGAGATGTTATTATTATCTTCCTCGAGCTCCTTGACCAATCCGTCACCATCTACTTCTACCGTGATCGTATTGAGTTCGGATGCTTTCGGCGTAAGGGAGCCACTGGTTACCGTGGTGCTCGCCCCGGGGGCCAAGGCAGCGATTTTTTCCGTGGATACCACCGTGACCGCGCCACCGGCGGCTTTCACTGAAAATCGCATGTCGCATGGGCTGCTGGGAGACGCGCCTGCGTTCTTCACAACCGCAGTGAAGGTCATGCTGGAATTCACCAGGGAAGCCGCCTGTGTGGGAGTCACCTCGCTGAGGTACAAATCAGGCCGGGTGTCACCGGAATTTGACCGGCTCCACGCATCGAAATTATAGATCGTGCGGACGTTTCCCATGTTGATCGTTAATATCGGCTCACCCTCATCCTGGCGTGCCCATGGATTATCGATCAAAGGCCATGTCCCGTAGTAATCCACCTTCCTGCCGTTCAATACATGGTTTTCATCCGGATCTTCGGAAAACGTCAGTGTCATCTGGTGGCCATCCAGATTTTTAAAGGCCACCACCGGAGCATTGGGATCGGTATCGATATTGGTGAAATCCGCAGAGGTCTTTGCAATAATGGCGTTTTTGAAGCTAACGAGTTTGGCGTCGGGAGCGGCTCCCTGATAGGCAGAGGCATCTGCGGTTTCAACGATGTATCCATTCACTGGATTGTCCGATTGGATGGATTTGAACAACGGCGTCTCGTCGGCCCAATGATAAGGCCTGGCGATCTTCACCGCGATGAGCACCTTGTCGGCATTGAGAAACAGCCAGCCACTGTCCTCCAGCGTAGCCTTGATCGAGGCCTTGGGAATCAGCGCACGAACAAACGGATATTTATAGTCAGCGGGCGCACGGGTGACCCCGATCACCGTGTGCTGATGCTGCATGATCTGCTCGTATTTTGTCCGGCCGAAACATTCATCTGGCTTGCGGTCAAAACTCGGCATGTAAAGGTTGAAGGTCGAGTAGGGTTCAGGCGAGACCCAGCGGACAAACCAGCGGTTCATCTGTTTCTGATAGAAATCACAGTAGGATACATCCTTCTGGCCGGTGATACCCCAACCCGGCGTCATGTAGGTGCTCCGGTAGAGACCCCGGCGCCCCCCCATCGCCCCGTCCTTGATGTGGGTTTCCCTGGCCAAGAACGCTGCGTTGCGGTTTTGGGCGATTTTAACGATATAGTCAGGACAAACATAGGATGATACGCAGTTGACCGCCGCTTTCCGGATTGGATGGTTGCCTCCGGTGGACCCTTTGTTCAAAACGGTGGTATCCGGATTTAAACTGAATGGTTGGTCAGCGCCGAAGTAGAGGTAAT
This sequence comes from Verrucomicrobiales bacterium, assembly GCA_038204755.1. GTDB lineage: Bacteria > Verrucomicrobiota > Verrucomicrobiia > Verrucomicrobiales > Akkermansiaceae > Luteolibacter. The sequence goes on from JBBRCO010000138.1 coordinate 5,836, forward strand.
AACAGACACTCGACATACCGGGATCCTGCGGACATTCGTTGGCTCCCCGATAGCCCTCGCCGGTCCGGTTGTCCGGGCTGATCATATACCCTTTCAGCCAGTTGCTGGCGGCACCGAGCAGGAACCAGTCGCAGGTGAGTCTGGCCATGTTCGCGAATGCCTTATCCTTGCTGAATTCGGAGATCATGGCATAACAATTAAGATAGAAGACCGTATAGAAATACGAGTCCGCTTCCTCGCAGCCTTCGGTGACATATTCTTTCATCGCCTTGATGATCATCTGCTTGCCATCGGGATCCATCGCACCATATCCCAGCTCGTGGGCGAATTTCGCGTCAGGCCAGGTCTCGCGGGCCAGAGTGAAGGCGGTGGCATACATTAGATGGTGATTCTGAGTGACACCCGTGATGCCGCCGCCGTAGGTGGTCATGCGGGACTTGATCTTGTCTTTGAGCATCTGGTCCATGCGGTCGCCGAACTTCAGATAGTTATACATCAGCATGTAGAAGTGAAACATCGCCCCGCTTTCATCGACGAGAGCCGATTCCATCAGCATGTTCGCCTCGGCGTCCTGGCTGAGAGCGTAGTGTGCCAACGCCTTCTGCAGCATTGCATCGCCGATCCGGGCGGGGTCCGTGGTCTTGGTGGGAAGACCCGAGTTGACGATGGCGGTTAGAATCTCCTGTTTGCGATCCCCGAAGGTGGCTCCTTGTGCGCTTGTGGACTCCGGTAGCCAACAGACGAAGAACACAAGCAGTGCAAGACTCCTCAAGGTTTCTCCGAAGCACGGGTAACCAGAACGGACCAGAGTGTGAGGATTGGTGGGTTTTAAAATGGTTTCAGGATTCATGATGTGTAACTTGCAGGCGGCAACCGAAAAGCGGCGACGTTGATGCGAAATGGCGGAAATCCCGCAAAAAACGGCTCTGAAATCAATTTACGAGAGAAGCGTGAATAAATTCATCCCCGATGAATCCCGGTTCTCTAATAGGATCCCTCGAATTTCCATTGGCCTGGCTGGGTTGCAAAATCAAGGAAACCGTCGGATGCGCCAAGGAATTTGATACCGGGCCGCTCAATCGCCTTCCCGGATTTCCAGGCGGTCTCGCCGTTGACCCTCACTTCCTGCATCTCCTTTTGCATCGGTATTCCCACCCGTGCCACACAGTCGGCAGGAGAGGACAGTTCGAGTCCAAAGACATGATCCTGTTTGCGGATTTTCACAGTAACCGGCCCTTTAACGGTTTCTACGGTTGCCTCGATCTTTTTGAGATTTCCCATCCGCGGCCTTACCTGATAGGTTTTGAATCCCATTGATGTCGGTTCGATGCCAGCGAAGTATTGCGACATGATCGTGAGCGGGCCGCCGCTCCAGGCATGGTTGATGCTGCCTCCGCCAAAACCTTCCTTGCCGATTCCCCATCCTTCCCAGAGAGTCGTATATTCCTGATGATCCACCATTTTGGCATATCTCCGCTGCATGCGGTCCTGTGCGAAGGCGGCTTCGTCCATCATGCACAATGCTTCGAGCACGTATTTTTCCATATAGGGACTGGAGTGTTCCTGTTTTTTGAAAACCTCCAGCAGTGCCGGGTATTGATCCGGTTTCGCAAGTCCGGCGACGACGGCGAGCGCGTTGGCCCGGTCGTCAGTGAGGCCTTTGTAGGCGGGCGTGCGGTATTCCTTTCCGTTCCAGAAAAGCTTGTTGAATGCGCCTTCGATCATGGTTTTCCGCTGCTTGATCCAGGTTAGATCGTCGGGAATTTCCAAGGTAGAAGCCATGCTTTCCATCCCTTGCAAGCCAAGATGATACCAAGCATTGTAAAGCACGGTCATATCCACATTGTCACCCCAATCTCCCCAAGGCCAGGCACCGGGGATTTCTTTTACGAGCCCATTGGCCTGCATGTCCCAGATTTCCATGTAGCGCTTCACTCTAGGATAGACGGCTCTCAAGGTGTCCTTGTCTCCGCTGTAGAGTCCATAGGTCCAAAATCCCTGCCTGCCGATGCTGGCAAGCATTTGCAACGGCAGATCCTTGTTCCAATTGCCGGATGGCACCGGCGAATACAGTATCCCGTTAGGCCGTTGCCATGCCACAAGTTCCAGAATGCTCTTGCGCGTGAGCGTGTCCGCCCGCCGGTCCAGCGCGTAAAATGCCTCGCCCAATTCGATGACCGCATCCCCCCACCAGAGTGCGCGTTCGCGGTCCGGGCAATCCATATAGGTGTCGCGCATCGTGATGTAGAGCGTGCGGGTCGCCTTGGTGCGGAGGCGGTTCAGGAAATCGCTATCACAGGTGAATTTCCCGGAAAAATCCGTATCGAAGCCGCTCTCACGATATCCGAGTTTGATCAACTTGACACCTTTTGGGATCTCGTAGTGGACCGCGTGACCGTTCATCCATCCCGGAAATTCAAATTCCTGTGTGCCCTGGCGGGCGATGTATTCGGCACGGACGTTGGTTTCTCCGCCGCCCATGTAATTGTCCGCTTGGATTTTGATCAAGACTCCCGCGTCCGCCTCGATTTTCAGATAGGGTGTGACTTGTGCATTGTATGGCAACCGCGCGATGAGGGTCTTGCCGTCTGAAATTTGAGGGAAATCCTTGGAGTTTGTATATGGCTTCAGGCCGTAGTCTTTCCAAAAAGGCACGGGCCTTTTCACCAATTGATTCCAAGGTGCGCACGGAGCCTTGCCTAGTGTTACCGCCATCGGCCATGACGAGTTATCGAATCCGGCCGTTTCCCATCCGGGTATGTCCTTGTTGGCATCAAACAGAATATTAGACTCAGGCAGACGGTAATTGGGGGCGGGTTTTCCGGTTTGACCGAAGGAAGGATGAATCATCGCCTTCCATGACGAGTCACTCAGCACATCGCCTGCGGTGGTCTCCATCTGGAACAATAGCCCGGCCTTGCCACTGTTCTTGTGACTGAATCCCTCCTTGCCGAAGTGCCAGAGCAACACCGCCAGCGTATTGGTGCCGCGCCGGAGATCCGCGTTCAGGTTGATCTCGTCAAAATAGGTGTCCTGCGGTGTCGGGCCGCGTTTCAGGCCGCCTTCGCGCACGATTAGCTTGCCGTTCAGCCACAGCCAGTATTTCGAATCTACGGCGATTTTCGCGATGGCGGATGCCGGGACTTCGGAAAGCTCGAAGTTTTTGCGAAACGCGATCCACTGGTTAGGAACAGCGGGCTCTTTCACGCCAATCCACAAGGCTTTCCATTCGCCCGCCTGTGTCGCATCCGGGTGGATGAATGGGGGATTGATGTTTTCCGCAGCCGAAGCGTATCCCATAACAAGGATTGCGGTGATGCTTAGATAGGTCTGGATCGTGGAGTTCAATCGATTTTTCATAAGATATTTTTTAATGTTTTCTATCACCGCAGCAGCGCGCTGGCCGTCCAGAGAACGGGCGACTGGCCGTGCAAATCCCCGACGATTCGCGGGCGGTCGATGTAGTATTGCTCGTCGAAGCCTTTGTTGGTGCCGATGCAAACTTCGCGGAGATTCGCGTTTTCATCAAGATGGCCGACCAGCGCCAGCCATGCCTTGCGGGCGGCGGGGCCATAGGTTTTCGCGTCAAGCCAACCGTTTTTCACCCCGGTGACCATGGCGAAGGCGAACATCCCCGTTCCCGATGTTTCCGGCCACGAGGCGGGCTTGTCGATGAGCTGCCGCCACATCCCGCCGACATCCTGATTGGCTAGCAGGCCCGCCATCATCTTGCGATAGCCCGCTAGAATCCGTGCTCGTTGAGGGTGGTCTTCAGGCAGGACACTCAGCATCTCGACGAATCCGGCTGCCATCCAGCCATTGCCGCGTCCCCAATAGAACTTGGAGTCGGGGCCATGGGAAAACAAGCCGTTGGTCTCCTGCAGTTTGTCGAGATAGGCGCTCATCGCGAGTGCCGTCCGGTCGAGATACTTGTGATCCTGTGTTGCACGGAAAGCCTGGACCTGAAGCGTCGGGATCATATACATATCATCGATCCAGTAGCGTGCTTCCGTCGTGATCCCGTCCGGGTTGGTGGTCGCCCATTGGGCGTCTGCAAGGCTCAGTCCAAGATCCTTACAGCGCGGGTCCTTGGTTTGGATGAAAATCTCCAAGGGGACAATTCCTATAACGCGGAAATCCACATGCGCGGTGCGGGTGATCCGTGCTGATCCGGGCTCGCTAAGGAAGGGTTCGAATTTTTTCACCAGACTCGCACTGAGATCATTGTCGTTGATCAGCTTCGCTAAGGTCAGCGCGCCATACCACGCGGTCGCCTCCTGATAGATCAGGCCTTGGGTGCCTTTTTGTGCCTGTGTTTCATAGATGAATTTGCGATCAATCACATTCCCGGCAACCCGTTTACCGACCTCGGCGGGCGAGGTTCCGGGCGGCCAATCGGCGAAGAACTCCGATGCTGTGGATTCTGCGAATACCGGCAGCGAAAGTGCGGCACAACAGAGTGGAATGAGGAATGTGGGCTTCATGGTGGGCGCGTGGAATGAGGTTTTTGAGGATGCAATTTCGGCTGGATTTCGACTTTGACGGGCGACGCCAGGCCAAGAGAGAAATCGCCGACGTGCTTTTGCCAAGCTTCCGCATCGGGTATATGGCCAGCTTTGTCCCAACAGAATCCCGCCCAATAGGTCGATTTTTGATCGGTGCCGGTCCTGGCAAGCAGCAATTGATTCAGGGAATCCTCCGTCGCTTTGTGGAAATCCTTCGGGGCGGTGATGACGGCCAGTCCCTGATGTCCGGCGTTTTTTTCCATTTTTTCCCATTTGCAGAGCCAGCCTTTTTCGGCATTCGCCACTATGGACCCGCCCTCCACCTTCTTCAGTCCGATCGCCGCAGTTAGATCGGGCGGCGTGGTTGTCCCTCCTGCAGCTTGGTATCGGGATTCGAACCGGCTGAATTGCTGGCCGGCATCTAGCGAGATATACTTGGTTTCGCTGACTTTCAGACCATTGACATCGAAAGGCGGATATTCGAGTTCGAACATTACGCGGATCGGGCCGTTGGCGAGAACCTTGGAGCGGATGAAATTGCGAGAAACCCACAGCCGGTCGGCCGCCCACAATCCGTTGCCACCGCAGCCACGGCTGACACCTGCAGTGTAGAAATCCGCCCCTTCGCCGTGATCCGAATGATAATCATCGGCAAGATACCAGTCGTTGATCACCATTTGCGGGACTCGTTTGGACCAGATGTCGATGGCGCTGCTGGTGAGTGGCTCTCCCTGCCAGGTTTCCAGCGCTTGTCCATAAACGCGGTGGGCGATGAGATCGTTTTCCCACGCGAAGTCATCGAAACGCTCGCGCGCAAATCTGCCGTAAGCTTTGAATTGTTCCTTGCGATAAACCTGGGTGGTTCCAGATGAGAGCGTGAAGGTTTTGACTTCGCCGCCGGAGAAATCCGTTTGGAAAATCACCGCATCGTAAGTCCGCAGCGGATCGCCGTCGAGATCGATGGCCTGGCAGAGAACCTCGTTTCCCGCCGCGTCCGCGACATGGACGAGATTCAGGTTTC
>JBBRCO010000139.1:0-11309 GCA_038204755.1 Verrucomicrobiales bacterium
GAGACTGCCATCGCTGAGATTATAGACGAGAACCCTGGCGTCACTGGAGCGGATGGCGAAGAGGTAGTTCCCGGCAACCGAGATGCTCTTGACGGCTGCTGTGCTATGGCCTCCGGTATTCGGTGCATAGGGCAGCACGATCCGCCATGTCAGAGTCGGACTCGCGCCCCAGTTGTCGTAGCGGAGGATTTCGGTTCCCAGAGTTCCGTATTCCAGCGCATTGCTGGGCCGGGGTTTGTTGAGGGTGTAGCCCGAGAGCAGCATCATGTTGTTCGATGGATAATAGTAGGCCCGTTCCAGTCGCGTTCCGGTCGTGTTGGCTGCGCCAAAAATGTCGGCCGGGCGGGTATATGTCTGCGTATTGGCGTAGTTATAAATCGGGTTTCCCTGCGCATCGAGACCCTGCATCGTGTAACGCGTGATCGGCCCGTTATACGTCGTTGTCCAGATATCTCCCGCTGAGTCCACCCACAAGCTCCAGATATTGTTCACGTAAGTGCCCTGCTGGGTCTCTCCCGTGTCTTTGAGACCGTTGCCGTTCGCGTCTCTCCAAATGTAAGCGTCCAGCGGCCGGTTCGAGGCACCGCGGTTGAAGACGACAGACGGAGCCACGATCTCCGAGTTCGGCAGAAAGCGATAGAAGCACAGGGTTTCAGAAACCATGTCGGTGACAATCAGGAATTTCTGCCCGCCAATCGTGCGCACCCATGTCCCGCCCTGCCTGGAAATGCTGCCCAGCCGGGGATCCGTGGGGTAGGCGAAAGGGTCGAGCGTCAGTGCCTTGTAGGTCCACTCTTTTCCGGACGGCTTGGTGAAATCCATGGCATACTTCGCCTCGCGGGTATAAACCGTGGTACCGTCGGAGGCGGGATCGGCCTCCGCACAGTCAACATATTCCAAGCAGTTTTTCTCCCAGAGCAATGTGGAGGCACTGTTGAACTTACGAAGTTCCATCCCGGTTCCCGAGCCGATGACTCCCCACCAGGTTTTGGGCCCGTTACAGGCCACCGTCACATTGCCGCTGTTATCCACGCCCACCGCCACCGGGTGGTTGAACTTCAACGGATGAACCTCCCCTTTCTTTGTGCTGGCATAAGTCGAGTAGATCCCGCCTGTTGCGCCCAGTGTTCCGTAGAGCGTTCCATTCGTATTGTAAATTCTCACCTGCTGGTTCGTGCCGGAGTCCGCGACGTAAAGCCGGCCTGCGGAATTCGTGGCCAGTCCACGGGGTACCTGGACGTCGGTGATCTCGGTTGCCAGCTTGGTCCCGTTTGGCTGATAGAGAAGCACCTTGGCGGGATTCGTCGTATCCGCCTCCTGCACGATCCACAGGTTTCCGGTTGTCCGGTCCACGGCAATCGAACGGGGCCGTGCAACGGGAAAATTCGCTGTTTCCGTCAACGTGGCGGTTGACCAGACGCGGATCAGATTATCCGTCGCATCCGCGATGTAGAGATTTCCAGAGTTTTCCGCCAGGCCTTTCACCAGCTTCGTAGTTAGATATAACGTGCCGCCGCCACTGCCATCGGTGCGGTTAAACCGGACGAATCCAAAGTTTTGCCTTCCCTGGTAAGCATAGGTCGAGTCCGCTGTGACGGCAAAACCGTGCTGGAAATGGGTTCCGGCACCAAACCAACGGAACTTGCCGGCCGCATCATAAGCGGAGAAGCTTTGGTTTTCATCCTCGCCGTTGATAAACGTGTCGCCGTTCACCGGATCGACAGAGATTGATGTGACCATGTGCTGGACGTTTCCGATTGTCGGGCCACCTCCGGGAAGCGAGTTGCCAAGCCACGACGTAGCGTAGTCGTTCTGGACCGGACCAAAACTCACATTGTCAAAGACGGCACCAACCGTGGCACCCGCCTTGCGCGCACTCACCGCCAAACCTGCCAGAATCGGGCCTTCAAAACTTCCCGCGAGATTTTTAGGAGTGGACCAGGATATGCCATCGCTGGAGTGCCAGATTGTGACGGACGATCCGACCCGCGTGATTTTGAACCAGTAAGGCAGAGTCTTCAGGCCCGTGTCAAAATGAAGGGTGCTTCCACCCTCCAGATCGCGCCTCAAGTATTGAATCTGGCCATCGCTCGGTCGGTAGCCCGCCATGCGTTCCTTGGCTCCGGTGGCGGTCGAGCTACGCACCATAAATCCTGCAAACATCGTGGCATTCTGTGCCGAGTTCACCGACGACAAGCGGGCGACCATCTGGAAATCTCCCGTAAAAGTCTGGGAGCAATAATGCAGGCTATCCGCAGTGCCCCAGATGCTCGTGCCTCCAGCCGTGACAGAATAGGTCTGAGCGGTGCTATTGTAGGTCGTGCTGCCGACAACTCCTGTCGTTCCGACATCCTGTGCCGTCCAACCGGCCGGAAGAGCCTGCGCATGGAGAGCTGGAATGCCTGTGATCAGGGCAAAGAGAAATATCAGGACAGCATGAAGACGGACCGGTTTTTTATAACAAGTTTTCAAAGCAGTGGGTTTTTTTGGGTTTAGATTAAGGCACGTATGGTTTCATCAAGAATCACATACGAATCAAGGTATCGCTATCGAAACACCTGATGGGCTGTCAATGGAAAATCCTGAGAAATTCTCCCCGCGCCTCCACGCACCGGTTCCGGCGATAACTCGAATTTGGGAAAACGAGCTGTCTGAGTGCCATCCGGCAGGGAAAGAATCCGAGGAAACCGTGAAACCGAGGGTGGCTCTACTTTAGAGCCTGTCCCAGAATCGGCGTTTTTTTTGAGCGTGCCGGATGGCTTGATCAGTTCAACGCTTTGTGGGCGGAGGTCTATCCGAATGCGGGGCGACTGACCGTGCGGTCGTCCATTTTCAAGCCCTTAACGTAGCAATCCGCTTCTCGTGGGCATGGTTTGCCCGGTTCGCCATGAATTCGCTCCTTTGATTACTTTTGTGAGAGCTGGAAAGTTAGGCTGCCGCTTTATTGGGCGGGGCGGGTTTTTGTTCCTGATCCTCTTTGCGCTTTTTCTCGGCTTGCGCCATCCGCGCAACCACCCACAGATTGATTTTCCGCTCGGCGAGCGTGAGGCGGATGAACTCCTGTTCGAAACCGGACGTGGAGAGGATCGTGTCGATTCGCTCGAGAAGGGCGCGTTGGTCGCGGTAGTCCAAAGGACCGTGAATGCAAGGAAGTGCTCGACGAAGGGCGGTTTGATAGGTGAAGGTGAACACAATTCGGATATAGTTTGTTGTCGCAAACGATTTATAACACCCGAATTTATGGCATGGGAGTCTTTTCGGCCCCCATGCCGACTTTTTTCCGCTCTCGTGATATGGTAATTCAATGCCTCGCGGGGGCTGGGATAGGCTTTTTTCACCCGCCGCTGGCCATTTCTGCGAGGAGGCGATTACTTGAAATCTCGCATAAGGAGGCTGGACTTTATTGTCCCGTCTTTGGCAGCGGGAGAATAGGTGGACAATAAGGGACTCGGCCAAAAATAGAAATGGATGGGATGGTCCAGAGACGGAGTCCTTGGACTGCGTGCAGCCTGCTGCCGCTTTGGCCGAGACCGCCTGCTGTCAGGCCACCTTGCCGGTGAGGTGAACCGGCGCTGGGTGATGGGAAAGGAGAATTTTCACGATTCCCGTGACACCGGCCACGCCGAGGCAGCAGCAGGCTGCATGGCCTCAAAGCGGCAGCAGGCTTCACGCAGTCCAAGGAGGGCTTCCTCCATATTCGCCCGCCATTTCCGCGAGGAGGTGGTGCAGATTTTTGGAGGCAGCTTGCCTTGGGCTTCCAGCAAGAGCGCCAGATTGTTGAGGCTGGCAGCGACAGCGGGGTGATCCTTGCCCAGTTTTTCCTCGCCGATGGCGAGGGCCCGCCGGAAAAGTGGCTCCGCCTCCGCCAGCTTGCCTTGGTCTTGCAGTAATCTGGCCAAGTTGTTGAGGTGGCTGCCGACTTCAGGGGAATCTGGCATGTGCTCGGCATGGGCGATTTCCAACGCACGCTCGGCATGGAACATGGCCCGCGGGTAGTTGGCAATTTGCCTGAAGAGGTTTTGGAGGAGCTGATGAGTGAGGATGCGCTCGGAGAAACGGGCTTGGTGGATCTCCTCCCATTCGAGGGCGACGGTGAGGTGGTGCTCGGCGGCTTGCCACTGGAAGGAGGCCATCTCAAGACGGGCGGCGCGCTTTAGAAGGACGGGGAGCGAGGGTGAGTCTGGCCGGTCTTTTTCGAGGCGCTCTATTTCCGGTAGGGTTTCTTGGAGGTTTCCTGATGGTGGCGGTAGATTGGGGATTTCCAGAGCGAGCGCTCCAAAGGGGCTGGGTGCAGTGAGCGCGCGAGTGTCCTGCCTGGGCTCCGGCTTGATGACGGCGTCCCGGATGGACCAGAAGTCCGGGGCGTGGAGGCGGAGATTCTCACGGAGGAGATCGGTGCCAACGAGGATGACCGGGATGGAAATGCGATGCCGGATAACGTCACGGGCTTGGTTGGCGTGGCTGCAGAAGCGGGGCCAGAGGGTTTCCTCAAAGCGGTGGGTGCGGCCGGGATTGTACTGCGCATCGTCAGCCCAGAGGGTGGGATCCGGGGTGATCCAGAGTGCGTCGGCGTCCTCTGGGATTGAGAAATTGAGCAGTGTTTCCAGGGGCAGGGCGTCCTTGGCCACGGGCGTGAGCGGCAGACTGACCAGGGATTTCCCGTCGGTGGCGAGGTGGGTGACGAGGGCGCGGCGGCAGACTTCCGCGCCAGAGGCATCCGGCACAATGATGGGGATGAAGGCGAAGCCAGAGGCGTAATCAAGGAGGCGGACGAGGCTACGCCATTCCTGGTAGTCTGCTAGGGCGTAACGGCGGGCGAGGGCGGCGAGGAGTGTCTCGTCCACGGTAGGTTAGCCTTTTTTGGAAGCCTTCTTGGCCGGGGCGTGGGTGCCCTTGCGCTGGCCGAGTTCTTTCACGTCGTTCACGAGCAGCGGATGGATCTCGTACCAGTCCTCGTCGTTGATGTGATGGAAGAGTATGTGGTCATTGAGAAGTGCGGCGATCTTGTTGATTTCCTTGATTTCGGTGGTTTGGAGGAGTCCAGAGGGATTTTGGGAGATGGCTTCCAGTAGGCGGGCATCATCGACGGAGATGGGGAGGAAATCCCGGCGGACGGCGGAGACGGCCCGGCGGACATCATCATCGGTGACGGGGAGCGGGCCGAGGCTGTTGATGACGGTCTCACGGATGAGGAGGAGGAGGTCGCGAGGGTGGCCGCCGGAGAGATCGACGAGGAGGTCCAGTTTCTTGCGGTTCGCAGCCTTGGTCTGGTCACCGAAGAAGGTGCCGAGGTCTTGATTGGGAAAACGGCGGGTTGCGAGCTCGCGCATGACCTTTTGATTCGCGGGAATGGGCTTGGAGCCGAGGCGGGTGGTGAGCTTGAGGTGAGGAAAGACGCGGACGTTGATGGTGGTGTTCCCGGTAGTGAGGCGAAGCCAAGGGGGCACGGTGTAGATGACGTGCCAGTTGGCGATGCGGAGCTGGTCCTGATAGCGACCAAAGAGTGTGGTGACGGAACCGAAGACTTCCTCCTGATCCTGAATGGTGGGATGGACTTGCTCCAGGGAATCGAGAATGAGAACGCAATGGCCTCCCGTGCGCATTTTTTTTACGAAGCTCCTCCTTCACGCCGGTGAGATATTTTTTCACCTCGTCCCGTAGCTTTGGCAGGACGTTCTCGAGGTGGAGACGATTGCGGATGAGATCGCGGAATGATGGGTCTCTGGTGAAGGAGAGGCGAAGCGTGGCGGCAAGTAACCTGGGGCCAGCAGTGAGATTGAGCTGATCCGGCGTGAATTTAAGAGCCGAGAAGAAACCTCCGAGGCGATCAAAGAAATTTTCACCCTTTGGCTGTGGGATACTCCGCGCATCCAGCTCTTCACTGACTGCCGCAGCCATGAGGATGAGCATGGTGCGGATGTCAAACGGCTCGCCCTCGCTGCGGTATTGCTTGGTATCGATGAAGATGACTTCGTGACCGTCGCTGCGGAGTTCGGACTCCAAGCGCCTAAGCTGGGTCGTCTTCCCGGTGCCATTATAGCCTGCGATCAAGTGGAGGCTTTCCGAGTCGTAGAGGTCGATCCGCTCGGAGCGGACCGACCGGGTCGTTTCCGCGATCTGATTGGTAGATGTCGGTGTAGAAGTCGTTTCCGTAGGCAAGAGTGTCGGAACGGAGATTGTGAACGAGGGCACGAAGGTAGGTGCGCTCCTGATCTTCTGGCGTTTGGCTCATGGCTGGGGATTGGCGGAGGAGTGGGGGGTAGCGCAACGGTTTTCAATGATATTGAGCGGGTGAGAAGGGGCTGTTTCAGCAAGATGGCCGAGAGATGTGGGTGGGAGCAGGCGCATTTCTGCGCTTTCCGCCATTCGCCTCTCACTTCTTGCTATCTTCTTCCCAAGCGGCGAGCATCCCGGCTACACCAGCCGCACGCCTCCAAGATTATGAATCTCGCCGAACTCCAGGAACTCCACTCGCTGCCATTTTTCGATCTCGTTTCCCGTGCCCGCGCCGTGCATTTGGAAAATTTCCCGGAGGGGAAAATCCAGCTTTGCACGCTGCTCTCCATCAAAACCGGCGGATGTTCGGAAGACTGCGGCTACTGCACGCAGTCCGCCCGCTACGAGACCGAGTTGGAAAGCCAGCGCCTGCTCTCGCGGGAAACCGTGATGGAAAGCGCCCGCGCCGCCCGTGAAACCGGCTCCACCCGCTTCTGCATGGGAGCCGCTTGGCGCGGCGTGCGTGGTGGCACCGAGCGTTTCAACCAAGTGCTCGACATCGTGCGGGACGTTTCCTCCCTCGGCATGGAAGTCTGCGTGACCCTCGGTGAGCTGGGCCCGGACGAGGCCATCGCCCTCCGCGAGGCTGGCGTCACCGCCTATAATCACAATCTCGACACCTCGCCGGAGCACTATCCGAACATCGTCACCAGCCACACTTACGAGGACCGTCTGCGCACGATCCGCAATGTGCAGGACGCTGGCATGTCCGTCTGCTGCGGCGGCATCCTTGGCATCAGCGAAACGATCACCGACCGCCTCCGCCTGCTCGAAGTGATCTCGAATTTCAACCCGCAGCCCGAGAGCGTGCCGATCAACTCGCTCATGCCCATGCCCGGCACCCCGCTCGCGGAGAACCCGCAGGTGGATCCCTTCGACCTCGTCCGCATGATCGCTTGTGCGCGGATCGCCGTGCCCGGTGCGAAAGTCCGCCTCTCCGCTGGCCGCACGCGCCTGTCTGATGAAACGCAGGCGCTATGTTTCTTCGCCGGTGCAAACTCGATTTTCTACGGGGAAAAACTCCTCACCGCCGAGAACCCCGGCGCGGAAAAGGACATGGCGCTGTTGAAAAAACTCGGCCTCGAAACCCTCGAACCGTTCCCCGCCATGCAGGCCCCCGGCATCGACGCCTCGCTCCCTGCGAATCCCGCGGTTTGCGAGCAGGCGGGATGCTGCGCGTGAAGCCCGTTTTTCCTGACACGAGGGGAGAAATTTCCAGAAACCCGTTCTGGACAGCTCTACCGGGTGTGCCTAGTTTTCCCGCCTTTCCACCATACATCATGATCCGCAAACTCATTCCTGGCGCATTGGCCCTCGGTCTCATCGCCTCCACATCCGCCCAGACTCCAACCCCTGAAGCTCCTGCCAAGCAGGAGGCCGTCACTCCAGCCATCGAAGTGCCTGCCAAGCCGAAGCTCGATCCCGCTGTCATCAAGACCGATTCGTCCTACGCCCTTGGTTTCCGCACCGGTGGCAGCTTCGCCCAGCAGTTCGGTAAATTCGGCGTCGGCGCTGCTGATCTCGATAGCGAGAATTTCACCAAGGGCTTCATGGCCGCTCTCAAGGGCGACAAGCCCGAGCTCGCCGAAGCCAAGCTGCAAGCCGCGATGGAGGCCCTCGGCGAGATGCTCCAAAGCCGCGAAAAGGAAGCCGCTACCAAGAATCTGGAGGATGGTAAAAAATTCCTCGAGGAAAACGGCAAGCGCAAGGAAGTCACCACCAACAAGAGCGGCCTGCAATACGAAGTGCTCGCCAAGGGTGGTGAGGAAAAATACGTCGCTCCCAAGGCAGACGCTAAGGAAGACGCCAAGGACGACGCCAAGGAAGCTCCTGAAAAGCAGTTCCTCGTGAACTACAAGGGCACGCTCATCAGCGGCAAGCAGTTCGACGCTTCTCCCGAAGGTCAGCCGGTTCCGATGACGCTCCAGGTCGTCGAAGGTTTCAAGGAAGCCCTCACCACCATGCCCGTCGGTGCCAAGTGGAAACTCTTCATGCCGAGCAATCTCGCCTATGGTGAAGAGCGCCGCAGTGCGGACATCGCCCCGAACAGCGTGCTGATTTTCGAACTTGAGCTCATCAAGATCCAGGACGCACCAGCCGCTCCTGAAGGCGGAATGCCATTCCCAATGCCACAAGGCGGCCCCGGCGGCCCTGGTGGTCCGGAAGGCGCTCCCGAAGGACAATAAGCTTCCGACCGATCAACGGTTATAACAAAAGGCTGCCGGTTTGCTCCGGCAGCCTTTTTTGGTCTTCGTGAATGGCGGTCCGATTCTGATGTCGCATGAAATTCAGTGTCACGCAGATCGGGCGCGGATGGGGTTGCGGTATCTCGCCGCAACGAATCGCTTTTCATGCGGCGCTTGGAGTGGCGCTGCGGCGAGACGCCACAACCATGTGCAGCCGTTCTATCCGCCAACTGAAATTTCACACGACACCAGTGGATTTTCCAATCCGATTCCCGCACACGGAAAAGCCGATGGCATGCACCATCGGCTTTCTCAAACGTGTGAATCGGCTATTAGATCTTGCTTTTCGGACCGACCGCCATCTTCGGGATCTTCATGATTTTCCCGTCCATCAGGATCATCTCGGTCTCGCCGATCTTGGTCGAGGTGCCGTCCTTTTTCATGACGGTGCCGTCTAGCATCACCTTGCTGCCGTCTTCGAGCGAGGTTTCCGTTTGCATCGGAGTCGTCTTGCCATTGCGGACGATCATCATCACTCCGTCTTTGAGGATGAGGTGCTCCTTCTTGTCCATTTTACCGGTCATGAGAACCATGTCGTCCTCACCCATTTTCATGACGGTGGCATCCTTGAGGATGATGGTGCCGTCCACCATGACCTTGGTGCCGTTTTCCATGGTGGCGTCTTCCATCATCGGACTGGTCTTGCCGTCCTTCATCATCATCATTTTGCCGTCTTTCATCATGACGCAGTCCTGTTTCATGACCATGCCGTCTTCAGGCATTTTGGACGGATTGCCCTTGAGGCCTTCCTCCAGGGAATAGGCGGTGGTGCAGAAGGCGAGACCGAGACAGGCCGAGGCGAGTGTGGTTTTTAGTAGTTTCATAATTTGTTGGTTTTAGGTTGAGCAGGATGTTCTTGCAGCACGGATGCCAACGGCCGGTTTTCCAACAGAACACGGCGGTTGCTTGGGATTGCAATGATCCGTCCGCCGGTGGCGGGGAATCCGGCGGGCGGGGAGAATGCATAACGCGGCGGGGGCATGCATTATGCCGAGAGGCGCTCCCTGTAACCGTCAAGAGTCGGAGGTGAAACCGGATATCAGGCCTTGGGTTCGCGCTGGGACCTGCTAGGAGCTGTGAGCTGCGGTCACAGCGCCGCTGCGATTTTCTCCAATCCCTCAAGCATCCGCGCGCGCGGGCAGCCGAAGTTGAAGCGGATCCAGCCGAGCCAGCCGAAGTAGGCACCGTCCGACAGAAAGAGCCCTGCCTTTTTCTCAAAATGCTGCGCGGGATTCTCCACGACCATCGCGCGGGCGTCGATCCATGCCAGATAGGTCGCCTCGCCGGCGCGGGTGATGAGCCCGGGGCAGCGGGTGGTGATGAAATCCGCCAGAGTGTCGCGGTTTTCTGTCAGATAGGCCACCAGCTCCTTGCGCCACGGCTCGCCATGGCGGTAGGCGGCCTCGGCGGCGTAGTAGGAAAGTGCGTTGATCTCAGAAAGCGTGTGGCCCCGCGCGGCGGTGAATTTCCGCCGCACGGTGTCATCCGGGATCACGGCAAAGGCATATCCGAGGCCGGCGATGTTCCAAGTCTTGCTGGGGGAAAGCAGCGTGATGCTGCGTTTCGCGAGATTTTCCGGCAGGTTGACCGCAGAGGAATGCGGGGTGGCGGCTTCGTCGAAAATGAGGTCGCAGTGGATTTCATCCGAGACGAGGATGAGATCGTGGGCCTCGCAGAATTCAGCGAGCTTGAGCACCTCCGCCGCAGAGAACACCCGGCCGAGCGGGTTCTGCGGATTGCATAACAGAAATATCCTCGTTTCCGGGGTCACGGCTTTTTCCATGGCTTCCCAATCAAAGGTCCATTGCCCATCGACGGGCGCGTGGTCCACGGTGATCAATGCGGCATGGGCGTCATGGTGGGCGGCGATGAACGGCGGATAGACCGGGGTGCAGGTCATCACGGCTTCGCCCGGCTTGCAATAGGCGCGCACCGCCAGTGAGAGCGCGGGGACCAGCCCGCCGAGATGGACGATGTGTTCCAGCGGCACCACCGCGCCACGACGCTCGCGCAGGTAGTCGATCACCGCCTCGTTCAAGCTGTCATGCGGCTGCGCATAACCGAAAACCCCGTGGTCCACCCGCGAGCGCAGCGCTCCCAGAATCGGCGGCGCGGAGGCGAAATCCATGTCCGCCACCCAGAACGGATCAAGCTCGGGCCGGCGGTCGTATTTGATGCAGCCGGTTCCACGGCGGGTGATGGGAGTGTCGAAATCGAAATTCATCGCGCGGACTTCTCGCCGCTGGCCGGAAAAGTTTCAAGCGCGGGAACGTCGAAGTTTTCGGAGAGGAGCACCACTGCCGGATTTTCATGTGCGCTTTGATATTTCGTGGCTACCAATCCGGCAGACGATGAGCAGTTTCCGAAATCCCTGGCCGCATGACGAGCACCACTTCTCAGACATCATGCGGTGGAAGCTCGAAATCTGACCGCAAGAGCCGCCGCAGATCCCGGATGCACCGGACGAGCCTGCCGGATGGCGGGCGGTTTCCCATGCGGAAATCGCCGCTCCGCCGTCGCCCGGCTGGCGGGTGACCTGGCTGGGGCACGCGTCTTTCCTGCTTCAGGGGGCAGGGGCTTCGGTCCTCGTCGATCCGGTGTTTTCCGACTACTGCGCGCCATTGCCGATTCCGAGTCTCCGCCGCAAAGTTCCGCCACCGTGCGCAATCAGCGATCTGCCGCGCATCGACGCGGTGCTGCTGACTCACAGCCACTACGATCACCTCGATTTAAAAACCCTGCGCGCCATCGGCAAAGATACACCGATCATCATCGCCGAAGGTCATG
>JBBRCO010000140.1:0-11302 GCA_038204755.1 Verrucomicrobiales bacterium
AAAGATGAGTTAGCTGTTAGAGAAGTGCTACCGCTAGCGGTATCAACGAAGGTTTGCGTCCCGGTCGATAAGCCGCCCAGGATGACACTGCCTTTCAAGACAACGCTGTTATGATAGTTGCGATCCGTCGCGGTATTGCTTCTCAACGTTCCGCCCTCCAGCGTCAACGTCCCGGTTCCGAAGGGGCTTGTGGTGATGCTGGCTCCCGAACGGGTGCTGCTGATATTGCTGCGGACCAATCCTTCCGAGAGCGTAAATCCGCCGGAATAATTGGAATTAATCAAATCAAGTGGGGTTGCGAGGCCGATCAGGAGCGAGCCGCCACCGGTCTTTTTGAGTCCCCCGGTCCCGGTGATGGCCGATAGCAGCGAGAGAGATGCATTGGTTCCGACCCTCACGTCACCGCTGGCACCGAGCCTGAGTTCGAAAGTCGCTGTCGTTCCGTTGCGGATGGTGAAATTCTCCGATCCGGTATGATTGATCAGTTCGGTCACCCCACTGCGGCCGCCAGATAGGATCAGCAGCGTGGTGCGGCCCGCAATTCCCGTAGAGTTCTCCAGACTGCGCGCAGAGGTATTGGTGAACGTCAGGTCTTGGATGCGCAGCGTGTCGGGGGCTGCTAGACCGGTTACAGTCTGAGGGCTGCTGCCCAGATCACCAACGACAATGTTGTCCACCGCTGTGGGTCCGGTCCAAACGGGCAGGGTGTCACCGCTCCAGTTGGCTAAGGTGCGCCATGAGGTTCCGGTTCCAGCGACACCTCCGTCGAAGGTTTTTTCAGCAGCGAAAAGGGGGGATGAGAAACCCACCGTGAGAACCACGGATTTGAGGATAAGAGTGCGTTTGTTTTTCAAAATAAATGAGGTGGTTGGTGATGGATAAAAGTTAGGCGTTTGAAAAATCAAGGTTGGGTGCATTCGACGCGGAAGAACTGTCGCGATCCGATCGGGCTGGTGAACTGTTTGCGGGTGTAGCCAGCGGGCACGCCGGTTTGATTGACGCCGGTGAGCTCGGTGATGCCGGTGGCGTTGCTCCACGACGCGAACGTGGTGGTGGATTTCACCGCGTAGCTGAGGCCCGTGTTCCGCGCGATGTAGGTGACGGTGACGATGGGTGCCGCCTGGCTGATACCGATCAGGCTGCCGGTCGGAGTCGTCGGATTGGTGCCGAACGAATACTCCTCGAAATTGGTGAAGCCGTCCTTGTCCGGGTTCGAGCCGCGGAGGGCGTCATTGCCGGTGAGGGTGTAAAATGCCGCCCATGTGTCGTATTCGGAAACCGGTGCCGAAGTAGCTACGCTGATCACCCCGGTGGTGGCGAAGGCGCTGGTATTCCAGACTTTTCCTGTCGCAAGAGTCGGCAATGAGAAGGCGAAATTCGGGCCGAGCACGACCGGTCCGGAAGCATCCAGCAGATCGAAACTATCGCCGATCGCCGGCTCGAACGAGTTCAGCAGCGCGATCGCAACGGTGCCGCCGAAAGTGGCCGCCGTGGGACCGGTGATTTTGTCGGCCGTGGCGGCGTCGAGGATTTCGAACGTCGTGGTCGAGCCGGTATTGAGGGTAAGCGTAGTACCGATCTGGAGGGTGCCCGGAGTCGCGGTCGCGGGGATGCCGGGACTCAGAAACCCGCTCACCGTCGCGCCGCTGGTGACCGTGCCGAGGCCGCCCAGGGTGGCACCGCTGGACACGGTGACCGGGCTGACAATTGCTGCATCAAGATTGAGAAGCAGCGTGCCGGCGGCGACGGTGGTCGTCCCGGCGTAGGAGTTGGTGCCCGAGTCCAGCACAAGTGTGCCGGGACCTGTCTTGATCAGCGTGCCGTTCTGGCCCGAAATATTGCGAATGGTGCCGTTGATCGTGACCAATTTCGCTGGATCGGTGACCTCAATCGTCGCAGGAGCATCGCCCACCCGGATGCCGCGGTTAGCGCCGGAGGTAGCGGCGTCGGTTCCGGTAAAGCGGATGGTCGAGCCATTGATGATGACAGCGTTGGTATTCACCGCCGCCGCCGACCCCAGACGATCCGCAAAGGCGACCGAAAGTGTGCCCTGGTTGATCGTCAGGCCACCGGTGAAGGTGCTCGGCACCTCCAGCGCCAGCGTGCCCGGACCGGTTTTCAACAAAGCGCCGGATTGCCCGGCGGCATCCGCGACAGGTCCGGAAAAGGCGATGGTGCGGAGCTCGTCTGCCACATCAACAGAGCCAATGCTGCTGCCGACGTTGTAGCCGCGGTTCGCCGCCGAGAAGGAGATCGACGGGGTGGGACCGGTAAAGCGGAGCGTACCGCCGTTGATGATGACCGCGCTCAGATTGGGTGCTACGTTGGAGCCCAGCGGGAGGGTGTTTGCCATCGAAACGCTGCCAGCGCTAATGGAAAAGCCACCAGTGAAGGTATTGGTGCCGGACAACGTCAGGTTACCAGGGCCGGTTTTTACCAGAGCTCCCGCCTCCCCTGAATAGTCAGCGATGATCCCGGCAATGGAAAAATCCGAACCGGTGCTTGCTTCGATCGTTCCGATATTTGACCCCACCTGAACCCCCCGCGCTGATGACCAGCCGATCGTGGAGGTTTCAACCCGGATTTTGCCGCCGTTGATCTTGATGTGGTCGTCCAGCACGCTCAAAGGCGGCCAGCCGAGTTGGAGTGGCGAGCTGATGACGATAGTGCCGCCCTCGACGATGGTGCCCAAGACGCGGTTGCCTTGGTTGTCGGAAGTTCGCAGGTCGAGGGTGCCGGCCCCGGTCTTGCGGATCTTGGCGTGAGCGAGCGTCTGGGTGATTTCCCCGCCATGGATCGCACCGCGGGAAGTCACGTTATCGGAAAGGCCGGACAGGTCGAGCGTGGCGGCGGCATCGGCGACGTGAAAGGTATTGATACCGGAGTTAGGCAGGCGGATCCCGAGGCGACCGCGGATCAGGTCGTCAAAGCCGATCTTGACGGTGGTGGTGACGTTTTGGGAAAGTGAGATGACGGTGGTGTCCGGTTGCTCGAACGTGAAAACCCGTGCTGTGGTGGTGCCGGACGGATTCGAGGCGAATGTCAGGACCGGTGGGAACTGGCCGGAGGTGTTACTAAAGGAAATCAATCCGACCCTGGGCGATCCACCGAGCGTCAACACGTTACCGTTGCCAATCACCGCCGAGTTGCTTCCGTTCGTGCGGGTGGCGAACGAGAAGATATTCGCGGTGCCGGTAGCGATGTCACCGGAGCTGAGCGTTGGACTCCAGTTACCGAAACCAGTCGTCACGAAGGTCTCCGTTCCTGTTCCATCCACACCTCCTGTCCACTCGAAGGTGGTCTGGGCTTGGATAAATGAAGTGCCGAACAGGCAGAAGGTCAGGCAGTGGAGATAAAGCGGTGGTTTCATGGATCTGGAGTAGAGTAGGAGTAGGAATCAGGTCACTTTCGAGGGATGGAACAGAGGCGAGGTTTTCCGGAATCGGGTCGGGACAGCAGATAAGCGGCAGACCGTTCCATGCGGATGGTGATCGATCAGGCTAGGGCGAGATCCCTGCGCCCGGTGACGTTCGTGCCTGCGAGGGGAATCTCCGTCATCAGCCTGACCCCCGCTGGAGCGGCAAGAAGCCGGGGAATACAGTTGATCAGGGAGGCCACGGTGGCCATGTCTCCAAAAATGCCGCCTTCGAGGCGGGCGCAGACGACGGGGTCCGATTCGAGCCTCACGAGGTCGTGCGGATCCTCGGCGTCGAGATACATTTTAAGGTCCAGATGGATCTTGTGACCCTCGGCGGATTCCGCGCTGACGATCTGATGGAGGCCACAAGTCATGCCGATGGGCACTTGAAAATGAGGTGTGGTGATGTGGTGGGTGGCAATGATCGGTTCCAAGGTTTCCACGACATTTTCCATCCGCCATCCAAGCGAGCTGGCGATGAGCAGGAGGGACTCCTTGAAGCCCGCATGGCCTGCTTTTCCTTCATTCCAAAGACGGCGGAATTCATCGGGATCGAGCCCGCTGCCGATTTTCTTCTGCAGCGGTTGGCGGCGTAACGAAGCGTTCACGACCCGCTCGCCATAGACCGAGCCGACCGAGCGGCAGACGCCTGTGAGGCAAACAGGAAGCAGATCGAGAACAAAGCCGGGGTTCACGCCGCTTCCCAATATGCGCCCGCCGGTTTGTTGGCAGAGTGCATTGATTTCATCGGTTTCCTCAGGTGCCCGGAATGCAGGGAACAGCAGTTCCTCGCAGGACGAAACCACGGCGAGGCCCTTTTCCAGCATCGGGCGGCATTGCTGGAAAGCATCGACGGCGCGCGAACCGGCGGTGTGCAGGATCACGTCAGGCCTGACTTCCTCCCACAGCTCCTCAAAGGTCTGGTAGATACGGCCTGCGTCAGTTCCTTCAAGCCCGCAGACCTCCGCGAGGGACCTGCCGGCGAGTGCGGGATCGATGTCGATGCCACCGACGATTTCGAGATTGAGGCGTTCCGCAGCCACCAGCACGCAACTGCGTCCAATGGGGCCAAGACCAAACTGCGCGACTTTTAGCCGCCTGGAAGATGATTTTGAATGATTCACAAGAAAGTGAATAACAGTCCCCGTGCCAAAATTGAATCAAACTACAAAAACCGGCTCTAATTCCTTAAAAATTACTTAAAATGAAAGGTTTTATTGATTTTCTAGCCGGGTATCACATTGGGACGCACTACCTTTACATTTTTAATATGTGGATGAATTGACAACAATCGGTGGCTTTTGAGCAACAGTCGTGATGCGGTTTGTGCTTTATTTCAAAGTGGCGTGCAGGCCCAGGATTTTGATCTTGCGGAAGAACTGGGATCGATCTATGCCGCCCAGACGTGCCGCGGCCGCCAGATTGTGGTTGGCTGCCTGGATGATCGCGCGGAAGTAGCCGAGATCGAATTCCCGCAGGGCCTCTCGGTAGCCATTTGTGCGTGCGGCTGCTTGTCGCGGCAGTGAGTCGGGCTGGAGATGTTGCGGCAGATCGGTAATGGCGATGGGATCCCCGTTGGACAACACCGCCAGCCGCTCGACCAGATGCTCCAACTCCCTCACGTTGCCGGGCCAATGATAGTCGGCGAGCAGGCGCATCACCGTTGGAGAGAAAATCAATCGGTTGTTTCCCGTCGTATCGAATTTGTGGCTGAAGTGTTCCACCAGCGTCGGGATATCGCCGGGGCGGTCCCTGAGTCTCGGCACGGAAAGAGTGATCACGTTGAGGCGATAGAAGAGATCCTGACGAAACCGGCCCGCCAACGATTCCTGTTCGAGATCACGGTTGGTAGCGGCGATCACGCGGGCACCGGAGTGGAGGACTTTAGACGAACCCACCCTGCTGAACTCGCCGGATTGGAGCACCCGCAGGAGTTTGGATTGGAGCGTGTGGCTGAGTTCGCCGATTTCATCGAGAAACAGAGTGCCGTCGGCCGCCTCCTCGAAGCGGCCGATCCGTCTTTCGGTAGCTCCCGTGAACGCTCCTCTTTCATGCCCGAACAATTCGCTTTCCAACAGATTCGCAGGGATGGCCGCGCAGTTGACCTCGACGATGCCAGCCTTGCGGCGCGGGCTGAGCGCGTGGATCGTTTTGGCGATCAGTTCCTTACCGGTCCCGGTTTCTCCCAAAATGAGGACGCGGCTTTCCGACTTCGCGGCGCGTTCGCAAAGATCGAGGACCTTTCGCATCTGCGGATCCT
Source organism: Verrucomicrobiales bacterium (assembly GCA_038204755.1). Classification (GTDB taxonomy): domain Bacteria; phylum Verrucomicrobiota; class Verrucomicrobiia; order Verrucomicrobiales; family Akkermansiaceae; genus Luteolibacter. The sequence continues at coordinate 5,679 of JBBRCO010000140.1, forward strand.
GGGTGATCACCTGCGGCACACCGGCGCGGACCGGCGCTGCTCGTTTTTCTCTCCTCGCCTCCAAGGCGCGGCTGACACGAGCCACCAATTCATCTGCCAGGACCGGGCGGTTGAGATAGTCATCCGCGCCCAGACGCATCGCCTCGACCGACGAATTCTCATTGCCCTTGCCGGTGATCATGATGACCGGGAGCGTGCTGCCCGCGCCGCGTAGCCGACGGATGACATCGAAGCCGTCGAGCTCGCGCATCACCAGCGTGGTGATGACGAGGTCGGCCTGCCCTTTGCTCACCAGCCTCAGCGCTCGCAGCGGGCTTGAGCAGGTAGTCACCTTGAAATGTGGCCGCAGCGCTGCCGATGTCTCGCGTAGAAATTCCGATGTGTCGTCAATAACGAGGATGACCGGCTGGTTTCTCATGTGTTGCAAACACTCACAAAATGTGGATAAATGGTCAACAAAGGAAATCGAATCATTTCCATTCTAACGAATCGCTCTTTAAAACAGGGTAATATACGATTAAAAAATCCCAGAGCGGAGGGGTGTTTTCAATCGATTGTGAATTTTTCCCGCGCGTTTGGGTGATTTGGTATGCTCCATGCTCCCGGTTTACCCTCTCCGAAAACCCCGCATGCGAACCCTCTCCATTGTTTTGATTTCCGCCTTGATGAATGGACCATCCCTTGCCGAGCCGGTGCGTGGATACGCTGCAACGGTCCATCCGCTGGCCACGGCCGCCGCGCTGGACGCGATGGGCCGGGGTGGCAACGCGATTGATGCCGCCGCCGCCGCTGCTCTAACACTCGGCGTGGTGGACGGCCACAATTCGGGAATCGGCGGCGGGTGCTTCTTCCTCGTCAGGCTGGCAGACGGGCGGACTTTTTGTTTCGACGGGCGGGAAATCGCACCGGCCGCAGCCAGCCGCGACATGTATTTGCGCGATGGCCAGCCGGACGGTGCGCTGAGCAAGACGGGTGCGCTGGCGTCCGGAGTACCTGGGGCACTTGCCGTTTATTCCTCAGTGATCAGCCGCTTCGGCAAGTTGACGCTGGCGGATGCCCTGCGCCACGGCATCCTCCATGCCGAGGAAGGATTCGCGATTGACGAGGTTTACGCGCGCAAGCTGGAAGCCACCGCCGCCGATCTCGCAAAATTCCCGGCGAGCCGGGAAATCTTCCTGGATGCCGATGGCAAACCGCTTCCTCTCGGCGGAAAACTGGTGCAAAAGGACCTCGCTGCCAGCTACCGGGCGCTGGCCGAACACGGTGTGGAATGGTTCTATCAGACGGTCTATCCGGAGAAAGTGGAAACTTGGATGCGGGAGAACGGCGGCATTCTAACCGCCGCCGATTTCAGTGCCTTCCTCCCCGTCGAGCGCGAGCCCCTCGTCAGTACCTACCGCGATTGGACCGTCATCGGCGTGCCACCACCGAGCTCCGGTGGTGTCCACATCGCCCAGATGCTCAATATCCTGGAGAACTTCGATCCCGCCACGCTGCCGCCCGGGTCCGCCGCGTTTGCCCACGCCGTCACGGAAACGATGAAACTAGCCTTCGCCGATCGCGCCCATTGGCTCGGCGACCCCGCCTTCGCCAAGGTGCCGCGCGGACTTGGCTCGAAGGTTTATGCCAAAGGCCTCGCCCAGCGCATCGATTCGGGTCGCTGCACACCCGTCGATACCCACGGCATGCCGCCCGATTGGCAGAGCGATCATTTCGAAAAACACACCACGCATTTCAGCACGGCCGACGAGCTTGGAAACTGGGTGAGCTGCACCGCCACCATCAACACCGCCTTCGGCTCCAAGGTGATCATTCCTGGCACCGGCATCCTGTTGAACAACGAGATGGACGATTTCTCCATCGCACCCGGCACGCCAAACGCATTCAAGCTGGTAGGTGGCGAGGCGAATGCGGTGGCTCCCGGCAAGCGTCCGCTTTCCTCCATGAGTCCGACACTGGTGGTGAAGGACGGGCGCGTGGTTCTATCCATCGGTGCGGCCGGTGGCCCGACGATCATCTCACAGGTTTTGTTGGGATTGCTCGCCTGCCTCGACCACGGCATGACACCCACCGCCGCGCTCGCCCAGCCGCGGGTCCATCACCAGTGGGAGCCGGACCTGCTGCGCATTGAGCGTGGATTCCCCGCCGATATCCGCGAGGGGTTGGAGAAAATGGGCCACAAACTCGAGACCGTGGATCACTTCGGCGCCTGCCAGATCATTGCCCGCGGTCCTGATGGAAACCTAACGGGAGCGAGTGATCCACGCGTGCCGGGACTTGCCGCCCCCACTCCGTGAAATCTTTCAGGGTCAGCACGGAACCGTGAGGCCAAGCGACTTGAACGCCTCATCCAGGTAGATTCGCCTCAGTCGTTGGGTCAGCGGGCCCGGCTTGCCGTTGCCGAGCATGTGGCCGTCGATGCCGACTACCGGCCAGACAAAAGTGGACGCGGAAGTGATGAATGCCTCCGCCGCCACAATCGCTTCGGCGGGAGAAAAATGGCGCTCCTCGATCCGTAATCCCGCCTCGCTCGCGAATCGCAGCACCGAGGCGCGGGTGATGCCGGTCAGGATCTCGCGGGATAGCTGGCGGGTGACGAGTGCGCCATCGCGGGAAATGATAAAGGTGTTGTTGCTGCTGCCCTCGGTGATGAATCCGTTTTCCATTAGCCAGGCATCATCCGCCCCGGCTCTGCGGGCTTCGGCTTTCGCAAGGCAGGCTGCCAGCAGTTGCGTCGTCTTGATATCGCGCCGCCCCCAGCGCATGTCGGGCACGATGGCAACATGGATTCCATTTCGGGCCTGCGGTGGATCCAATAGATTTTTCGCCTGGGTGAATGCCACCCAGCCCGGGGCGGCGTCCTCAGGAATATTGAAATCCCTCTCCGCCACCCCGCGAGTGACCTGCAGATAGACGATTCCCTCGTCGAGTGCGTTCTCCTCTACCAAACGCAGGTGCATGGATTTGAATTCGTTGGAAGTGAGCGGGCTGGGCATGGTGAGTTCTCCCAAGGACCGCAGTAGCCGTGCCGCGTGCGCATCGAAATCCAACAGTTGCCCGTGGATGACGGCGGTGACCTCATACACGCTGTCGCCCATCAGAAAGCCACGATCAAAGATGGAAATCCGGGCCTCGGACTCTGGAACGAACTCTCCGTTGATACAAACAATACGACTCATTTTTAGGGGCTGTTGCCGGTGGTGTGAATCTTGGGTTGGATACTAGTGGGTGAAGCGGGCGCAGGCCAAGGCGAGGCCGGGCCTGGAGATGGATTTCCTCACTCGCCTGCGGCCCAGTTGGTGCGTCGTTCGTCGCCGATCGCCTCGCGCTTTCCATCGGGCTGGATCCGCACTGCGTTCACTGCGGCGAAATAATAGGTGTCCTGCGTGCCGGCATCCGTTTTCCAACCACGGCCGGTGAGTCCATCGACCGTGGCGGCGGCGATTCCTTTTTCCAGATCCAGCAGATTCGAGCGGGCCTTGGAGGTCACCGGTTGGCGCAGATGGAAGCGCGGCTCATCCACCGCAGCGGCGAGCGGCGTGTTGAAATCCAGCACGCTGGATAGAACTTGATAGACGCCGGTGGGAATCCGCTGGCTGGCGGGAGAGCCGAGCGCGAGAACCGGCTTGCCGTCGCGGGTGACGATCACCGGAGCCATTGTGCTGCGCGGTCGTTTGCCCGGGGCGATCTGGTTCGGCGCTTTGGGCGAGTTGAAGCCGAAGTTGCCGAGATCGTTGTTCAGCAGCACGCCGGTGCCCGGTGCGACGACTCCCGCGCCGAAGTGGTGGCTGAGCGACTGGCTGACGCAGGCGATGTTTCCCTCGCGATCCACAATGATGAAATGGGTGGTATTGCCGTTGAGATTCTCGTCGGACGATTCAGCAGCATTCCCAACGAGCGAGGGTCTTGCGGGATCATCGTCCATCGCCCGCGAAAGCACGGAATCATAGGTCGCTTTTTTGAAAATCCCGGGCATGTCTGACTCCGCTTTCGGAACATCGGCGAACGACCTGCTGATGATCGGATAGACCTGGCGAAACACGCGGGCACAGAGATCGATGCGGTCGATGCTGGAGGGGCCCACGTTTTTCCATTCGTGGGGTTCGAGTGATTTCAATGTCAGCAACAGAATCCCGCCGCCTGTCAGCGGGGAGGGGCTGGTGAAAATCCGGTTTCCCTTGTAGTCCGCGGTGAGCGGTTCGGTCAGGCGTGCCTCATAGCGGGAGAAGTCCTTCATCGAAAATTCGCCACCACCGGCCTTCGACGCATCCACGAGCTGTTGGGCGATCTTGCCGCTGTAGAACGCCCGCGCACCCTCTGCAGCCATCGTCCGCAGGGTGCGGGCAAGCTCCGGGTTGGTGAGTCGCGTGCCAACCGCAGGAAGTTTTCCTCCCGGGACATAAAGACGCGTCGCTTCCTTGTCCGCGAGAATGAGGGACAATTTGTCTTTGAAAACGATGAGTTGCTTTGCGGGAAGTTCAAAGCCGTTGGCCGCAGCGGTGGCTGCTGGTTCGACGCAGGATTTCCACTCCAGTTTCCCCCAGCGATCGTGCATGAGGCCAAGTCCGGCGGCGCATCCGGGGATGCAGGCGCTGATGTAGCCCTTTTCCCGCAAGGATGGCTTCATGCGGGCGAGCTTTTTCACGGAGATGCCGGAGGGCGCGGTGCCGAGTGCGTCGATGAAGCTTGTTTTGCCGGTCTTCGCATCGAAATACAGCGCGATCAATTTGCCGCCAAGGCCCGAGTTGAACGGCTCGGCGACTCCAAGCATCAGCGAGACGGTGACCGCTGCGTCTGCAGCGGAACCGCCTTTTCTGAGAATTTCCAAGCCGGCCTCGGTGGATTCCTGGCTGCCGGAAACGACGACGCCGCCCTGCGAAGAGGCGGTTACGGCTGCGATTAGAGAAACGGGTGTCAATCCGACAAGCAGCACGGCCCATTTCCACGCAGTGATTCGGGGAAGGATCATTGGTAACCGCCGCTGAAGGATGATGGATAGACCGACGGGGACTGCCGCCGGAAGAACTCAACCCGACCGTCGAAGAACGAGTAGAACCTGCCGCTCCAAGCGCTTTTGGTTTTGGTCGGATCGGTGATCAGCGGGCTGCTGCCGTAGTTTTCGTTGTCGGCAGTGCAGATCATCCAGAGCTCGCTTGGATCTTGCAAGGCTTTGCCGCCGAGGCTGACCTTGAGGTTGGACTGAAGGGCGCTGAGCGTTTTCGGTGGATCGCCACCACTTTGAAGCCGGCCGAAGAAATAGGTCGGGACGGAGTTGATGGTGCTGTTGAGGAGATAGGTGGTGGTGGATCGGTCGGCATCGGAGCTGACGGCGGTCTGCCAGACCTCATCGTCCTTGCCGAAAAAGTCGAGGTCGATGAGCATGGTGCTCAGAAAGTTTGGCCGTGAGCTCTTGGAAACCTTGCTGGGAATCCGTATGCCGCGGTTGACCGGTCCCGGAAGCTTGTTGTAATCGGTATGATACAAAAAGACTACTTGGGAAATGCTGCGGATGTTGTTAAGCTCCCTCGCCTTCATCGCCGAATTCTTTGCCTTGGTGCCAACGACGAACACCATACCCGCCAGCACCGCGACGATGGTAATGACGACCAATAGCTCGACAAGGG
>JBBRCO010000141.1:0-10718 GCA_038204755.1 Verrucomicrobiales bacterium
CGGTATCACCCCATGATGGTTTTCCGGTTGAACCAAGGGTGTATTCGACATTGGTGATACATTCCTGCCAGCTTATCTAGCAGTCAAGCGCGCGGTCTTCGCTGAAATTTCATCATTGGCTGTCGGGTTACGACATCAAAATGGCGCATTCCCATAGGTAACCAGCCAATGTTCCCGATGATTCCAAAAATTCTTCTCGCGCTCTTCGTCTCGCTTCACGTCGTTTCCGCCCAATGGAAGCCCGTTGAGGGCAGGATCATGACGAAATGGGGCACCGCGCTCGATCCGCAGAAAGTCTGGAGTGAATATCCGCGCCCCCAGCTCGAGCGGGAGAACTGGACCAATCTCAACGGCCTCTGGTCCTACGCCATCAGCCCGCAAGCCGATGCCAAGCCGGCGGAATGGGCTGGTGAAATCCTGGTTCCTTTCGCCCCCGAGGCAGCGCTTTCCGGTGTCGGGAAGACGATCGAGCCGGGCCAGGCGCTGTGGTACCGCCGCTCGTTTTCCGCAGAAAAACCGCAGGCCAAGCGCGTCATCATCCACTTCGAGGCCGTCGATTACGAAAGCACCGTCTGGATCAACGGCACTGAACTCGGCAAACACACCGGCGGCTTCACTCCATTTTCCTACGACATCACCGCTGCCCTCAAGGACGGCGAAAACGAGCTTACCGTCCGCGTTCTCGACGCCACCGGCGACTACCAACTCGTCGGCAAGCAACACCTCAAGCCCCACGGCATCTGGTACACCCGCGTCACCGGCATCTGGCAATCCGTTTGGCTGGAGCAAGTGAATGCCCGCGCCATCGAGGATCTCGATTTCGTGTGCGACATCCGTGACGGCAGCGTTGGCATCCGCACCAAACTCGCCGGGCCCGCCGTGGCCGGAGAAAAACTCCGCGTTACCGCGTCGATCGGTGGCCAGCCCGCCGGCAGCGCCTCCGGCAGCGGCAACCTCACCCTCAAGCTGTCCACCCCCCAGCTCTGGTCACCGGAAACTCCGCACCTCTACGACCTCAAGGTCGAGCTGCTCGATGGCTCGGGCCAGGTGATCGACACCGTCAAATCTTACACCGCGCTGCGCGAAGTCGGAAAAGCCCGGGATGCCAATGGCAACTGGCGTTTCACCCTCAATGGAAAACCGATCTTCCACTGGGGTCCGCTCGACCAAGGTTGGTGGCCCGATGGCCTGCTCACCCCGCCGTCCGACGCCGCGATGCTCTCTGACATCCATTACCTCAAGGACGCCGGATTCAACATGATCCGCAAGCACATCAAGGTCGAGCCGCGCCGCTATTACTACCACTGCGACCGCCTCGGCATGCTGATGTGGCAGGACCAGGTCAGCATGGGCTACGGTCCGGATTCCCTACCGAAGAATTCCAATCCGCCGTGGACCCGCCTGGCTCCGAATCCGCGCGAAGGCACCTGGCCGGACGCCGCCCACCAGCAATTCGTCCTCGAATACAAGCGGATGGTGGACCACCTCCGAGACCATCCGTGCATCGTCGTCTGGTCACCCTTCAACGAGGCATGGGGCCAGCACCGCACCATGGAAGTCGGAAAAATGGCCGTCGATTACGACAAGACCCGCCACATCAACATCGCCTCCGGTGGAAATTTCTGGCCCGTCGGCGACATCGCGGACGAGCACGCCTACCCGGACCCCACTTTCCCGCTCGACGACAAGCGCTTCGATCCCTTCATCAAGGTGGTAGGCGAGTTCGGCGGGCACGGCTGGCCGGTCAAAGGCCACCTTTGGGACGCCGGCAAGGAGAACTGGGGCTACGGCGGGCTGCCGCAGTCGCTCGACGAATGGAAGCGGCGCTACACCAAGTCCATCGACGTGCTGTGCGGTCTCCGCCGCCGCGGCATTGCCGCCGGCGTTTACACCCAGACCACGGATGTCGAGGGCGAGATCAACGGTCTCCTGACATACGACCGCATCGCCAAGGCCGATCCGGCGTGGCTCAAGGAGCGCCATCAAAAACTCATGACCACGCCCGATGCCGCCACCTACTCCACCATCATGGAATCCTGCGAGAAACAGGCCCACGTCTGGAGTTACACTTTCAACGCCCCGGCCGACGGCTGGCATGAGAGCGATTTCAACGCCAGCGGCTGGGAATCGGGCAAAGGCGGCTTCGGCACCCCGATCACTCCCAAGTCCAAGGTCGGCACCACCTGGACCAGCAATGAAATCTGGATGCGACGCGAATTCCAACTCACCAGCAGGCCGAAAGGCCGGCCGGTGCTCCGGATCTTCCACGACGAGGAAGTCACTGTCTTCCTCAACGGCACGCAAATCGCGAGCCTCTCCGGCTTTCTAACCGACTACTCCACCGTGGTCCTCGACGGTGAAGCTCCGCTCAAGCCCGGCCGCAACGTCATCGCCGTCCACTGCCGCAATACCGAGGGCGGACAATTCATCGATGTCGGAATATCCGATGAATTCGTTCCGGCCGATCCCGTGGAGGCACGCCGCTGAAATCTTAACTAACATTATGAAAACCCGATCCCTGCTTGCATCCACCATCCTCCTCGCTGGCGCCCATGCGGCGATTCCGAAGGCCGAACCGTTTGGCCAAACCCCGGATGGCAAACCCGTCGTCGCCTTCACCTTGGAAAACGCCAAAGGCATGAAAATCCGCGCCATGAACTACGGTGCCATCGTCCTTAGCCTGGAAGCCCCGGATCGCGAGGGCAAACCCGCCGATGTCGTGCTCGGCTACAACACCCTCGGCGAATACATCAAGGACACGCCTTACTTCGGAGCCATTGTCGGCCGGGTGGGAAACCGCATCGCGAACGGGCAATTCACCCTCGACGGCAAGACCTACACGCTCGCCACCAACAACGATCCCGGCGGCATTCCCTGTTCGCTCCACGGCGGCCTCAAGGGCTTCGATAAAGTGGTCTGGGATTCCGAAGGCCTTGAAAAACCCGGTGCCCAGGGCGTGAAATTCCGCTACCTCAGCAAGGACGGCGAGGAAGGCTACCCCGGCAACCTCGACCTCACGGTCACCTACTGGCTAACCGATACTAACGAGTGGCAGATCGAATACCAATCCACCACCGACCAAGCAACGCCGGTCAATGTCACCCAGCACAGCTATTTCAACCTCAAGGGCGAAGGCAACGGCGACATTCTCGATCACGAACTCACCTTCAAGGCCTCGAAATTCACCCCCGTCGATGCGGGTTTGATCCCGACCGGCGTGTTGAAGGATGTCGCGGGAACTCCCTTCGATTTCACCACGCCGCACAAGGTCGGCGCGCGCGTGGATGACGAGGACGAGCAGCTCAAATTCGGCGGCGGCTACGATCACAACTGGGTGCTCGACAGCCAGGACAAGTCGCTTGCGCTCGCAGCGACGGTTTACGAACCGACATCCGGCAGGAAGATGGAAATTCTAACCACCGAGCCCGGCATGCAGTTTTATTGCGGGAATTTCCTCGATGGAAAACTCACGGGAAAAGCGGGAAAGCCCTACAATTTCCGCAACGCGGTCGTGTTCGAAACCCAGCATTACCCGGATTCCCCGAATCAACCCGCCTTCCCGAGCATCATTCTCAAGCCCGGCGAAACCTTGAAAAGCACCACGGTCTATCGCTTCAGTGCGAAGTAGCGTCACCGTCTCCTCCAGACGAGGCCGCCTTAATCCGCGGCGCAGGGGGATCGTAACAAGCGAACCAAATCATTCAGCATCCCGCCTATGTCTCGCTTTCCCACCTTCTCGATCAATAACTTACTGCCCGGATCCACTGCGGTCCTCTGGTTGGCGGCTTGCATTCCGGGTGACGCATTGACTTACCACATCAGCTACCTCGAGGACGAAGGCAAGCGCGCCCAGATCACCCAAGTGATGGACGAGGCGGTTGCGGCCTACAACGCCACCACGAGTATCGATGTGGACGTCAATGTCATCTATCACTCCGGCATCCCGACCGCGCAGGCGAACTACAACGGGGAACTGGGCTTTGGCGGGTCCATTAGCACGCAGGTTGCCATCCACGAAATCGCCCACTATTTGGGCAGTGGCACCACCACGCAGTGGGATACCCAGTTCGATGGTGGAAACGTTTGGAACGGCCCCGCACTGAAACGCTACATCAAGCTCTTCGACGGGCCGGGAGCCGAGATCTATCGATCAGGCGTCCACTACTACCCCTACGGCTTTAATTTCGGCAACGAGGACAGTGCCAACAACCGCTACCGCATCGGTCGCATCATCCGCGCCATGCGGATGGACATGGGCGGCCAAGACGGCGATGGCGACGGCATGCCGGACGAGTGGGAACGCTTCAATACGGGATCCACCGGGCTGCTTCGTGCCAACGGCGATGCGGATGGCGATGGCGTTTCAGACTACGACGAGTGGTGGATCGACAGCCACCCCTTATGGGCCTGTCCGGTGAAAAACGGCCGCGTCTATCAAATCCGCTCACGCCTCAGCCAGATGTTGATGGAGGCTGGTAATGCCAACAGCGCCCCCGGCCAGGGAGCCAGTGTCAGGCAAAATCCGAACAACGGCTCGGACCTCCAGAAGTGGGTCGCGACCTACGTGAGCGGAGGCTACTGGAAATTTATCAACGTCGCCAGCGGCAAGGCGCTTGAAACCGGCGGCTGGTCGCTCAACGCCGGTGCCAACGTCGGGACTTCGGATAATTTCCCGAACAACGCGAACCAGCAGTGGCGGCTTTTCCCCGGTAATAGTGGTGCGGCCTACTGGAAGATGGGTAACCGCCACAGCACCAACATGGTGATCGAGGTCAACGGCGGCAACAACGCAACTGGCCCCAACACCAATATCGGCCAATACTTCGACGAGCAGAACGCCTTCAACAGGGAATGGATCTTTGATGAGGTCACGCCCGACGTGATCACCGGCGGACTGGTCGCAAACTACAAGCTGGAAGGAAATCCGCTCGACTTCAGCGGCCGCAATTTCCATGGCACCACCAGCGGCGGTGTCAGGTATATCTCCCGCCGCATCGACGGCCTTGCCGCGACATTCAACGGCAGCGATGGCTCCATTCGCATCCCCGCCACGGTGGAGCGGAATTTCTCCCTTGCCTGCTGGGTGAGAACCAGTGCCACCGGCGGCGGCACGCAGTGGTTTAATGGAATGGGAATCATCGATGCCGAAGTGCCGGGCGTGGCCAAGGATTTCGGTCTTTCGCTGGTCAACAACAAGGCCGCCTTCGGCGTGGGTGCCACCGACACTACCATCACCTCGGCTACCGCTATCAATGACGGCCAATGGCACCACCTCGCCGCCACCTTGGACACGGGTTCCGGCGCGATGAAACTCTACGTCGATGGTGTCCTGAGCGCGTCCGGGACCGGGCCGACCGGCGCGCGCACCGCCCCCGCCTTCTTCCGGCTCGGCAGCATCAATGGTGTCACCGGTTTCCTCAATGGCTCCATCGATGAGGTCCGACTTTACAACAAGGTTCTCTCTACCTCCGAAATCACCCGCCTCGCCAAGACCGGAAACTCGCTCGTCGCCAGCTATTCGTTCGACGGCGATTCGCGCGATGCCACCCGTTTCAACAACCACGGGGACGAAATCGGCGTCACCTACACTCCGGGCAAGATCGGCAGACAAGCTGTCCAGCTCGGCGGAACCAACAGTTTTGTGAAGATTCCATCCGCCGTCACCCGCGACTTCAGCGTCGCCTACTGGGTGAAAACCACCGCCGTCGGCGGAAGCGGCCAGTGGTATGCCGGCAAATCCATGGTGGACGCCGAGGTCCCCGGCATTGCCAACGACTGGGGCATCTCGGTGGTCGGGAGCCGTGCCGCGTTCGGAGTCGGCAATACCGGCACGGGCACCACCATTGTCTCCACCACCGACATCAACGACGGCACCTGGCATCACATCATCGCCACCCGGGTCAATGCCACCGGTGCGATGAAACTTTACGTGAACGGGGTGCTTCAGGCGACCGCTACCGGCTCGACCGCCCTGCGCGACGCCCCCGGCGGCATCCGGGTCGGCAGCTCATTGTTCGGCGGAGCCTTCCTGGACGGGGCCATCGATGAGTTGAAGATTTTCAATTATGCCGTCTCCGAAGACCAGGCCACCGCCCTGGCGCAGACTCTGCCCGCGCCGCGGACTGCCGCGGACATTGGCGAGCCTGCCAGCGACGGCTATGCCGGCCACTCGCCCACCGGCGGCGGAGTATTCACTGTGGTCGGCGGAGGTTCGGGGATCGGTGGGAACAGCGACCAGTTCCACTTCGTCTCCGCGCTTGCAGCCGGTAATAGGACCCTCGTCACCCGGGCTACGGCCGTACCAGTCAACGCCTCGGGTGGCCTGATGTTCCGCGAATCCATGGCAGCGGACTCGGCCTTTGTCGGTCTGGTCAATGAACGCCCGGCAGGCCTGCGCTTCATGCATCGCGATGCCCCGGGCAGCATCGCCCTGCAAACGGGCACCACGATTCCGGTCACGACACCCGTGTGGCTCAAGCTTGTCCGCACCGGAAATTCCGTAACCGCCCTCTACTCCACCACCGCTGGCGATCCCGTGGCCGGCGATTGGATCCTGATTGGCACCCACACCACACCCCTCTCCGCAGCCGTGCAGGCAGGGCTTGCGGTGAGCTCACGCACCATCGGCGAGCTGGCGACCGCGACCTTCGCCAACCTGGAAGACAGCCCAACACCTCCGGCCGAAATCTGGCGAAATCGGCAATTCGGCAGCATCCTCGGAGAAGGCAACGCCGATGACGATCAGGATCCCGATAGCGATACGCTGACGAATCTCTTCGAGCGGGCCTTCGGCACTGACCCGAATCTTGCCAACCTGCCCGCCCAGCGCCCGACGTCCGCCGTGGAAAACGATTTTTTCACTCTTTACTACACCCGTAGCCTTGAGGCCACCGACCTCACCATCAGCGGGTGGTGGAGCAACAACCTCGACGCTTGGTCCAACACTGGCGTCACCGATGAGCTGCTCTCCACCGAAGGCACGATTGAAAGCCGCGTCTCCAAGGTGCCCCTGCAGAATTTAAATTCCGACCACGGATTCATGCGGCTCGACCTCCGCCATGGTTCGGACTGAACCTTTGGATCTGAGCCATGAAGCTCGGGCAAGCTTCACCGACCCGCCAGCCACTTACCCAACCGATGTTCTTCGGCTCCGAAAATTCCACTGCTAATTGCATCCCCGGTCTCATCGATGAAATCAAGGTTTACTCCGGAGCCTTGCCCGCCGGAGAAATCGAGGAGCTTGTCGCCAGCGAGAAGTCCCTCATTTCCGGCACCTCTCCCTATGCCGGTTGGGCGGCTTCCCACAGCATCTACCCCTTCGGTCTGAAAAATTCTTTCGCGTGCCTGTCGGCTTCTTGTCCGGGAAAGGCGCACTACAGGTTGTTCACAGATCGTTTCATGGAGAAATCCAACGTGACATGCTGTGACCCATAAATCCCCAATCAAAAATCCCATGAAACCCCGCACATTCCGTGTTGTCCGCGCTTTTTCAATCGCCCTGATCTCCATCTGCCTGAGCGCTACCCACCTCCATGGAGCCAATATTACGTGGAATTCTGGTGTCACCGGAGACTGGGCCATCCCTGGGAACTGGAATGCTGGCGTGGGTCCGGTCGCTGTCGACTACGCCTTCGTCATCTCTGGCACTTCTCAATTCACCAGTGGCTCGACCACCGTGGCGGGCGTGAGGATCGGCCAGGCAGGAACCGGCAACTTTGAGGTTTCCGGTGGAGGCACCTTCACCGCCACCGACAATACCTATGTCGGCCGGAGAGCGGGCGGCGTCGGATCGCTCACCGTCTCGGGTGCAAACACTATTTTCAGGAATACCGGCAACCGCATCATCATCGGACTCGGCGACAACGGCGGAGTGGCCTCCGGCGTGGTGAACGTGAACAGCGGCGCGTCTCTCTTGCTCACCTCCGGCATTTTCATCATTTCCGATAGCTTCAACGCCGGAACCTACAGTGGCACCCTGAACGTGGACAATGCCTCGGTGAACTCCGACACTGCGGAATTCTGGGTTGGTCAGGATGGTGGCGCGGGCACTTCGACCGGAATTCTGAACTTATCTAACAACGGATCGGTCACGACAGCGAATTGGACCGTTGTCGCTCGTTCGGGAGCGAATGGCACCCTCAACGTGAGCAGCGGCACCTTCACCAAGAACGGCGGCGGGAATTTCATCGTCGCCGACGGTAACGGTTCCGTAGGTCTCGTCGATCAAACCGGCGGGAGCATGAACATCGCCAGCGGCGAACTTTGGATCGGCCAGGCAGGCGGCAGCGATGGCACCTATGATCTCAAAGCCGGCAGCCTCTCCGTGAACGACTGGATCGGGATCGGGCGCGACAACGGCAAAGGGACTCTCAAAAGAGACGGCACCAGCACCGTCACGAAAACCGGTGGCGGCAATCTGACAATGGGGACCGGATTGAACGGCTCAGGCACGATCCTACAAACCGGCGGCACTTTTAACAACACGGGCAGCTCCACCTTCCTGGGAGAGAGTGCCTTCAACGGTGGGGGAATGGGTCTCTGGACGCTTTCAGGCTCCGGCCAAGTCAACCTCGCCCTGCTCCGGATCGGCACCGGCGGCAGCTCCCAAGGCACCTTCAATCTCGATGGCGGCACCCTCACCGTCACAAAAATCGACTCGACCTCCACCGGCACCACCCGCGCCTTCAACTTCAACGGCGGAACCCTCAAGGCCAACGCCGTCGATTCCGCCTTCATGACCGGCCTCAGCGCCGCCAACGTGAAAAACGGCGGTGCTGTTATCGACTCGAACAGCTTCAACATCACCATCGGCCAGCCGCTTCTCGCGGACGGCACTGGCGGCCTCACTAAAAAGGGCGCCGGAACCCTCCGTCTCACCGGAATCAACACCTACGCCGGCAACAACCTCGTCGAAGCTGGGAAATTGATCACCAACAACGTTTCCACCGGTGCCGGAAACTTCACGGTGAACAATAGTGCCGGCTTCGGAATCGTTTCCCAGGATGTCTCCAGCCAGCTCACCGCCGGCATCGTCACCCTCGGCACCTCGGGAGCCACTACCCTGGATTTCGACCTGGGGAATTTCTCAGGTAATCCCGACTTCGCCCCGCTGAAGACCGGCGCGCTCGCCATCAACGGCCCCGTCACCATCAACATCACCGATGACTCGATCAACGGCGGATCCATCCCCCTCATCGAATACACTTCCAAGACCGGTTCGGTTGCCAGCTTCACGATCGGCTCGCTGCCTCCCGGAGTGGATATCGGCGTTCCGGCATTCACTGACGTTGGCGGCGTCATTTCCTTGAATGTCGCGGTTACCGTTCCGCGATGGGATGCGACGGTTAACAATCTCTGGAACACCTCGACCGTGAACTGGATCAACACGGCGAATTTCGATTCCATTCCTTATACCAACGGAAAACCCGTCGTCTTCAACGACGATGTGGGTGGCGTCACCGCCGGCGCGGTGGTGTTGAACCAAAGCGTCACTCCTCAAATCGTAACCTTTGAAAACTCGTCCGTTCCTTACAGTATCAGTGGCACCGGCAGCATCGCCGGAGCCACCGGGGTCCTGAAGAAAGGCAGCGCCAGTGTGACTCTGGTAACCACCAACAGCTACACCGGCGTCACCCGGATCGAAGGCGGCACTCTCAGCACCGGCTTATTGGCCGATGGCGGCAGCGCCAGCGGCATCGGCGCGGGAAATCTCGTCCTGGCCGGCGGCACGCTGGACTACACCGGACCGGCGATTTCCATCAACCGAGGCTATCAAGTCGATGGCGGCGGGGGGATCAATCTGGTCAACAATCTGAGCCTCTCGGGGCCCATCACCGCAGCGGTCGGTGGCTTTAACAAAAGCGGTCTTGGAATCCTCACCCACACCAACGGCGGCGCCACCAACCAGCACACCGCGGCTGGGACCTATCAAATCACCGGCGGCACCGTCGTCATGGACGGCACCGCCGAAGGCCAGTTGAACACCGTCAATGGGGAAGTCTGGATCGGACAAGGTACCGGAAACACCGGGCGCCTCGATCTCATCAACGGCACCACTTTCAGTTCCAACAACTTCCACGTCGTCGGCCGCGCGGGCGGAAACGGCACGCTCAACGTAACAAATTCGACGCTGGTTCATATCACGAATTGGGACTTGATGGTCGGCGCGGATCCCGGCTCTGCCGGAATCATGAACGTATCCGGGACCTCGGTAATCAATAACAATTGGGGCTGGTTCTCCGTCGGTGCCAATGGTGGCACAGGAACCTACAATCAGTCCGGTGGCAGCTATGCCAATTCCCAGAACTGGTCGAGACTGCGCGTGGGCGTGGACTCGGGTTCCAATGGATTCTTCAACTTGAGCGGTGGCACCTTCACCGTAGGCGACCGCCCCTATATCGGGGTGGGCGGCGGCACCGGCACCGCTACGATTTCAGGTGGTGCCTTCTCGTCCGGTGGCGATCCGCACATCGGCGTTGAAAACGGAACCGGGACGCTCACCCTTTCGAATAGTGCCACCTTCAACAGCGGCGGCTGGGCCTTCATCGGCGGCAACTTCGATGGGGCAGCCCCTCCTCAAACCAGCGTGGGCACCGTGACCCTGAACGACAGCTCCAATTGGACCATGGGCGGACGCCTCACCATCGGCAGACGCGCGGGAAACATTGGCACACTCAACCTCAGCGGCGGCAGCCTGAGCAAAAATGGCGGGGAAGCCA
>JBBRCO010000142.1:0-10607 GCA_038204755.1 Verrucomicrobiales bacterium
AGTTGCCCACAACAGTCCGCTTCTCCGACGAGTTACAGGCCCATTCTCGAACCGGCCTGTTGTGGACAACTTTCAAGAGCCACCCGCCGCTTCGCGGCGATCAGGCGACGGTTTCACCCACATTTTTGGCGGAAGAGGCAAAAAAGAAAGCAGCCCGACCAATCATCTTCCGGGAAAAACCCATGGACCCGGATGGCATCTCTCTCGATCCGCCTGTCGTGTCGCGACGATTACGGTGAATTATTTTAGCTCCTGCTTGCGATAGTGGAGTGGTGTAGTAGCAAGCTGGTTCCTGAAAACCGAAGCCATGTATTCGGAACTGCTGAAGCCGGATCGCTCCGCCACCAACGCCACCGATAGATTGGTGCGTTGGAGTAGATTGATCGCATGGGCGATTCTCACCCGCCTGATCTCGGAGGCGGGCGAGCGGCCTAGCAGGTTCTGAAACCGCAGCTCAAGCGCACGCCGGCAAACACCCGCCTGCCGGGCCACATCCTTCACCTTCATGGATCGCGCCGGGTTTTCGCGGATGAATCGAAGCGCTTTCACCATGCAGGCGTCGTCCACGCCGACCGTATCGGTAGAACGCCTTTCCACAACGCCAAGAGGAGGAATCAACACCTCGACGGCGGGAGACGCGGCGGGATTTTGCATCATCGCGCCCAATTCCGCAGCCGCCCGATAGCCGATCTGTTCGCTGTCGAGTTTCACTGCGGAAATCTGCACCGGCGTCACTACGCAAAACAAATCATCATCCGATCCGCTGAGCACTGCGACCTCTTCCGGCACGGCGAGACCGGACTGCGTGCAGGCATAGATCAATTCCCGCGCGCTGCTGCTGTTCCAGGTAAAAACCGCCAGCGGTTTGGGGAGCGCTTTCAGCCATTTTCCGAGGCGTTTCATGTCCAGATTCCAATCCGGCTCCGCACCCTGGTTGGGACTTGCCGAGAACACCTCGCAGCGATGGCCGGCCAACCGCAAGGCATCCAGGAACGCCTGCTGGTGCTCCGCCACATATTCCAAACCTAACAAACTGAAATAACCAAAATGCCGGAAGCCCCGCGCCAGCAGATGCTCGGCAGCCAGATTCGCCGCCGCACCCTGATCCGAAACCACCCGCGGAAAATCCACCTTGGGCAACGTGATGCCGGATACATTCACCACCGGCAGTTTCAGGGACTTCAGTTTTTTTGCCAGATCGGAGAATCCCACCCGGGCGATCACTCCGTCTCCTTTCCACGCAGTCGGCAACCAGCGGCGTTGCTCGACTCCACGCGGCTCTACAAACAATTGCCAACCCACCTTTTCACGGCTGTAGCGGTGAACACCCGCGATCACATCGCGCCCCCAAGTCGTGGAAGTATCGACAAGAATCGCAACCCGCTTGATGGGGGGCTCGGTGTCTGCGGTTTTAGACATGGGTTTAGGAAAACGCAAAATCACAGAAATAATGCGCACTCTCCCATGGTCAGCAAGCCAAATCCGTGTCTAGACTCTCACCGTTGCTTCGCAGACATGCATCGCACCTGACACGCAATCATCAGATTTATAAACCCAGTGCCTTCAATCTCTACAGAAAAAGCCACCACCGCCGCTTCCGGATCCGGTGGAAAAAAACGTTTCATCATCCCTGGGTTGCGCTGGTGGATCATCGCCCTGCTTTTCGGTGCGGCAGTGCTCAACTATGTGGACCGCCAGACACTGTCCGCCCTCGCGCCGACCATCCAGAGCGACCTCGGAATGGATGATCGGGACTATGCGAACATCGTGAACATTTTCCTCGTCGCATACACGATTGCCTATCTGATTTCCGGCCGGATCACCGACGTGATGGGCACCCGTGCCGGCATGGTGCTCTTCGTCACCTGGTGGTCCGTTGCCAATATGCTCACCGCTGGCGTGCAGGGAATGAGATCGATGTCGATCTGCCGATTCGCCCTCGGACTCGGCGAGGCAGGCGTCTGGCCCGCCGCCTCCAAAGCGGTGTCGGAGTGGTTTCCTGCTAGGCAGCGCGCGCTGGCCATCGGCTTCTACACCATGGGAGCCACGATCGGTGCCACCCTCGCGCCTTACATCGTGATCCCTCTGGCCACCTTTCCCTACTCGGAAAAACTACCTGCCGTAGCCCATTTCATCGGCCACGGTGTCGGCTGGCGCGTGGCTTTCATCGTCACTGGGGCCGCCGGATTGGTGTGGTTGATCCCTTGGCTTTTCCTCTATCGACAGCCACGCGAGAACCGCTTCCTCGGCGCGGACGAGCTTGCCATTATCGAGGAAGCATCGGAAACCGACGCCGCACGGGAGGCGGGCAGTCCGTGGTCATGGGGCCGCGTCTTCACCTTCCGTGGCACCTGGTATCTGCTGATCGGTCGCCTCATCACCGACCCGGTGTGGTATTTCTATCAATTCTGGTTCGCCAAATACCTCTCCAGCGACCGCCACCTGAATCAGGAGCAATTGAAAATCACCTGGATCGTTTACGCGGCCGCCGGAGTTGGCAGCCTGCTCGGTGGCTGGCTTTCCGGGCGTCTGGTCGCCCGTGGCATGGCTCCCGCCCGCAGCCGGATGTGGGTCATGTTCGGCTGCGCCTGCCTGATGCCGCTCTCGCCGTTCATTTCACAAATCACCGGGCTTCATTTCGCGATGACGCTCGCCGCCTGCACCGTCATCGCATCGCTCGCCTGGCTGATCAATATCAGCTCACTGGTGGTGGATCTGGTGCCCAAACACTCGCTCGGCACCGTGTTCAGCGTCGTCGCGACAGGCAGCACCATCGGCGGCATCGTCATGAACATGATCATCGCCACCATGATCAGCGGCCCATCCACCAAACCGGCGGGTTTCCTCGATCAGGCGATCCACTCGGTCTTCGGCGGACTGCTAGAAAAAGTCCAGGGCCACGGCTACGGCCAGTGGTTCCTCATCATGGCATTCCTCCATCCCGCCGCATGGCTCTTACTTTGGTTTTCACGCATCCATCTCCCTTCAGCTAACAACATCACCGCTTCCCATGATCATTGAACCACCCGCCGCTAGCAGAAGCCTCCGCGCTTTATCCCTATCATGCGACCTGACCGTCATCGGCGGTGGCCTATCAGGGGTTTGCTGCGCCATCACCGCCGCCCGCGCCGGTCGTAAGGTGGTGCTCGTCCAAGACCGCCCGGTGCTGGGTGGCAATGCCTCCAGCGAGGTCCGGCTATGGATTCTCGGTGCCACATCCCACATGGGAAACAACAACCGCTGGGCCCGTGAAGGCGGAGTGATCGATGAGATCCTCGTGGAAAACATGCATCGGAATCCCGAAGGCAATTCGCTCATTCTTGACACCATCGTTCTGGAGTGGGTCCTCAAGGAAACCAACATCACCCTCCTGCTCAACACCGCCGTCCACGATCTGGAAAAATCCGACGGCGACTCCATCCGTTCCGTGCAGGCATTCTGTTCGCAAAACTCGACTTGTTATATCATATCCTCCCCGTTCTTCTGCGATGCCAGCGGCGATGGCATCGTCGGTTTCCTGGCGGGTGCCGCATTCCGCATCGGTACCGAAAGCCGCGGCGAGTTTGGGGAACTCTTCGCACCCGGAAAGGCGAGCTCGGATCTGCTAGGCCATTCGATCTATTTCCACTCCAAGGATACCGGACGGCCGGTGAAATTCACCGCGCCGGGTTTTGCTCTATCGGATATCACGAAGATCCCCCGCTGGCGCGATTTCAAGGCTGGCGAATGCGGCTGCCGCCTCTGGTGGATCGAGTGGGGCGGCGCGCTCGATACCATTCACGACAGCGAGACCATCAAGATGGAGCTATGGAAAGTCGCTTATGGCGTCTGGGATCACATCAAGAATTCTGGACAATTTCCCGAGGCGGAAACCCTGACACTCGAATGGGTGGGCACCATTCCCGGAAAGCGGGAAAGCCGTCGTTTCGAAGGCGATATGATCGTCACCCAACAGGACATCGTCGAGCAACGCATTCACCCCGATGCCGTTTCCTTCGGCGGTTGGGCCATCGACCTGCATCCGGTGGACGGTGTTTTCAGTCCCCAGGCGGGCTGCACGCAGTGGCATTCCAAGGGCATCTATCAAATCCCGTGGCGCAGCATGTATAGCCGCAATATCCCCAATCTCATGCTAGCCGGCCGCATCATCAGCGCCTCGCACGTCGCCTTCGCCAGCACCCGCGTGATGGCCACCTGCGCCCACGGCGGACAAGCAGTCGGCGCTGGCGCGGCGCTTTGCCTTAAACATGGAGTGAACCCGCGTGATCTTCTGAAACCGGAACTCATGCGCGAGCTTCAGAACACCCTGCTGCGCGGCGGCCAATTCATCCCCGGCGTTTCCCTCGATCAAAGCGAAGACCTCGCCCGCAGCGCGAAAATCACCACCACCAGCGAGCTCTCACTTTCCGCCCTCAGCCCCTGCGGTGAGACCCTCGAACTCACAGAATCCTGGGCCATGATGTTGCCCGTTTCAAAAGGCCAGATGCCGGTCGTCGGTGTCACTCTTGATGTCACGGCCCCCACCACGATGGTCGCTGAACTCAGAATCAGCGGAAAGCCGGACAACCACACTCCGGACACTGTTTTAAAGTCCATCGAGATTCCTCTAATTATCGGCAAAAACCAGCAGATCAAACTCGATTTCAAGACCCACCTCGAAGACACACGCTACACATTCGTCTGCCTGCTCAAGAACGACCCCATCTCCGTCCACCTCAGCGACCAGCGCCTCACCGGCGTGCTCGCCCTTTGTCAGGCGGGAAACAAAGCCGTCGCAAAATCCAACACCCAGTCCCCGCCTCCCGGGATTGGCATCGACACCTTCGAGTTCTGGACACCCAAACGCCGACCCGCTGGAAAAAACCTCGCGCTCACCCTCGACCCTCCCCTCATGGCGTTCGGTGTGAAGAATTTAACCAACGGCATCAGCCGGCCCACCCGCTCCGCCAACGCATGGGTCGCGGATTTCGCCCATGAGCAACCGATGATCCGCCTTGTCTGGGAAACACCGCAGCAAATCTCCACGATTGAAATCGACTTCGACACCGATTTCGACCACCCCATGGAATCCGTCCTGATGGGCCACCCCGAGCGCGACATGCCGTTCTGCGTCCGCGACATCAAAATCGCCGCCAGGCAAACATCCGATCACGCCCGCCCAAGCGACCGTTCAAGCGTCGCCACCGCAGGTCAAATGACCGCAACGCAAGTCATCGCCGAGATCATCAACAACCACCAGACCCGCAGGCACATCACTCTCGACAAGCCGGTCACGACTGACTGCTTGGAGCTCCATCTCCTCATTCCGTCCACCACGGCTCCCGCCTCCCTTTTCGCCGTGCGCTGCTACTCCACTCAGAACGCAGGATCTTGCCTTTTTTCCAGCGAGTGAGCCACCCAGTCCAAACCGCGCCACCCTCAAGCGTAAAATCAAATCATTCACACGCAAAATCAACTAGACAAATCGACTCCGTCTGAAATACTCCCTACATCCAGCGTCACAACACGCTGTCCATCAACAACATTCACAGTCCATTGAGCACCCGGATCCCGCCGAACCACACCAGAATGAACATATCCGCTCGCTTTTCAGGCCTGCTCGTTTTGACCCTTTTCTCCCTCTTGCTAGGTAACACTATATTCGCCCAAAACGAAAAAAAGGAAGAGATCCCATTGGTCAAGTTTGAGGGCAAAGCAGCTTTCACGCTCCCCGCAGGCGGCAGGAACAAGCAGAAATATGAACAGGTTGCGGAAGAGGGCAAGACAGCAGCCAAGATTACGTGGCAGATCGGTGCCAAATCTCTGGTGGAGCTGGTCGCGGTGGAACAACAAAGCCTGTTAGCCTTCGGGAAAGGGATAACACTCAACATTCTTTTCAATAACAGCGGCTATCCCGAAGCGAGGGGATTCGGACTCCGGGTCGTCGATGCGAACGAAGAAATCTGGCAGTTTGGTGGTCTGAATCTGCCTGATGGCGCCGGCTGGAAAGTGATGAAGGTGGATCTGGCGAGCAAGAAGAATCTAACAAACTGGGGAGGTTCTGAAGCAGGGCGCGGAACAATGGATCTCCCGGTCCGGCTGTTGGGGATGGTCATTAATGCTTCAGACAAAAACACCGAAGCCAGGAGCATTCTTCTAGGGGCAATCACGCGGAACGATTTCAACGCGACGGATGTGGAACCCGAAGCGGCCTTGCAGCCTCTGAAGGTAACTCTGGAAACGCCGACCCGTGTCAAAGTGGTTGAGGCAGGCAAGGAATCAGCCGCTTCCTACCGAATTCTCAATACGGATCCAAAAAATGAATTCAAGGTTCGCTTGGTGGTGGAGGGAACCTCGCTTTACGGCGGTAAAAATGACTGGAAATCCGAACTCGTGACGGTGCCCGCCGGGCAGTCCGTTCAGATTCCCTTCGGCAATAAGCTGGGAAAATTCGGTTGGTGGAAACTGGCGCCCTCGATCGAATCCGCCGATGGCAAGGCGCGGGTGGCCAAGCCTGTGATTCCTGTAGCCTATTTCCAGCCAGCAGGGACGCGGCCACTACCGCCGAAAGAAAATTTTTGGTTTGGCATTGATGCCCGTCTGCGTGGCACCGACTACGCTTGGATGGTTGAGGCCTGCTCTTTGATCGGCGTCGATATTTTCCGCACTGGCGTGAATTGGCCTGATTTGGAGCCACAATCCGGTCAGTGGAAATGGCCAACTCACGTAGCCCAACTGGAGACGGTGCAGAAGGCCAAGATGCAAGTCTTGCACAGCTTTACCTTCACTCCTGGCTGGGCCGCCATGCCGGAATATGTCGAAAAACTGAAAAAGGAAAACAAATCGGGCAGAATATACACCACTCCGCCGCGTGAGGAGGCCCTCCGTGCCGCTGTTCGCACGATTGTGGAAAAGAACAAAGCCTATGGCGTTTCCCATTACGATATGTGGAACGAGCCGGATCTTTCCGGATTTTGGTCGGGTTCGACGAAAGAATACCTTCAGTTCATGAAAACGGTTTACCAAGAGGTCAAGGCGGCGGACCCGAAGGCGATCGTTCTCAGCGGGGGCATCGCCTCATTGGGTGGTCACGGCGGGCATGGACTGAATCCTGATCTTATCGAACGGATGATTGTGGGAAACCAGGACTACTATGATGCGATTTCCCTTCATGATCATGGCACCTTCCGCAGTTTTGTCGCAGCACTTGATGGGCCGCTCGCTTCCATGCGGGCGAGATTGAAGAAAGATAAACCCCTTTATTTCACTGAAACGGGCACGCCGATGCACGGTTCCATGACGGCCGAAAAGCAGGCCAGCGAACTGGTGAAAAAGATCTCCTTTGCCAGGGCGCGCGGTGCGATGGGGTTTATCTGGTTTATTTTCACCGGCGTGGGTGGGGATACCGGACCCTTTGCCTTGGTTTCCGCGAGTGGCAACCCACTTCCGACTTACTGTTCCTACAACGAGCTGGCAAAAAATCTCCGCAACCAGCGCTTTGATAGGCAGGTTAATGTGGGATCTGGCAACTGGATGCTTTCTTTTACCGATGATGTCGATTCCACGCTGATTGCCTGGAATGAAAATGCCTCGACGGCAAACGAACGGGTGTTGGTAAAACTCTCCGATCCGGTCGCCTTTGAAGTGGACGTCATGGGCAACAAGACCCCAGCGGATGTTTACGAAAAAATTGCATCCCTCAACTTGAGCGGAGACGTGAAATACTTTCAGTCCAAAAAAGGCATGGAGGTGCTGGGAGCGCTGGTGGCTCTGCCAGAAAAACCTTACGGCGAGCCGGGAAAGAAAATCGACCTGGTGGCAAAGCTTCAGAATCCATTAGGCCGTGCTGCTAAATTTCAGCTCAAGTGGACCAACCACGATGGCGTCGTCAAGACTGATGAAATCTCAGTCGAAGCAGGCCAAAAGAAAGACGCCTCACTTTCAATCGTGATGCCCGTGGTCAAGACGGGAGACAAGCAACCCACGGTCCGACTCGCCTACGTGCTGGAAGGAACACCGTGGACGGGTGAACTCGATCTCCCGCTCTCCGTGGCGACGTTGATTCCCGCAGGGGCCATTTCCACGAGAAATCCGGATTTCACTTTAGCTGATTCGGACCACGTCTTTGACAGTAATAAAAACGATCCAAACCGAATTGCCTACTGTTGGAAGGGACCGCAGGATTTAAGCGCACAGGTTTGGTTAGCCGTTGCTGGTGATGCCTTGGTCATGAAGGTTGATGTGACAGATGACGTGCACAAGCAGCCGAATCAGGCTTCAATGATGTGGCAGGCTGACGGCATTCAAATGGGCATTACCCTGCCGGGCATCGCAGGGGCTTGGCAAATCGGCCTTGGCCGGTCTGACTCCGGCGAGAATCTGGCAACTGCTTGGAAGTCCCCTGCAGGATTAAACCCGGAGTATGCGGAAAAAATTGAGTTAAAGACCACACCGCGGAACGGTGGTATGGTCTATGAGGCCAAATTCCCCTTCAAAGGTTCTGGGATGGATGCCGCAATCCTTCGCGCTCGCGCGATCGGGTTTAATTTGATCGTTAACGACGAAGATGGCGGAGGCCGTGAGGGATTTTGCTTCGTCGCTGATGGTCTCGGTACGGTTGAAGACTCTTCTAAATGGCCGTTGCTGACCTTTGAATAACAGTCCAACTTCAGTTCTTGCCAATCCATAATCTTATCGCTCTCTCCTTGTCACTTCCAAATTAGAATCCATTACCCCACTGACATATCACTCATATGAAGATCAAACTACTGCTTTTTTCATTGATAGGCATCGCGTCGTCGCTCGGCCAGAATCGATCCGCAGGGGCCGGTTCCGAGTTTGTAAACCCGATGATAGGCACCTCAGGACACGGGCATACTTTCCCAGGAGCCACGGTTCCGTTTGGAATGGTGCAGCTCAGCCCGGACACGTTCAATGAGGGCTGGGACTGGTGCTCGGGTTATCATTATTCCGATAGCAGTATCATGGGGTTCAGTCACACTCATTTGAGCGGCACCGGGCGCGGTGAGTTGCTCGATATCCTGTTCATGCCCACCACCGGTCCGGTCCAGTTCGAGCCGGGAACTCGCGAAGATCCTGACGGGGGTTACCGTTCGCGCTTCAAGCGTGAGACGGAAATCGCAAAGGCCGGATATTATTCGGTGATGCTGGAGGATCCTAAAATCAAAGCAGAGATGACCGCAACGACACGCGCGGGTTTCCACCGTTACACATTCAGCAAGGATGAATCGGCACGTTTGATGATCGATCTGGCCCATTCGTTCAAGACCGACACGATCCTGAATGGTTCTCTGAAAATTGTGGATGACACTCTCATTGTGGGCTCTCACCGGTCCAAGGGGTGGGGAGAGGGAAACGAGAAGGACTGGGTCGAGCATGAGGTGTTTTTCGCCGCACGGCTTTCACAGCCCATTCGAGGAGCCTCATTTCAGGTGGACGGCAACGTTACGGAAGACGGCAGGGAAGCGCAGGGCAAGTCGGTCAGAACCGCGCTGCTTCTGGATGCCAAGGCGGACAAGCCGCTGTTGGTCAAGGTCGGCATTTCGGCGGTGGACATCGAAGGTGCGATTCGGAACGTGGATACCGAGATTCCAGATTGGGATTTTGAAAAGGTCCGGCTTCAGGCTTCAGCGAGTTGGGATGCGGTATTGGGCACTTTCAAGGTAAATGATGAAAATCAGGCCAACAAGGAAACCTTCTACACCGCATTGTACCATTCCTGTGTGGCTCCATACACCGCTAGTGATGTCGATGGCCGGTATATGGGTTTCGACCGGAAAATTCATACGGCGAAGGGATTCATCATGCATACCGGGCTATCACTGTGGGATACCTTCCGGGCGGCAAATCCCCTCAGCACCATCATTTCTCCATCAAGAACCACCGATGTCATCAACTCCATGCTGGCGCAGTATGATCAGACGGGCCTGTTGCCGGTTTGGCCATTGTGCGCAAGTGAAACCAACTGCATGATCGGATATCATTCGATTCCTGTAATCGTGGATGCCTATTTGAAGGGCATCGGGGGATTCGATGTGGAAAAGGCCTTCGAGGCGATGAAGAAGAGCGCCATGCAGAACGCGTTCGATATTGAACATCTGAAAAAGTATAATTATATTCCGCGCGATCTGGCCCCCACGATTTCGGTGGCCCGCACCCTTGAGTATGCATACGATGATCACTGCATCGCGGTGATGGCGGCCAAGATGGGGAAGAACGAAGACGCCGGGTATTTCTTCAAGCGGGCGAAATCATTCGAGAACCTTTTTGATACATCCATCGGGTTCATGAGGGGCAAGGATTCCAACGGCACCTTCCGCTCCGATTTTGATCCTTACAACGCGGTGAATGCAACGAGTGACTTCATTGAGGGGAACTCCTGGCAGTACACGTGGTTTGTTCCTCACGATGTGGATTCCCTGATCAAGGGAATGGGAGGGAAATCCGCTTTCGTCAGCAAACTTGACAGGTTGTTTTCGGAAAGCTCCAAACTCGATAAAGACACGCCGATGGACGTGAGTGGATTGATCGGCCAGTATGCACACGGGAACGAGCCCAGCCATCATGTGGCCTATCTCTACAATTATGCGGATGCTCCCAGGAAAACC
>JBBRCO010000143.1:0-10555 GCA_038204755.1 Verrucomicrobiales bacterium
GGGCCTCAACCTGAGGATCAACCTGTGCATGAGAAAAGCCTATGGCTACCGCAGTTTTGAACTACTGCAAATCTCTCTTTATCATACACTTGGGAATCTACCCGAACCGAAATTCACCCACAAATTTTGCTGAAGAGCCGATCAATCATGCGCGGCGGCGGAAGCCCACGATGCCTGCAAGACCAAGTCCAACCAATGTCAGAGAGGATGGCTCTGGAATGATGCTGGTGACGCGGAGTGCACTCGAAGTGCTGAAATCGCCTGTGTCCGCAACGCCAATAGACAATGTGACAGTTGTGTCGCTGGCGAATGGCGCGGAAGTGTAGGTGCCGCTGACGGTGTTGGAATAACCATAACTTGATCCCGGCAATGTGGAACTGCCATCGACAAGGCTCGATACCACACCATTCAACACGATGAATGCCAAATCGAAGTTGATATCATTGGTCAGATATTGCCACGCGAATGTGATGCTGTCTCCAGCTAGAACACCGAAGGTTTGCTTGATCGCAGTGCCTTCCGAGATGTCATAACCAGCGACCAGGAAGTCGCCACCGCTGAGACCAACAAAGGCTTCCAAGCTTACTGTTGTTAGGGGATCGGTTCCGCTATTGTTCAGATTGACTGCATCATCCGTGCCGTTGGAAAAGGCATTGGTGAGGAACGCCACGTCGTCCACGAGTGCGGCATCGCCCGAGGCGGACCATGCGCTGAACTCGGTGACATAGGCGGCGTTTGCACCGGCAATAAGAATGAATGAGAGTGCCGGAATGATTGATTGATTTTTCATGATATCGATAAGTGATAGTGGTGGAGATGCTTTAGAATACGAAGTTGGCCGCGACATTCATCTGGGCAGCTGTCGCGCCATTGATGGTGACAAGTGCGCGTCCGGGCCTGCCGGGTTGCACGTAGTTCACCACGCAGTTCGGGCCCGCGTTGGTAAATGTCAGTGCAGCACCGAGTGCGGAGGTATTGCTGGCGGCGCCGATGCTTTGGAGCAGGCCTGCGACATCGAGTTTATCCGAGCCGACGGTGAAATCCGTAATGGTATCACCCGCATCGCGGAAGCTGCCGAAGACAAAGGTGTCATTGCCACCACCTCCCGCGCAGACATCCGCGCCGGTGCCGCCGAAGATGAAGTCCGCGCCGGCCGTGCCGGTCATGGTATCGCGACCGCCGGTGGCATACATCATGTCAACGATGCGGCCCACGCGGTCAAAGGCATTCACGCTTGGATATTGTGAGTTCCGCACCACACCATCCAGACCGCCATTGGCACCGGTGAACCGCACATAGTCCACGAATGCTTCCTGATAGTTCTTGGTGAATGGCAGATTTTCAAAGGTAAATCCATTTGCGATGAATGGATAGCCATCGCCGCCAGTGGCAAGGAAGTCGATGGTTCCCAAGGAAAAGCGGATCGTGGAATTCACCACGCGGCCATAGTCCACAAGGACGGCATCGTCCGCAGTGGTGTTCAGGTCGCGTGTGAGGGTGACGCGGCGCACGCGATCATTCGCAGCACGGGTGGTATCATAGACGACTTCCACAGCCGAGAGTTGTGGGAAGCGGCCCTGCGCACTGCCAGCGGTGCTGGAAGCGCCGAAGCCGTGCTCGAGCACTGCCTTCAGCTGAGTTGCACTGACGCTGCTATCTTTCACGACGAGATTCAGGAACGTCAGGGTGTTGAATGAATCGCCCACCGAAACGTTGCGCTGCGTCGCAGGAGACACAGGACCCGCGATGCTGGCGCGGACGCCACCACCGTTTTGGAGATAGACATCCGTCCCTGCGGCGAAGCGGCCGGAATCGGCGATCAGGTTACCGAGATTCGTCTCGGCATTGCGGACTCCGGGGGTGAATGAGCGAGCTGAGCCAGCGACGCCGCGTTCGCCATTCAACTGCAATTCCGTCGCTCCGAAGATCTGTGCGTTGAGTGCGGTGAGATAGCTGTTTATTGGACCGATGACACTTGCCGCCAGCGTTGGGTCACCCGTTACCGCATCCGGTTCCGGGCCGTATGCGGGAGTGGTGGCCAAGGTGGTGGTAACGCCGGACACACGGCGCACGGCTTCGTTGGTAAAGCCGGTCACCACACCCGTGATATCGTTGATTTGCATGGTGAATTCGCCGAGATAACGATTTCCAAAGTGCGCGGTATAGACCGGGACTTGCTTGCTGGAAGCATCTGTCCCAAACGATGGATATGGAATCGCAGGAGCAGGCAAAGCAGGTCCGAAAACAGGGCTAACCGTTGGAATCGTCGTCGATGCGCCGTTGCGTTGCAGTTCATGGCCACCACCGGAAATCACTGCATCCACGCCGGTGAGCTGCGGTAGAAAGGTGAGGATTTCTTTTTCAAAGTTCTGAAGGTGGCTCATGATGATGATCACGGTTACCCCTTGGTTATTGCGGAGGTCGTTGATGATGCCCTGAAGATTCACGGTGAGGGCGGTGATGTTTTGATCCTCGGTCTGTGCCGCATTGAAACCTGCGTAGCCAGTCATCAGCGCGAGCGTTTGCGGCGATGAGATCGAAGGCAACAGCGGTTTGGTCACCCCGATGAAGCCGACTTTTTTCCCGCCCGGTGTGGTGTAGGTCGTGTAGGGAGCGACTTTACCTGCAGTTTGAAGCGCGGCGAACGCTGGATCCTGCGCGAAATTCAGGTTCATTGAAAGATAGGTCGTTCCTGCCACCTCTGCGAAGCGGGCTGCGGTGGATAGACCTAAGTCGAATTCATGGTTACCAAACACCGCAACGTCGAAGCCCATGTGGCGGAGCGCGATGGTGTCGTAATAATCCTGGCCGCCATCCGGGTGCGCGGTCGTAAGATTGGCAAGGCTGGCATTAAAGCGCGGCCCCGGTAGCAAGGCATCCCCCGCATTGAGACGAAGCACGGCACGGCCAAGCAATGTGTTAGCCGCTTCGCGAACGTTCATCAAAGTCGCCAGACGATCCACTCCGCCATAGTATGAAAGCGGCTGTGAAACCTGATCGCGGAGGTTTCCTTGGGCAGACAGTAACTGATCTCATTTTCGCGGTTTTTTCCTCAAGATGCGAATTGTGACAATTCTGTCGTATTGCCGGTAACGCATCGTGTCTGTTCCAGTGCGTCTCCGCAGGCAGCCATGCCCGTGACCCCTGCACTACGTTATGAAACCGCACGGAAGAAGCCCTCAAGACTCGCCTGGAGTGAAGATCTGCCACCGCGTGAACAGTCCGCGCCGCCACGCCAATGGAAGTCGGCACCACGCAGTCTGACGGGGTCCGCCCAATGGCTCTTGATGACGAGCACGGTCGCGGTGTTCATGAAGAGGGCACTGATTCTCAACATTCAACCCGAGGCGGGAGGCCATAGAGAATGTTAGGTTGAATCAGCAAAAAATGCGGAGCCATTTTCTGCGGAGAATTCCGAAAAGGGTGACATGGGACATTTTGTCGCACTTTTTTGGGTTTTCGGGGGAAAGAGGGCATTCCGGCCCGGCGGGAATGGGTCTTTACTGGAGCAGGGGGCGCCCCGGCGGAGGGTGAGTCCGCGTTTGTGTTGATTACCCTAACTCAATCCGCCTCCATGAGACGTTTGAATTCCTCTCGAATTTCGCCAAAGCCAGGCCGCTCTCCTACTGACTCCGCCACGCAGCGTTTCTGCAGATTCCACAGGCACGGGTCAGCATCGGCAGCATCACAACGTTCCAACAATTCTCCCAATAGACAGCCGAAAGCCCGCACCTCGACCGCCTCCAGCCCCGCGCCTTCCGGGTAAATGAACGCCGCGCCGAAGTCTCCCAGCAGACAATCCCCCTGCCGGCTCCGTAGCACGTTATGCGCGTAGAAATCGCCATGCATGATCCGCCGTGCGTGCAGTTGCTCCGCCACCGAGGCGAGCCGGAAAGCCATCGACATCACCTGAGGCGGCTCAAACGATTCTCCCGCGTCATAAACATCCCGCGTGCAGGTATCGAAATCGGGAGGACCTGCTAGGTTCGTGAAATCAGGATCGATCAAGGACATCACCAGCCCGTTCCGCCCGTCCGGATGGTTTGAAATTCTTCCTAACACTCGAATCAGGTTCTCATGCGCGCCCGCCGCCAGACTGGCCGCCATTTCGCTCGCAGGCAGGCCGTCGCTCGTCACCGCACCCTTGAAAATCTTCACCGCCACCGGCTCCGCATGCCAGTGCGCGTGATGGATCACTCCGGACGCACCTTCTCCCAGAATGTGCGAGATTTCCAGATGCTGCCAGTCGATTTCCGCCAGCGCGGTTTCGTCAGCCGCTAGGGATTCCGACCACGGATTCCCGCCCAGCCCCAGCCACGACAGGCGGGGCAGTTTGAACAACCATTCGGGAAATTCCGTGAAACGATTCGCGGCAAGCCGGATGAGTTCCAGATTCACGCACGCCGCCATTTCATCTGGCAGAGACTGCAAGCGGTTTCCGGCCAGCATGAGTTTTTGCAGTCGCCCGCAGCTCCCGATCGATCCCGGCAATGCTCCGATCCGATTGTCAGTTAGAACGAGCCACCGGAGTTTGCGCGGAAATGCCGCCTCTTCCACCGACTCGATGCGGTTCGCCTTGAAACCCACCATCTCCAGTTCAGGACATCCGCCCAGCACCGCCGGCACATTTCCGAACTCATTCTCCGAACAAAACAGGATCCGCAGCTTCTTTAACCGTGCCAGATCGTCCGGCAGCTTCGACAAACGATTTCCCGATAGATTCAACACCTCCAGCGTGTCCACCAGGTTGAAAATCTCGCGGGGAAACTCCGTCAGCCCGCAGCTCAAATCGAGCCGCGCGCTGCCAGCCAGTCCGCCCGCCCTTAGCTTTGATAGATTCTGCCCGGACATCAGCTCACCTCCCTCTCATGCGCGGAGGCTATCATAACAGTGGGCGGACGTCACGGCTTCCACGGTTCCGAAATTTCCTTCTAAACGCCCGCTGACGGAGTCCGCCTAAAAGTCCGAAAGGTTGCATGCTCATAATGGGGTGATCCAAGACGCCCGAGCATCCTCCTTTTCCCAAAAAAATGTCAACCACCCTCCGACAGGAAGGATTCCCGAAGAGCACAGGTGATGGCAGAGCCAAAGCTCGTGAAAAAGTAGCCGTGGACTTTTGTCCGCTCTTTCGGATTCTCGCTAAAACCGGACTGAAGTCCTCGACTTCTTTTGGAGAAACCAGCGGTTGCGGCGCGTTGCCACGCGTGGCATGTCAGCGCATCCGCATGCACACTCTTAAAATTTTCTCCGACTCCCCTCTCAGCTCCGCCGACAAGCAGCTCCTCCTTGAGGGTTCCGCACCGCATGAACTTCTGTTACCGAAAAAAGCGGTGACTTCGGTGCTGGGAACCCCGGAGCCAGATCCGCTTTTCGCCGAGGCGGATGTGGCGTTCGGGCAGCCGGATCTGGAGAGCATCAAGCGGTCGGAATGTCTGAAGTGGATTCAGGTGAGCTCTGCGGGTTTCACACGCTACGACACGCCGGAATTCCGCGCGTTCGTGAAGGATCGCGGCATCGTCGTGACGAACAGCTCCCGCGTCTATGCCGAGGCATGTGCGGATCATATTTTCGCCTTCATGCTGGCCAGCTCGCGGCGGCTTCCTCAGGCGCTTGCGAGCCAGGCGGCTAATGCCACTGCCGAGTGGTTCCAGCTTCGCGGTGACTCGGTATCGCTGCGTGGGCAGAGCGTGGTGATCCTCGGCTTCGGAACGATCGCGACCTTGCTGGTGAAATTGCTGGCACCGTTTGAAATGAAGGTCACTGCCATGCGCCGCAGCCCGCGCGGCGACGAGGGTGTCCCGGTGGTGACGCCCAACGATCTCCCCGCCGCGCTGGCGACGGCGGACCATGTGATCAACATCCTGCCAGACAACGCGGCTTCGCGGAATTTCATCAACGCCGCATGCCTCGCACAGATGAAGCCGGGCGTGGTGTTTCATAACATCGGCCGCGGAACGACGGTGGATCAGAAAGATTTGTTAGCTGCACTGCAGTCGGGCCATGTGGGCGCTGCATGGCTGGATGTGACGGAGCCGGAACCGCTGCCGGCGGATCACCCGTTGCGGGGCGCGCCGAATTGTTTCATCACGCCGCACATCGCGGGCGGGCATCGTGGGGAATCGGCGACGCTGATCCGGCACTTTTTGAGGAATCTGAAGAACTATCAGGATGGAGTTGAGCTGGTGGATAGGATCATGTGAAGAGCCGTTGAGAATGTGAAAATGGACTGCAAAAATAGGGAGCTGAAGGCACGTTTCTTTCACCGCAGATTCAGGCCTTGCCCTTTTTCCGGAAGGTATCCTTGAACCTGGCGAGCCCGGTTTCATCAGGATGGCGGCAGATGGCTCACAATCAGTGGGTCCACCAGCGGGAAAGCCGCGGTTCGGCGGAGGCGGGCTTCGCTAGGCAACTGTCGGAATAATGCGAAGTGTCGTTGAAGAGGATGAGGCGGGCTCGGACCGCACTCTTAAAATCGACAATGTTCAAGGAGGCGGGATCTTGGTCCAGGTTGTCCCGGTAGCGGCGCGGATCAAACCCCAACAAAGAACTGAGCAGTAACCGGATGGTGGCCTTGTGGGAAACAACGATCACGGATTCACCCTCGTGCCTGCGGACGATTTCCATAAACGCAGGCAGCGCCCGGGCAGTGACAGCGAGTCCGCTCTCTCCACCTTCCGGTGCGAACGTAAACGGATCCTCCTCCCACGCGGCGGCTTCGGTAGGGAACTTTTCATCCACCTCGCGGCGCGTGAGCTGCTCCCAATGGCCGTGGGAAATCTCGCGCAGCCCATCGAGCGGCTGGACATCCAAGCCATGTGGACGGGCGAGAAATCCAGCAGTTTCCATCGTGCGGCCAAGCGGCGAGGCGTAAACGGCGACGGGCCGCGCGCCTCTCAGACGCTGGCCGAGCAGCGACGCCTGGTGGCGGCCCTCATCGGAAAGCGGGACATCAGTGGCACCGGCGAAGCGGTCTTCAGCACTGAGCGTCGTGGCACCGTGGCGGATGAGGAAAATGCGTGTGAGTGGCATGGCGGTGGGTTATTCGTCGATTTGATGGATGCGCTCCAGGTGGCGACCGCCCTCGAATCCGGTGATTAGAAAAACATCCACGATGGCGAGCGCTGTTTCCAGATTCATCATACGCTCGCCCAGCGAGAGCAAGTTGGCATCGTTATGGAGGCGGGTGAGCCGCGCGGATTCAATATTCCAACAGAGCCCGCAGCGGATGCCGGGCATGCGGTTCGCGGTGATGGCCTCGCCGTTTCCTGATCCTCCAAGCACGATACCACGTTCGTATTTCCCCGCGGCAACGGCCTCCGCGACGGGGCGGATGATGGATTGTATTTAAATTGAGGACCTTGTTGGCGAAAGCCGTCCGGCCTCCGGCAGAAGAATTAGGATAAACTCCATCGCGAACGTGGCGAACACCCAATTCGGAAAGGCGGGGCTTCACCAAGGTGTCAACTTGCCCATACGGCCCTGAACTATATGCGAGGTGGGTTCCTATTCCAATGCTTTCCACAAAATCGTCAGAGGACTTTGCTTGCTCAACCGCCGCTTGCAGGTGGGAGCAGCCGGATAGAAGTGCCCAGCAACCTGCAGTTGCACACATCCGTGGGAGATGGGTGAACTTTGAAGCCAAGGCAACTGCTGGAAGCAACAGGTTTTTGAACATGGGGGTAAGAATCCTCGCAAAATATATCATTCGATCCAACCTTGGTCCTTCCCTGTCGTCATCTTCCAAATCGGTAGCTGGCGATCTTGCTGATCATCCAAAACTGGTGCCAAATTCCCCTACCATCCAAAAATATAAATTTTGGATGGTAGGGGATCCATTGTAACTCCGGTATCGGATTAAAATTCAATCAAGGGGTTATCTGGAGAATCAGCGGGTGATCCGGCACGTTGAAAGTGACTTCCTTCCCAGGTGCTTCCCGCGTGTTCACCGCCGCTGTTCCATTGGTGAGGGGACGATATTCCACCACTTTGGCAGGAGTTGTTCCAAAAGAGACCTTCACAGGTTGATCCGCATTGTTCCGGTTCTTCTTTGTTTTTGGATCCCACCCTCCGATATCATTCCAGAGGCAAAGATAGAAGTTACCATCATTTTTCTGGAGGAGCAGATGGTGAACCGAGGATACGTTGGATTCAATGGAGAGAGGAAGGGAGCCAAGGGTCTTTTTCTTCGTTGGCCCATCGTCGAGTATCGCTTTCATCGCTTGAACCGCTTTAAATGCAGGCTTGGGTGTCCCATCCGGTTGAAGCAACGAAAATCCCGCGTCATCTTTCATCAAAAATCCGTAAATGAAGGTTCGGACAATCCCTTGGCGGAACGTCTCAAGATAGATTCTCGGAACGCCGCTAGCTTGGACTTCGGGCGAAGTTCCTCTAAAACCCTTGGGATCTGAACTGTAGCCAGCTTCGGTGAACTGTAACGGCTTGGTGGGATATTGAGTATTGCGACACCGAGTGATCAATTTTTCCAAATGTCCCTTTTCAGTGAGAGATTCTCCGTTATCCGTGTAGATGTGCTCATTGCCATAGTCGAGCCACTGTTCGATCGATTTGTAAGCACTGGTAGTGCCGCTGAAACTGAGGATTGGCAGGTTCCGGGTTTTATCGTTGGCCCGGACAGCGGAATGCATGTCCTCCATATAAAGTGATAGTCCTTCCGGCCATTTCTTCCCTTCCCACTTGAAGTTTTCATGTCCATTCCATGGTTCATTAGGGCCCTCGACCTGATACAATGCATCAGGAAGCAATGATTCAGATATCTTTACAAAGTCATCCATGGAATACCAACAACTCCAGAGTCCGGTGATTTTGTATCCCTCTTTGCCGAGTTGCTTGAGCCGCTCCATCTGAATTTGGCCATTCCCCCGGTTGTTGTCTCCTGCTTTTTTGAGACCTACCCGGAGATGCTTGATTCCGAGTTCCGCCAGGCGGGGCTTTACGATGCTGTCATGCCTCGCATCATCATAGATGAAAACACAGACACCCATGCTATCGACAAAATCGAACGCTGACCTTGCCTGAAGCGGTTTTATCTCTGCGGCGTGTGTTTTGGTGGAAAGCGGAAGGCATATAATGCCGAACAAAAGGATTTTTTGTGAGAATTTCATAGTTTATTGGTAGTTTGAGTGGCTCCTCTTAGAGGTTTCAAGGAGAGTTTTTTAAAAATGACTGGATGGATATTTGGCTTTTCTGGCGTTGTTGACTTGAGGAACTTGGGAAAAAGCCGTTTACGCGGGATAAGGGTCACATCTTCCACTTAAATCCAGTTTCGGGTGTCAGCGAGCCGAACACTTTCCATGAAAATTACCGGCTCCTTCGGAAAATTACCGGCTCCTTCGGGAAATTACCGGCTCCTTCGGGTTGCCAACAAAGGCGCGGCTACTTTTGGAAATTGCTGAAAACGGCGCTGCTTCCGGAGATTGTCAAACTTTGTTGCCAAATTCCAGCGCCGAGGAGGGCGTTGTCACCTTCCTTTTGCCAGCGATTGGGTCCTTTCGTATCGAGTTTTGCGGCCAGGGCTATACCGGGAGCTGCCTTGGCGGCGGCGATCGGTGTCGCGAACTGGAAGATCGCGATGCAGTTGCCAGCGCTGCGGCGGTGCAGACCTGTCGAAAAGTGACGGAAGGAAAAATCACTGCCGGCACCGGTCCATGCGCCCGGCCTCCAATATTTGAGCCGCACGCCTCCAATGGGCAATTCACCGCCTTCTTCGAGGGCCCCGCTCAGTTCAGTGCCGCCCATTAAGGTGACCCCGATTAGCTTCCAAGAGGGGCTTGGAGGGGCGATGCCGGTGGGTGGGCGAAAAGCGGGCGTCCAGGGAGCCGCCTCAACAAGGCATGGCTTCGGGCGTTGGAACCCTGCGGCGACTGCCACCCCGTTGATGATTCCGTGGCGCAGGAAGGCATCGACGGCGAGTGCGACGCCCGCGGGAGTCGAGCCGGTGAGCACCAAAACATGGGCGGAATACGGGGCTTTGGCGACCGACGAGCTGTAAAGGAAGGGATTCCGTTCGCTCTCGACGATGCCAACGTCTCCTTGGAAATAGCCGAAGCCAAAAACATAGACGATGCCTCCCTTGTCAAAGCGGGCTTCGCGTTGTGAGCATGCTTTGACCATCGGGTCGTCCGACAGGCCAATGACGACCAGATTGGTGAGGGAACGATTGTTCAACGGTCCCGAAAGCAATGCCTGCGTGTCCGCGAGCTGGGCGGGTTTTCCGCCGGATGCAAGGATCGATAGCAGAGGATGCTGCGAGGTGGCTTGCAGTACGCGGGCGGCAGCTTCCTGCACGATGGGTGGAGCCGTGGCCGAGACAGCGATTTTTAGCGCGGGATCGGCCGCCGGGGCTGAAGCCAGCGACAGCAGCAAGATGGCAAAGAGGAGGAGTTTCATGGAAGTGGTTCCCAGCAAATGACGTCCGCATCGCCGTTTCGGAGGGGTAGTTTGGCAATCCAAAAATCGCCTTCTTCGCGAACTTCTAATGGGACGCTCCCGTTCATCGATGCGGCGCGCAGCTTACCTGGCAAAACGGATTTTTTGA
>JBBRCO010000144.1:0-10487 GCA_038204755.1 Verrucomicrobiales bacterium
AGAAATTCCGCGTTTCCAAGGATATGCTGCTCGACGGCGGAATCCTGCGGCCTGAGGAAATCATTGAGGTCCGCGCGGCGGATTTCCACCTGCTCCAGCGCGTCCATGAGACGGACTACATCCACAAGATCGAGTCCGGCCAGCTCGGGCGAAAGGAACAGATGCTGCTCGGCCTGCCGGTCACGCCGCGGCTCTATCAGCGCAGCGTCACCGAAGTGGAGGCCACCCGCCTCGCCTGCCATGCGGCTCTGGCGGAAGGAGTGGGCGTCTGCCTCGCTGGTGGCACGCACCATGCGTTCCGCGAACACGGCGAGGGCTATTGTGTTTTCAACGACGTCGCCATCGCCATCCGCGATCTGCAGGACAAGCAGCCGAACATCAAAATCATGGTCGTGGACACCGATGCCCACCAGGGCAACGGCACCGCCGCTTTGCTAGGCGATGATCCGCGCGTTTTCACCTACTCGATCCACGTCGGGAAAAACTATCCGACGAAAAAAATCACCGGCTCGCTCGACATCGAGACCGTGCGCTACGTGGAGGGTGAAATGTATTTGAAACAACTTTTCACCAGTCTCGCCGGCGCGCTGGATGCCTTCGCCCCGGATCTCGTCATCTGGATCTCCGGCGCGGACAATCACCGCAACGACCGCTTCGGGCAGATGCACCTTTCGCTCAAGGACATCCAGCGCCGGGACGAGGTTCTGCTCGGCGCGTTCATCAAAAACCGCATCCCGGTGGCCGTGCTCTACGGCGGCGGCTACAACCGCGAGCCCGCGTTCACCGCGAAGCTGCACCGCAACACCATCGCCACCGCGAAGAAACTCGCCTCCGAGTTCCGCGGTCTGTGAAGCGCATCATTTCAAGCATCCGAACGGCTGGCGGCACGGCACGATGGACTGAACATGAAGCCTGACCGCTCCCCCCCGGAAACGATCAGGCCGTTCGTCCGCAGACCATGAAATGCCGCAGACGAAATTTTTCATCCTCAAGCGTCAGATTTCACCGGATTGCAGGATCTCATCCTGAATTTTCTGACCGGTAAACCGCGCCACCACTTTGCGGACCACGACGTAGAAAACAGGAACGAGGAAAATCGCGAGGAACGTGCCGGAAACCATGCCGCCGGCCACTCCGGTGCCGATCGCATTCTGGCTGGCGGATCCCGCGCCGGTGCTGAAGACCAGCGGCAGCACGCCGAGAATGAAGGCCAGCGAGGTCATCAGGATGGGCCGCAAACGGAGGCGGACGGCTTTGAGAATCGATTCTATCAAGCCGAGTCCTTGCTTCTGGAGATCCAGCGCGAACTCGATGATCAGGATGGCGTTTTTCGTCGAGAGACCGACAGTCGTCAGAAGACCGACCTTAAAATAGACATCGTTCGGCAGATCACGGAACGAAACTGCGGCGAGCGCGCCGATGATGCCCAGCGGCACCACCATGATGACCGCCACCGGGATGGACCAGCTTTCATATAGCGCTGCCAGGCAGAGGAAAACGATCAGGATGGAAACCCCGTAGAGCAACGGCGCCTGGTTGCCGGAAATCCGTTCTTCCAGCGACTGGCCGGACCACTCGAAGCCAAGTCCCGGAGGAAGTTGCGCCGCCATTTTCTCCATCTCGTCCATCGCATCACCCGAGCTCAGCCCCGGCGCTGCGGCTCCCACGATGTTCACGGCGGGCAGTCCGTTATAGCGCTGGAGCTGCGGCGAGCCGAACACCCACCCGACCTTCGTCACTGCGGATAGAGGCACCATGCCGCCGGATTTGTTCCGCACATAGACCTTGCCGATGTCTTCGGGCGTCATGCGGAATTCCGCGTCGAGCTGGACGATCACCCGTTGGACGCGGGGACCGTTGACGAAGTTGTTCACGTAGGCGGAACCGAAGGCCGTCTGCATCGTGGTGTTGATGTCCGCGAGCGAAACGCCGAGCGCGCTGGCCTTGTCCTGATCGAGCTCGATCTTCATTTGGGCGGCGTCGTTCAGGCCTTGAGGGCGGACGCCCAGCAGCTTCGGGTTATGCGCCGCCATTCCGAGCAGTTGTTCTTTTGCCGCGTCGAGCGCCTCGTGGCCGACACCACCGATGTCCTGCAGCCAGAAGTCGAAACCGGACGAAGTTCCCAGCTCTGGAATGGCTGGCGGATTCACCGGGAAGACAATCGCGTCCTTGATGCCACCGAGGCCCATCATCGCCCGCTGGATCACGGCCTGCACCGTGCTGTCTTTGTTAGTGCGTTCCTCCCATGGCTTGAGGCGCAGAAAGGCCAGGCCGGAATTCTGCGCGCGGCCGGCGAAGCTGAAGCCCGCGACGGTGAAGTAGTGCTCGATTTCCGGCTGCTTCGCGAAATATTCCTCGGCCTTCTGGAGAACCTCCCCGGTCCGCTCGTCGGTCGCGCCGACGGGCAACGACATCAAGGTGATGAAGTATCCCTGGTCCTCCTCTGGCAGGAATGCGGATGGCATGTTTTTATAAAGCACCACCACCACGCCCATCACGCAGACCAGTGCGAGCATGCCGGCGAAGGTGCGCTTCACCAACACGGCGACCCAACTCTGATAGCGGCGCGTGACGGCATCGAAGCTGCGGTTGAACCAGCCGAAGAAGCCGCGTTTCGCATGGTGATGACCGGCGTCCACCTGCTTGAGAAGCGTGCCGCAGAGCGCGGGGGTGAGGGAAAGCGCGAGGAAGATGGAGAAGACCATGCACGACACCATCGACATCGTGAACTGGCGGTAGATCGTCCCCACAGAGCCGCCGAAAAAGGCCATCGGAAGAAAGACTGCGGTTAGAACAAGTGTGATGCCGATCAGCGCGCCGGTGATCTGGCCCATCGCCTTCCGGGTCGCCTCCTTCGCGGGCAGGCCTTCCTCGCTCATGATTCGTTCGACGTTTTCCACCACCACGATCGCATCATCCACGAGGATGCCGATCGCGAGCACCATGCCGAACATGGTGAGCACGTTGATCGAAAATCCGAATGCCGCCATCAGGCCGCAGGTGCCTAGCAAAGCCACCGGCACCACCAGCGTCGGGATGAGGGTGGCGCGGAAATTCTGGAGGAAAAGATACATCACGAGGAACACCAGGATGATGGCCTCCACCAGCGTTTTAAGCACTTCCTCCACGGAGATTTTCACAAAGGCGGAGGTATCGAGCGGATAGATCACCTTTACGCCCGGCGGGAAGAATTCCTTGAGGCGGTCCACCTCGTGGCGCACGCCCTCGGCGGTGTCGAGAGCGTTGGCGGTGGGCGAGAGTTTCACGGCGGCGGCGGCGGTCGGCTTGCCATCGATGCGGGCCTTGATCGAGTAGTCCTGGCCGCCCATTTCGACGCGGGCGACATCGGTCAGATAGACGCGGGAGCCGTCGGTGTTCACACGGAGCACGATGTTTTTGAATTCATCCACCTCGCGCAGCGTGGCGCGGCCTTGGAGGATGACGTTGAGCTGTTGTCCGGGAACAGCGGGCAACTGGCCGATCTGACCGACCGGCACCTGTGTGTTCTGCGCGGCGATGGCGGCGGAAATATCACCGGGCGTCATGCCGAAACTGAGGAGTTTGTCCGGATCCAACCAGATGCGCATGGCGTATTGGGTGCCGAACTGGATGACCTCGCCCACGCCCTGCACGCGGCGGATCGGGTCGAGCACGTTGGAGGCGAGATAGTTTCCGAGTGCGATCGCATCCAGGCTGCCATCATCGGTGGATAGAGCGATGAACATCATGAAGTTCCGCGTCGCCTTGGCCACCACCACGCCCTGCTGCTGGACGGTCTGCGGGAGGCTGGGAGTGGCGAGCTGGACCTTGTTCTGGACCTGCACCTGCGCGACGTCCGCATTGGTGCCGGGCTTGAAATAGAGCGTGATGGTGGCCGTGCCGTTCGCGTCGCTGGCGGACGACATGTAGAGCAGGTTATCGATGCCGTTGAGCTGCTGCTCGATGACGGAGGTCACGGTGTCGCTGAGCGTTT
The DNA here is from genome assembly GCA_038204755.1 of Verrucomicrobiales bacterium. GTDB lineage: Bacteria > Verrucomicrobiota > Verrucomicrobiia > Verrucomicrobiales > Akkermansiaceae > Luteolibacter. Next base: position 3,974 of record JBBRCO010000144.1, read on the forward strand.
CCGAAGAGGCGCCGGCGTAGTTGGCCGAGATGGAGATCGACGGTGGGGCGACTGCCGGATACTGGGCGACCGGGAGTTTCGTGATCGAAATGATACCTAGCAGACAGATGAGGATGGAGACGACCCACGCGAAAACGGGGCGGTCGATGAAGAAACGTGCCATGAAATCGGAAGGTTACTGTTTGTTAGCGTTAGACGACTGCTCTTTGGCAACGAATGGCTCTGGAACGACGGGTGAGCCCGGGCGGGCCTTGAGGTGACCTTCCATGATGACTTTTTCACCCGCCTTGAGTCCCGAGGTGACGACCCATTTGTCTCCCGTGATCTCGCCGGTCTGGACCATGCGGAGCTGGGCTTTGTTTTCATCATCGACGATGAGCACGCTGCCCACGCCGCCGGCACCGCGGGTGAGGGCCCGCTGTGGAATGGTGATGGCGTTTTCCTTCACCGCCTGGAGCACGCGGGCGCGGGCAAACATGCCTGGAAGCAAGTCGCGCTTGGGATTGGGAAACTCGGCGCGGAGCGAAACCATGCCGGTCGTGCGGTCCACGGATACTTCCGAGAAGAGGATTTTCCCGGGGTGTTCGTAAGCGGTGCCGTCTTCCAACAGGAGGGTCACTTTGCTTTGATCATTGCCGGCGCTGCTGTTTTTCAGGGCGATCAGATCGGTGCTGGTTTGGGTGAAATCGAAGTAGATCGGATCGAGCTGTTGGATCACTGCGAGGAGCGTGGCATCGCCCTGGCCGACGAGCGCGCCCTCGGTGACCTGCGCCTTGCCGATGCGCCCGGCGATGGGCGCGGTGACGGTGGCGTAGCCGAGATTGAGCTCGGCGGTTTTCAGCGCGGCCTCGGCGGCGAGGTGGTCCGCAGCGCTGACTTGCAGGGCGGACTCGGCGGTTTCGGTTTCCTGCTTGCTGACGGCGTCGGTGGCGATGAGCTCCATGAAACGCTTTGAGTCGTTCTGCGCTTTTTTTAGATTCGCCTCGGCGCGGGCCAAGTTGGCGGCAGCGCTGTCGCGTGCGGCGGTGAGCGGCGCGGGATCGATTTTGAACAAGACCTGACCAGCCTGGACATCGATGCCTTCTTGGAAGGTCTTTTCCAAAAGGATGCCGGAAATCCGCGCCCGGACTTCAGCCACGCGGAGCGCGTCGATGCGGCCGGGGAGGTCTTTCGTGATGTGGACCGTCTCAGTGGCGGCGGGAACGAACGTCACTGCGGCGGGCGGCATCTGGGGTGGTCCGGCGGCGGGTTTTTTCCCACAGGAGGGAAGCAGCCAGAGGACGGAAAGCGGGAGAAACAGGATGGGGCGCATGAGGAAGGAGGCGTGGAAATTCGGGCGTTTGCAGACGATGAAGATTCACTATGGCGGTGTTTCGGGAATTCGGAATGATTTTGATGTTTCCAAGCTGGTAACCATAGATTACCAGCGTTGCGGGATGGAGCTGAGACATTTGAGATACTTTGTGGCCGTCGCGGAGGATTTAAACTTCCGCAAGGCGGCCGGACGCCTGCACATCAGCCGGCCCGCGCTGAGCAAGCAGATCAAGGATCTGGAGGGTGAAATTTCCGTCAAACTCCTCACCCGCGACACGGTGAGTGTGGCGCTGACGAAAGCCGGGGAGATTTTCCTCACCGACGCCCGCGAGGTGCTCAGCCAGGCGGACGAAGCCATTTCACGCGCCCGCGAGGCCCAGGCCGGCAATCTCGGAAGCTTGCGGATCGGCAGCGTGGGGGTGATCGCCACGGATTTCCTGCCCGGCACCCTGAAACTTTTCCATCAGAGCTATCCGGACGTGGAGGTTTCATTCGTGGAAATGCTCCCGCCCGAGCAGCTCGCGGCGCTGGCCGCCGGCAAGATCGACATCGCCTTCGCCTACGGCCAGCATGCCGGAAATCTCCCTGGCCTCGAAAGCCTCTGCGTCATCCAGTCCACCTTCGGCGTCGCCGTTTCCAAGCTGAATTCCTGCAAGGGCTGCACCCACGTGCAACTCCAGAAAGTGATGGGAAAAACCCTGCTCTGCCTCGGCAAGGAAACGAACTCCGTCCACCGCGAGGACACGCTGCGCTTTTTCGCCAGCGAGGGCTTGAAGCCTAGCAAAATCCGCCAGGTCGAGGGCTTCGATTCGCTTGTCACCCTGATCGCCGCGGACCAGGGTGTCACCCTGCTGCCACTCGTGCTCGATCTGGAAAACCAGGGCGTCACCATCGTCCCGCTGGAGTCGAAGCACACCGATTTTGAATTCCGCATGTGGGCGGTGTGGCAGGCGAACACGCCTTCGTTGTTAGTAAGGCAGTTCGTGCAACTGCTGGAACAACGGAGCGGGCAGCCAAAGGACAAGGCACGCGCCTCACTGATGAGTGCCTGAGGTCGTTTCATCTCTCCGCGAGTGGGGCTCCACTTTGACAAGTCGAATCAGGCGAAGTGGAGCTCATTCCGGGCGAAGACGCGCTCGTTCAAGTCCGCCACCTCTTGAATTCCGCAAGAGCCGCAAACTAACGGCGACCGGTTAAGGTTTTCACCCGGAAGCGCTTTTCGAGGATGTGGAAGCCACACGCTATTACCTCGATCCAGCGTCATGGCTGATAGCTGAAGGATTTGTAAACGCAGCAGAACACGGAGATGGATGGGATTTCACCGCAAAAAGCGGTGGTGGGTCATCCGGAAGCGGCGAGATCGCCGCCGTGATTTCACTCAAAGGAAAACCGCAGGCCAAGCCATGACCGAATTCCAATCACCTGTGATAACCCGCTTAAAAGATGCCGGATATGCTATCGACGGCGGCGGCCAATCCTCCAGCGACGCGGGCCTGACGGGCTTTTCCCTATCGGTCCGCACCCCGGACAGCGTTTGCAACATGGTTTTCTCATCCGCTCCAGTTGCTTCCTCAAAACTGGTCCTCGTCATCGCCATCGCACAGCATCGGAAGAGCAACTCAATCGACCAAACTGCGTTTTCCCGATATTGATCCGTAAAGCTCAATTTGGCGGATGGCCGTGCCCGGTAGTGGTTGCGGCGGGACGCCACAGCCACGTTCCCACACCCGGTCCGCCACATCAAATCTGATAGGTCAACGGTGCCTGAAAACGATTGATTGCCGTCTCTATCTCTCCACCGCTGGCGGCGGGAAGGGCTGCTCGGATAGAATCCAGTCCTCGTTCTTATCCGCGAAGGTTTTCAGCGCCCACTCGCTGGGGAGCAGGGCGACGAGCCAGCCGTTCGAATCGCGCGCGAGGGCGGCGCCGAGTGATAGATTCGGGCGGGCATCGGGGGCGAGTGGGTCGCCTTCCTTGGGCTTGAGCCAGCGGGCGAGCGACCAATTCGCCTGCTCGATGCGTGTCTCGGCGGCGTATTCGCCTTCGAGGCGGTATTGCAGGACTTCGAACTGCAGCGGGCCGACGGCACCTAGCAGCGGGACTTGGGATCCGCTGGTATCGAGAAGTTGGAATTCGCTGGCGACGCCTTCCTTGAGGAGTTGTTGGAGACCGTCACGGAAGCGTTTGTATTTTGCCGTGCTCTTGTTGTGCAGGAAGGAAAAGCACTCGGGCGCGAAACGCGGGATTTCATCGAAGGTGACGCCGGGCTTGGAGGAAAGCGTGTCGCCGATGAGCAGATCATAGTTTCCAACGAGGCCGACGACATCGCCGGCGAACGCATCGTCCACGGTTTCGCGCTCGCGGGCGAAGAGGCGCTGCGAGTTGGCGAGGCGGACTTTTTCGCCGGTGCGGCCGTTGATGACGTCCATGTCGCGCTCGAATTTCCCGGAAACAATGCGCACGAAGGCGATGCGGTCGCGGTGCTTCGGGTTCATGTTCGCCTGGATCTTGAAGACGAACGCGGAGAACTCCTCGGACGCCGGATCGATCATCATCTCGCCGCTGACCTTCGGCGTCGGCGGTGGGGAGAGTTCGAGGAAACGGTCGAGCAGGAGCTGCACGCCGAAGTTATTCGCCGCGCTGCCGAAGAAGACGGGCGTGAGTTCACCGGCGAGGATTTTTTTCAGATCGAACTCCGCGCCCGCGCCTTCGAGCAGTTCGAGTTCGTCGCAAACCTGACGGTAAGTGCCTTCTTCCAAGGCATCCTTCACGCTCTCGTCCTCGATGCCGCTCACGGCGACGGGCGCGCGGTAAGCGCCGTGGACCGTGCGCTGGAAAAGATGCACCTGCTTTTGCTCGCGATCATAAACGCCGCGGAAACGAGGACCATCGCCGAGCGGCCAATTCACCGGAAACGCGTGAATGCCGAGCACGGACTCCAACTCGTCTAGCAAATCCATGGACGGCCGGGCCGGACGGTCCAGCTTGTTCATGAAGGTGAAAATCGGCACGCCCCGACGGCGGCAGACTTCGAAGAGTTTCCGCGTCTGGCTTTCGATGCCTTTACCCGCGTCCACCACCATGACGGCGGCGTCCACGGCGGTGAGCACGCGGTAGGTGTCTTCCGAGAAATCCTTGTGCCCCGGCGTGTCGAGGATGTTGACGACGCAGTCCTTGTATTCGAATTGCAGGACGGTGGAGGAAACAGAAATCCCCCGCTGCTTTTCCAGATCCATCCAGTCCGAGGTGGTCGCACGTTGGTTTTTCCGCGCGGTGACGCTGCCGGCCAAGTTTAGCGCGCCGCCGTAGAGGAGGAATTTCTCCGTCAGCGTCGTTTTTCCGGCATCCGGGTGGGAAATGATCGCGAACGAGCGGCGGCGGTTCACCTCGCGTTGCAGCGCGGGCGAGGGAGTAGCGTAGGAAGAGAGAGACATGAAACGGGGGCAGGGACTAAACCCCACGCCTCCCCCGATCAAGCCCGGATGCGTTCCCATCATCGAAAACACGCACCAATCCCACAATCAGACGGGTATGAATACCACAATTGGACGCTTGCTAATACCACAATTGGACGCTACCCTATGCCGCAAATGGACGCTCCACCCACCCTGCTCCCCCGCGGTCTCCAGCATGCCATGAAGGACGCGATGAAAGACACGCCAGTGGTGTGCCTGCTCGGCCCGCGCCAATGTGGAAAATCCACTCTGGCCCGCTCGTTCGATCCCGGGCGTCTCTACCTCAGCTTGGACGACGTCGATTTACTGGCCGCCGCCACCCGTGACCCGAAGGGATTCATCGGCCAGCTCCCAAACACCGTCACACTCGACGAAATCCAGCGCGCTCCAGACCTGCTCCTCACCATCAAGCGCACCGTGGACGAAGATCGCCGCCCCGGGCGTTTTCTGCTCACTGGCTCCGCAAACCTCCTCCAGCTCCCCCACCTACCGGACTCGCTCGCCGGGCGCATGGAATGCCTCTACCTGCACCCGCTGACCGAAGCGGAAAAATCCTGGAGCCCCGGCCTTTTTCTCTCGAAATGGCTCACCCGGGGTCTCTCAGACAACACGCTCCGCGAGGACTCCATGGCCCCCTCCACCCTGCCCGGCCGCATCGTCGCCGGTGGCTACCCGGAACCACAGGGCCGCTCCCCCATTCGCGCCCGACAATGGCACCGCCAGTATCTCAGCTCCGTCATCGACCGCGACATCCACGACGTCGCCCGCGTCCGCGATAGCGAGGAGGTGGCGCGGCTGCTGGAAATACTCTCCCACCAAACCGGCCACCTGCTCAACACCTCCTCACTCGCCAACGACCTCCGCCTTGATCGCCAGACCGTCGAGCGCTACATCACGGTGCTCGAAAGGCTCTTCCTCATCCGCCGCCTCGCCCCGTGGCACAGAAACTCCGCGAAGCGCCTGATCAAGACGCCGAAAATCCACCTCGTGGATAGCGGCCTCGCGTCATCACTATCAGGAATTTCCTCTGGAGACTGGCTCACTAGGCGCGATAAATTCGGCCACCTGCTGGAATCCTTCGTGCTCCAGCAGCTCATCGCCCAGGCCGGCTGGACCGATCCGGACCTGCGCTTCTGGCACTACCGGGACAAGGACCAGGTGGAGGTGGACGTCGTCATGACGCGCGGCAGCAAGGTCTGGGGAGTGGAAATCAAAGCCTCCGCCACGCTTCACCACTCGGACGGAAACGGCCTCCGCCGTCTGGCAGCGCAATCGGGAAATGATTTCCAATCCGGCATCATTTTTTACGACGGCTCCACCATCCTCCAGCTCGACGGCCCGAAAATCCTCGCTATCCCGCTGAAATTCCTCTGGGAGTGGTGAGAAAGCCGTAAAAGCAAATCGGCGGATATTGATGGGGGAACCACCAATATCCGCCGACGTGTTTTCGGGGGGAAATGTGCCGTTATCCGCAAACACCATGGGGGGGAGTGTGCTTGCGGCGACACCCAAGAAGTATCCCATTTCCGGCCATAAGATATGCCGTGATCGCGTAGAAATTCCAGATTGCCACTCACGGCCAAAAAAGAATCGGCGGATGTTGAAGGGGGAAATCTTCAACAACCGCCTAATAGAGTGTGGGGGGACCAATGACTGGGGGGAGGAAAGTGCCTTGCAGGTAATTATGGGGGGGACGTTGGGGGTATATCAATGGCGTAGAAACGGGACAAGTCCCGAGAGCGGGC
>JBBRCO010000145.1:0-10151 GCA_038204755.1 Verrucomicrobiales bacterium
ATTCCCGAACTCGTCGAACGCCACGAACGAATCGCTGTGGAGATTGTCAAACTCGCCGAGAAACGACACCAGGAACTGATCCGATGATGCAGCACGAGGATGACATTGCCTACGAAGTGATCCGCAGTCCGCGACGGACGGCTGACATCGTGATCGAGCCGGATGGGCGAGTGCTGGTGAGAGCTCCCGAGAGCGCTCCTGACGAACGAATTGAAGATATGATCGAGGCCAAGCGCCTATGGATTTACAAGAATCTGGCGGAATGGCGGGATCTCAATGCGACGCGTGTTTTGCGCGAATATCGAAATGGTGAGGGATTTCTCTACTTGGGCCGTTCCTATCGCCTGCTGCTGGTGGCGGATCAAACCGAACCACTACTTCTGAAAAGTGGTCGGTTTTGCCTGCGGCGGGATCTGGTGGACTTGGGTGAAATCCCGGCGGCCAAGGCAGCTTTCCGCGATTACTTCATCGCGCGAGGGCTGGAGAGAATCACCCGGCGGGTCCACTATTTCGCACCCAAGGTCGGAGTGAGTCCCAAACAAATCGACGTGCGCGAACTCGGCCATCGGTGGGGCTTATGCTCGCCGAATGGCAACCTGGCGTTCCATTGGAAATGCATGATGGCCCCGCCAAGAATCATCGATTACATCGTGGTTCATGAACTCTCCCATCATCACCACCTCGACCACAGTGATGCCTTTTGGAACGAGTTGGACAAGGTGATGCCGGACTTCGGCGAACGGAAAGAGTGGCTGAGAAAAAACGGCGCGGCGATGGACTTGTGAATCCGTTCAGGTCGCGAGCATCAAACCGAAAGGCATCAGGCGTTCGAAATCGGATTTGTTCAAGGTGGCCAGCGGCATGCCGGAAACGATCGCCGCCGCAGCGATCATGCAATCGGCGTGCGATCCGCGCCGCCTGCCGCTCAGATTGAAAAGCCGCGAGGCCTCTTCCGCCTCGCGCCAGGTGAAGTCGGTGATTTTCCGATCCAGCACGGCGAAGGCGGCGTCTTTCTGCGCTTTGGAAAGCGGGCCATTGCAAAATTCCGACCACGCGACCGCGCTCGTTGCAACGGATTTTCCCGCTCTGAGCCATGCGCTCACATTCGCAGCACCGGCCGAACCGACGGTCACCATATCCACGAGGTAGTTGGTATCCAAGTGGATCATGATTCCCACCAGTAACGTTTAGCGAGGCGCTCGGCTTCGATGTCTGCCTTGAAATCCTCTCCCTCGCGCAAGGTCAGACCCGCACCGCCTTGCAGCCAATCCAAGGCCTGAAGCGGACTCGGGCGCAGATCCTCGGCATCAACCTCTTCCTTTATCTTGCGGATGGCACGGCGCATGACTTCCGCTTTGGAAACTGCCCAGCGTTTCGCGAGGCTGTCCAAAACTCCCAGTGTCCCGGTGTCCAGCGACACACTTGTCCTCACCAAAGTCACTGCATAATTCATGTGGTAACTAGTGGTGCCTGCGTAGTGCCGGGTCAAGTTTTAAAATCAACTCCATTTGAAACATCCCAATATCCCTGTAAGTAATATCCCGCTAACTTACAAACTTCATGCCCTCTTTCAAACGCGCGTTTTTCTGGCTCTCCGGGGCCGGCACCGAGACTCTCGAACGATGCCCAGCGTGGGAGCAGCGAAAATACGTCGCTTTCGGCGCGACCGTGCTCGTCCCGTGCGCCTTCGCCTTCATCGCCTGCGCCTATGCGCTCTCGACACTCACCGACAACGCGCGCGTCATCTATCCAGTCGCTGCGGTCTGGTCGTTCATCATCCTCACCATTGATCGCGCGCTGCTCGCCGGCTACCGGCCTTACATGTCGATTTTTCGCAAGCTCTCGCAGTTTTCGCTGCGGATTGTCGTCGCGATCCTGATGGGCATCACGATCGCCCACCCACTCGTGCTGCTGCTTTTCCGCGACACGGTTTCTTCGGTGATCGAAAAGGACCGCGCGGCGGAAATCGAAGTCGTCCGCACCGGATTTGAAAACGAGAAGGGAAAAATCCGCGCCCAGGTCACGGTGCTCGAAGCCGCGCTCGCCGAGCAGCGCACGAAGTGGAACGAGTCCTTCCAAGCGAAATTCATCCTTCAGGCAAATGAAGATGCGTCCTCCGCCATTCCCGGCCTGACCTCCGCCCAACAGAAGGAACTCAAGGCCGCCATCGAGGAAGGCACCACGCCATTCCGTGAGCGTCTGGCGGTGGTGGAAAAACAATCCGCAGAATTCACCCCGCAATACGAGAAGCTGCAAACCGAGCTCGGTTTCTGGCAGGCGGAGTTCGAGCGCGAACTCAACGGCCAGCGTTCCGGCATGCGCGGCGAGGGGCCGCGCGCCCGCTCGATCCGCGCCGACCAACTTGAGCCGCGCCGCGAAGAATCGAAGCGCCTCGGTGGATTGCTAGAACATCTCACTGCCGAGAAAGCCAGCCTGCAAACCCAGGCCCGCCAGGCGGAAGCGGCGGCCATCACCCTGTTCGAACAGAAGCTCGCGGAAATCGCTTTGGCTAACAAAACCGAAGCCGGGCGCGTCGCCGGGCTGAAACAGCGGGTGGAGAACGACCAGGCCGAGCAATTCGTAACCCAACAGAACGCACTCCGCCTGACGATCAAACAACAGATCGACACCCGCCTCGCCGAGCTCACCCGCGTCCAAGGCGAACTCGCCGGAGTCGCCACGGAGGAGTCGAACCGCATCGAGGCCATGCGGGCCGAGCCACGGCGTGACATCCTCACCCAGACACTCGCCCTCCACACGCTTTTCCAAGCTGGAAATCAAGGCGGGCAGTTCGCGTTCTACACCTACCTCGTGCTGACGCTGCTTTTCATGCTCGTCGATACCATCCCGCTGATCGTGAAATTTTTCACCAAGCCCGGTCCTTACGACACGCTGGTGGACCGCGATGAAATTACCTTCGACACCGAGCATCGCGCCTTCCGCCAAAGCCGCGTGCGCTACATGGACCAGCTCGCTAGCGGAAATCTCATCGCCGTCACGCGGAACCAGCGGTTGGAAAACGCGCTCGTCGATGGCGTCGAGCATACCCGCGCCGCGCGTGAGTTTCTCGACTCGCTGACGGAAATGGAAAAGTCCTTCGCCGAGAAAATGAAGCTGGAGGAGCAATCCATCGGCGTCGCGGAAATCGACAAGCGCGCCGCGCTCGAAGCGATCAAAAAGCGCTTCTACGATGATCTCCATCACCGGATGGAAATCTTCTTCACCACGAGCCACGCCTAAAAGCCTTATGGAGCGCTGGCTTCAGCCGGCGTGTTTGAGGCTGGCCGGCTAAAGCCGGCGCTCCATCAGATTTCGTAAAGCTCGATGGGCAGTCCATCAGGATCGGCGAAGAAGGTGAAACGCTTTCCCGTCAGATCATCGACGCGGATGGGTTCGACAGAAATCCCTTTCTCTATCAACTCTGCCACATCGTGGTCCAGATCACCCACCGAAAACGCGAGGTGCCGCAGTCCGCAGGCTTCCGGGTAAGACGGGCGCCGCGGTGGATTGGGAAACGAGAATAGCTCAATCTGTGATCCGCCGGGAACGGCTAGATCCAGCTTGTAGGAACTCCGTTCCGCCCGGTGCGTTTCCGCGATGATCTCCAGCCCGAGCACCTCGGTATAAAAATTCTTCGAGCGGGCGTAGTCCGACGCGATGACGGCGGCGTGGTGCAGTCCGGTGATTTTCATCCTAACATTTCCACGAGGTGCCCGAAGACGTCCGAGTTCCGCACCATGCCGGAGAACCGGTCCGACTGCGGGCCGACGGCGGAGATGATCGTGGGATCGGACGTGTGGGTGGTGCCGGTCCAGCCGATGCCGGTGTGGTTACCGGCGAATTGGCCTAGCAGTCCTTCCGGCTTGCTGAGCTGCTCGTTCCACTCGATGACCGGATGCTTCGCAACGATCTCCAACAGCGCGTTCGCCTCCGCCGGTTTCAGCGTGAATCCGAGATGTTTTTCAATGATCGCGGTGACCTCGGCGGCGTTGCTGCCCTGTTGGGCGTTCCACTCGGCGAGGATGCGCTCGTGCGAGGCCTTGAAGCGGGTGATGGTGGAAAACGTCTTGTTGCTCTCGGAATAATTGATGCCCATGCCGTTGAGTCCGGGGTTGGAGTTGCCGTGATCACTGGTGACGACGAGCAGGATGTCGGCGCGATTTCCGATCAATGATAGAACCGTGGCGATCGCGTCATCGAAGGCAAGCTGATCGCCTAGCAATCCTCCGATGTCGTTGAGATGGGCGGCGTGGTCGATGCGCGCGCCTTCGATTTGGAGGAGGAACGGCTTGTCGCTGGCGAGGAACCGGGTGAGCGCGGCACTGGCCATTTCCGAGAGGGTGGGGACCTTCGCGGCGATTTCCGGATTGTTATCGCGGTCGATGGAAAAGGGCAGGTGACCGCGGGTGAAATTGCCCAGCAGTTTTTCATCGCGCGCGGCGAGCAGGGCATCACGGCTGGCGATGACTCCGTATCCGGCTGCGGCGAACTCGGCGGATAGATCGCGTTGGTCCATGCGGTCGTTTTTACTGAAATGCCCCGAGCCGCCGCCGAGGATCACGTCCACCCGGTTCAGATATTGCGGTGCGATGTCGTCCTCATCAGCGCGTTTTGAAACGCACGCTGCGAATCCGGCGGGAGTGGCGTGGGTGATGGTGGCGGTGCTGACGAGGCCGATGCGCGCGCCTTTGTTTTTTAAAATTTCCGCGATCGGGGAAATCGCCTTGCCGCTGGTGCTGATGTTGATGGAGCCGTTGTTCACGCGCTGGCCGCCGCCCCACGCACTGGACGCTGCGGCGGAGTCGGTCACCATGGAGTTTGCGGACGCCGTGTCCATCAGCCCGCGCGAGGCGTTGCGGTTGTTGAAGAGCGTCCACCAGTGCGTGCCCTTTTGGCGGGTGAGCATGGAATAGGCCTCGGCCAGGGTCAGCACGCCGGGGCTCATACCGTCGGACACCATGAAAACCACGCCGCGCACCTTTTTTCCTGGAGCGCCGACTGGCTCGGCCGTGGCGCTGGTGCGTCCCATCATCGCGGCCGCACTCCCGAGAGCGGCGGTTTTCAGCCAATCGCGTCTGCCGATCTCAGAGTGACTCTTCATTCCAGAGAAGTAGCACCCGGATTCCAAACGGCAAGTCTGGGGAAGTCCGCACGGACGAAAACCAGCGCCGCACGGAGGGAAACCACGACCGCACCGCCGGAAACCAACCCGCACGGACGAAAACCAGGAAACGATCTTCTCACCCCAGACTTGCGCCCGGCTTGCGGGTTCTTTAACCAATCCGCCACATGACGCACGACCCTGACCATCATGCCTCGCTTGGCGCGATGTATTCCGACTATTTCCTCGATTACGCCAGCTATGTGATCCTCGAACGTGCGGTGCCGCATTTGTTCGACGGACTGAAGCCCGTGCAGCGCCGCATCCTCCACGCCATGGATGAAATCGACGATGGCCGCTACAACAAGGTCGCCGGGATCGTCGGAAACACGATGAACTACCACCCGCACGGCGATCAGTCGATCGGTGCCGCCATCGTCGGGCTCGGGCAAAAGGACCTGCTCATCGACACCCAAGGAAACTGGGGGAACACCCTCACCGGCGACGGCGCGGCCGCCCCACGATACATCGAGGCCCGCCTCACGAAATTCGCCAACGAAGTCGTCTTCAACCCGAAAACCACCGATTGGCTCCCCAGCTACGACGGCCGCCGCAAGGAGCCGGACACGCTGCCGGTGAAGTTTCCACTGCTGCTCGCCCAGGGCGTCGAAGGCATTGCCGTCGGCCTCGCCTGCAAGGTGCTCCCGCACAATTTCCACGAACTCATCGAAGCCTCCATCGCCGTTCTGCGAGATCAGCCGTTCACGCTGGTCCCGGATTTCCCCACCGGCGGCATCATGGACGCGTCCGATTACCGAGACGGCCTCCGCGGCGGGAAAGTCCGCGTCCGCGCCCGCATCTCCACCGAGAAAAAGGGATTTCTGCGCATCACGGAAATCCCCTTCGGCACTACCACCGGCAATCTGATGGAGTCCATCGTCGCCGCTGCGGACAAGGGGAAGATCAAGATCCAGAAGATCGAGGACAACACCGCCGCCAATGCCGATATCCTCGTCTATCTGCCCGCCGGTGCCGATCCCGAGCAAACCCGCGACGCACTCTACGCCTTCACCGATAGCGAGCTAACCATCTCTCCGAACGCCTGCGTCATCACCGGGGGCAAGCCCGTGTTCATGGGCGTTTCCGACATCCTCCGCCGCGTCACCCACCACACGCGCGAGCTGCTGCAGATGGAGCTGGAAATCAAACTCGGTGAGCTCGCCGAGAAATGGCATTTCAGCTCGCTGGAGAAAATCTTCATCGAGAACCGCATCTATCGGGACATCGAGGAATGCGAAACCTGGGAGGCCGTGCTCAAGGCCATCGACGACGGCTTGAAGCCATTCAAGAAACTCCTCAAGCGCGAGGTCACCGGGGATGATCTCGTTAGACTTACCGAAATCAAGATCAAGCGCATTTCCAAGTTCGATTCCTTCAAGGCCGACGAGGAAATCAAAGGCCTCGAAAAACTCATCGAAGAGACCGATAAGAACCTCCGCAACCTCACGAAATACACCATCAAGTGGTATGAGGACCTCCAGAAAAAATACGGCAAGGACCGCGAGCGGAAAACCGAGATCGCATCCTTCGACCGCGTGGACCGCATGCAGGTCGTCGCCGCTACCGAGACGCTCTATCTGGACGCGAAGAACGGCTTCGCCGGCTACGGCTTGAAGAAGGACGGCGAGTCTATCGAAAAATGTTCCACCATTGATGACATCATTGCCTTCACCCAGGACGGCAAGATGCGCGTCATGAAGGTGGCGGATAAAGTCTTCGTCGGTCAGAAGCCGCTGCGCGTCGCCATTTTCCGCAAGGACGAGGACCTCATCTACTCGATGATCTATCGGGACGGCCGCGATGGCGCCATTCTTGCCAAGCGCTTCACCGTCGGCGGCATCACCCGCGATAAGGAATACGATCTCACCAAGGGCACGCCCGGCAGCCGCATCCTTTACTTTGCCTTCCACAAGACCAACGAGGAAAGCGCCGCGCAGATGTTGCTGGTCCACCTCAAGTCCGGCCTGCGCATGAAGAATCTCATCCGCCCGCTCCACTTCGCCGAGTTCGGAATCAAAGGCCGTTCCAGCGCCGGAAATCTCGTGACCAAACACGGCATCGAGAAAATCATCCGTGCTCCGAAGGACTACGATCCGACGCTCGGAGCTTGAGGAGCTACCGATGATCCATGCCCATACCGCCATCGGAACCCATCCACGGTTCTTCTCAGGACGGGATCCGTTTCCTTTATTTCTGGGAGAGCGCTCTGACTTCGGATCTAAGCGTCCGAATCTCGACCTCCAGCTCGTTCATGGCCTGGGCAATATGGGCAAGCCCGCTGGCGATGTTCCATTGGGCGGGATTCGTATCGCGTGGCGTCTGGCGTGTGGCTTCGGTGAAGCAGTCGAGTGCTACGTTGGTTCCTGGGATGTTCATGGTTTTTTGTCTGTGAAAAAACGGGATTCCATCCGCTTCCGTCGCTACCGGAATGCGGAGTCTGTCGAACGACTTTTGGAGCGAGCAATTTTTAGCGGAGTTCATGGTGAAGCGGGGCCCTTGAAATTCTCAAACGATCTTTGTGATTTAATCCTAGGGAGGATGGGTAATTTCGGGCGCGTTTGGCGAGGAATTTTATTTTAAAAACCCGATCGTCCACGGGTGTTTGAATGGCTCGTTGTTAGCGGCCTTGAGTGTCGCGATGATGGCGATGACCAGCCAGACGAGGATGCCGAAACCACACGAGGCGATGGTCCAGAGCAGCCATGAGAGGTTGAAATTGATGACCTTTTTGCCCTCGGTATCGGCGGTGGCGTCGCTGTCCTTCTTGATCAGCCACAGGATGAGCGGACCCGCGATCTGACCTAAGGGGAATACGAACGCGGTGAACGAAAGCAGCTCGAAATAGAGCCGCCAGTTCGTGGCGGGAGCCGGGGGAGGGATATTCGGCATGACGGGCGGTGGAGTGGCGGGCTGAGGTTCCATTGGGTTGGGGCTTTCGATTTCAACTGAGAGACTGGGCCCGTCGTTTTTTGCCGTCAAGCGGCAAGCGGGCGCGGGGTATAACTGAAACAAGTGGCCAGGTTGGATAGACTGGCTCCGCTCGTGCCCTCTCTGCGCCATTTTCCGGCTGAAATTGCCTTGGGATTTCAAGAACTTCGGCCATGGCGACCGGGACCCGTGCGTTGATTCCGGGAATTCCCGCATTTTGTATCGAAATCGAGTCCGAAGATTGACGCTGGGCATTCGGCATGCACAATCCCGCCGCCGGGCGGAAGAGCCGCATCGGTATTTTGAAATACTGACATGCCTACAAATATTGCCATCAACGGATTCGGCCGCATCGGCCGCCTTGTCTTCCGTGCCCTCGTCGAACAAGGCCACCTTGGAACTACCTTCAATGTCGTCGCCGTCGGTGACATCGTTCCAGCGGACAACCTCGCCTACCTCTTGAAGTATGACTCCACGCAGGGTCGCTTCGCCGGCACCGTTTCCTCGAAGAAGTCCTCTCCAGAGCTCGAAGACGACGACATCATTGTCGTCAACGGCCACGAAATCAAGGTCGTGAGCGCCCGCAGCCCGGAAGGTCTGCCATGGAAAGAGCTCGGCGTGGAAGTCGTCATCGAGTCCACCGGCCTTTTCACCGAAGCGGAAAAAGCCAAGGGCCACATCACCGCCGGTGCCAAGAAAGTCATCATTTCCGCTCCTGCGAAGGGCGAGGACGCCACCTTCGTCGTCGGCGTCAACGATGAGCTTTACGATCCTGCGAAGCATCACATCATTTCGAACGCAAGCTGCACCACGAACTGCCTTGCGCCGATCGTCCACGTTCTCCTCAAGGAAGGATTCGGCATCGCCGAAGGCCTGATGACCACGATCCACTCCTACACCGCGACCCAAAAAACGGTCGATGGTCCTTCCAAGAAGGATTGGAAAGGTGGCCGTTCCGCCGCCATTAACATCATCCCGTCCACCACCGGTGCCGCGAAGGCTGTCGCCCTTGTCTGCCCGGAAGTGGCTGGTAAGCTCACCGGCATGGCCTTCCGCGTTCCTACGCCGACCGTCTCCGCAGTGGACCTCACCGTGAAGACCGTGAAGCCGACTTCCCTCAAGGAAATCAAGGCCGCACTCAAAAACGCCTCCGAGACCTACCTCAAGGGCATCCTTGAATATACCGATGACGAAGTGGTTTCCACCGACTTCATCCACTCCCCGGCTTCCTCGATCTTCGATGCCGGTTCTTCCATCGAGCTGAACTCCACGTTCTTCAAGCTCATCAGTTGGTATGACACCGAGTGGGGCTACTCCAACCGCGTCATCGATCTCCTCACCGACGTGGTAAAGAAGGGAATCTGATTTCCGGTAACAGAAATTCAAAACAAAAACGGCAGTCCGCAAGGGCTGCCGTTTTTTTGTAGCGCCGCCCTGCTCGATCTCGCCAAAGACGCCGGCCTCGAACGCCTGGTGGAGCGTCAGGACGCCCTTCAGCAAACCTTCGCCAAAAGCCACCTCAGCAACGGCTGCATCGTCCTTTTCGATATCACTAGCAGCTACTTCGAGCGCCAATACGAAGAGAGCTAAATCGTCCAATTCAGCTATAACCGCAGCCACGAGCAAATCGTCATCCGCCTGCTCACCAACGCCGCAGGCTGCCCCGTCGCCGTCGAAGTCATCTCTGGAAACACCCAGGACGCCACCACTGTTGAGAAACTGCGGCCCATCCATCACAAGACCGATCAAGGCATCCTCGATCTGCTGGCGATCGCCCCGCGCCGCACGCCGTAGCCACCCCCGGGAAATCCAAAACCGCTCTTGAACCCATACGGCTCGAAGGAATTTTTCAACACGACGCCAGAACATGCGCCGCAACTGCGAAAATGCTGACGGGCACTGATCCTTCTTCTGGATAGCGCCGATGCTGGACAAACCCGGCGGGCTCTGGCATCCATCCGCCCCCATGTTGTCCGAGTTAGCGAAAGCCTATGAACCCCAAGCCGTCGAAGCCAAATGGTACGCGGCCTGGATCGCCGGAAAATGCTTCGAAGCCGATCCT
>JBBRCO010000146.1:0-10143 GCA_038204755.1 Verrucomicrobiales bacterium
TTTAAAATTCAACCACCCGGTCGCGGTAGGCGTGGATAACAGTGGCAATGTGACGGTGGCCTCTAACGGGCCTAAAACCTGGTGGGGAGTCATCGGCTCGGGAACCGGGATGGAGCTGCGCAAATTCAACAATGCCTCCACATTGCTCTGGGAGAAATACTGTCTGGAGTATGTTGACTGTGCGGAAGCCGACCCGACGACGGACGCCACCACCGTTTATACTCGGGAAGCTAGGTATGTGATGGACTACACCAAACCGACCGGGCAAGAGTGGACCTACAAGGCACTGACGCTCGATCCCTTCGCCTACCCCGCCGATCCCCGGCTGGGAAGCATTTCCAGGCAAGGCGGGACATGGGTGCGCACGATTGGCGGCCAGAAATTCCTCATCATCACCGACATGGTTTCTGAAACCCTGTGCTTCTATCGCTTTCTGCCGAACTCGGAGATCGTAGCTCCCTCTGTCATCTTTAACCGCGGGGCCTCCAACCGCCCGCTAGATGCCAACATTTGGAGAGACGCGAACGGCAACGGGCTTAAAGAAACGGGAGAGACCCAGCAGGGCACTTACGTTCACAATATCTGGGGAATGTGGGTTGATTCCGCGGGTGACATTTGGACAACGACGTATAACGGGCCGATCACGCGTTACACGATGCAGGGTCTCGATGCGCAGGGGAACCCGATCTATAACTATGCCAATACCCAGACCTTTGCCCGGCCAGCGGACGTATTCGGCGCTCCCAACACCAGTGGCACTCGTCTGGAGCGGGCCTGCTACTATCCATCGAACAACATGATGCTGCTCACCGGCTTCACGCTCAATCACACCCGGCCGGGCAACGCTCAGGAATGGGGCATCGTTGGCAAGGAAATCATCTGTTATGACAACTGGACCGGCAGCCCCACGCAGAGATGGCGGACCGCACTTCCCTATTCCCCCAACACCGGGGGGCATTCCACCGCAGCAATTAAGAGCATTACTCTGGCCGGGGACTATGTGTTTGCTGTCCGCTCGAGCGACGCCCGTGTCTTTGTCTATCGCCTGGACGACGGAACCTTGGTTCGTTCTTTGGTGCCCGGCCCGGAAGTCGGCGGCCATAGCGGCCTCATCGATATCATGCACGGCATATCCGCCATCCGACGATCCAATGGGGAATACCTGATCTTCGCCGAGGAAGATGATCAATCGAAGGTGATCATGTATCGCTGGAACCCGGAGCCGATTTCGGCTCTCGTGACGGTGGTGGATTTTGGAGGCAATCTGGTGCCGAGCACCGCAAACACCAACTTGTCCGCGACATATGGCTCGGGAGGCGGGGAGATCTCGCGCACACTCACTTGGTCAAAGGCGAGTTCGGCCTTTTCGGGTTATACCGGGCCGGCGTTCAACTTTGGCTTTGAGCGAACCTCTGTATCCGGCGATCCCACCAGCACGTCTCCGCAGATAGCGAATTATTCATGGGGTGACTACCTGCGCTACATCATGCAGCCGAATGCGGCGTCAACCAACGCTCGGATGTATGTGCTCCATACTTTCCCTGTCAATCCAGCGACCCTGGGTGCGGGTTCGACCTTTCAGGTAGAGGCCGCCTCGGCAAATGGGAATCTGAACAGCACCAACGGCTCGGTTCGCATGGTGGTGCGCAAGGGGGGCAGTTACTACATTTCGTCTGCCAACCAGTCCAGTGTGCTGGGAAGTGCAACCTTCACGACAGCCCAACTCGCTGTCACCGGAAGCGAGACCTGGGCACCATTCACCCCGACCTCATCTGTAAAAAACGGGATGAATTTCAACCAGACCTCCGCAGTCTTCACCCCCCTGGTGCTGAATAATGTGGAGGCCGTGGGTTTTCTGATGGAGATGGAGTCCGGCTCAGCCGGCACGGCCCTGCATGAGTTCCGCCTTTCGGGCTTCAAGGTGGTCGCCAGGAGTGGCGGCACGCCGCCGGTCCTCGTCTCTCCCTCGGTGGCACCCGCCGCAGTGGATGTCACTCTCGGCAGCAAATCCGTCACCTTCACTTTCGCCGCCACCGGTGATCCTTCCGGGCTGGCCTACGGCTTCATTTACCCGCGCGATCCCCGAGGCGACGTGAATTATGATTTTCTCAAATATTTCGACGATTCCCAGCGCAACGCCGAAAACGGAACCTACCAGGTCACGTTCGATTTCCCGCAGGCCAGCGAGGCCGGGAACTGGACTTTCGAGATCTTCCTCCAGGACAATATCGGAAATAACAGCTTCACCCCGGCGGGCGGCGTCGCCGTTAGTTCCGCGCCTCTCAGTTCTTTCGCGGGATTCCTCGCGCAGGCCGTGGATGCGGTGCAGCTTCCGTTCACCACCGGCGGCGCCGGGTGGGTGATGCAGAATATCGACAGCAACGATGGCGTGGATTCCGCGATGAGCCTGCCCATCCAGGACAATGGCGAGGCGACATTCCGAACCACCGTGGCGGGACCGGGGACGCTTTCCTTCCAATGGCGGGTCGATTCGGAAGGAGGCTCGGATTTCTTCTCGGTGTCGGTAGATGGCATCAGCAGCGAGGAAATCAGCGGTTCCACCGGCTGGGGGACCAAAACGCTGAATCTGCCGGCGGGCAATCACACTGTGGAATGGATCTATCGAAAGGACGGCGGCGGATCCAACGGCGACGACCGGGGCTGGGTGGACCAGGTGCGCTTCCAGGCCGACACCGACGCCGCGCTACCTCAGGTTCAAGATCTGCGGTTCTCGTCCCGCTCGCTGGATCTCACGCAGGGCGTGCAGGAAGTGACCATGACGGTCGATGCCACTGACGACTCTAACGGGCTTTCAGAGGTGCGGGTCGAGTTGTTCGACCCGTCCGGCAACGGCCAAATGAGTTCATCCATCATCGGATTGAGCGATCTAGCCGGAAGCTACGAGTTTGTGTTCGAAATCCCCGCCAGTTCGGAATTTGGCCTCTGGCGGGCACAGGTAACCGTGACCGAGGCCATCTCAGGCATCGAGGTCATCTACGGACCCGGCGGCGAGACGTTCCCGGTGAAGGAGATCGAGAATTTTTATGCCGGAGACCCTACCGTCACCGACACGCAAAACGCTCTGCTCCGCAACATAGAGGTCACCCCGGGAAGCGTCGATGTCACTGCGGGCAACGTCATGGCGACCGTCACCTTGCAAGTCACCGACACGCTTTCCGGTCTGAGAGACGGCAATGTGTCGGTGCTGAACCCGGACGAGAACTCTTCGGAAATTTTTCACCTCGACCAGTCCGCCCGCATCGCCGGGGATGAATTCAATGGTATCTACCAGATTCAGGTCACCGTTCCTCAATATGCGGTGCCCGGAACATGGTCGGTAGGCAGCCGTCTCGTGGACAACGCCCTGAACGAACACGAGTATCCCTATGAAATCGAGTTTCCCGCCGAAGCTGACGAAACGTTCATGGTGGTGAACTCCGGCGCGGTGGACGAGACGAATCCAATCGTCACCTCCATCTCGGTCAGTCCCGCCCAGATCGACACCTCCGCCGGGCCGGCGACGATCGAGGTGGATGTTTCCGTCCTGGATGACCGGAGCGGATTGAAAGAAGGTTACGCCTTTTTCTACGATCCTGCGGATATCTATCCAAGCGGTTTCTTTGCGTTTCTTGATGGAACCAACCGCACCAGCGGCGACGCCGTATCCGGCACCTATCGTTTCATGAGAACGCTCCCTCAGGGCAGCGCCACCGGCCAATGGCAGGTGCGGATCTTTCTCCGCGATCGCACCGGCAGGACCCGTTTCTACGGCCAAGGTTCGGGCTACGAACCCTATCCAATGGGAAGCGGCTTTTTCACCATCTCGTCCCGGCCCACCTCCTTGTTCGCGGCCTTCATGGCGAGCAATTCGCTCACCGGGATGAACGCGCTCGCCAGTGCCGACCCTGACAATGATGGCGGAAACAACGCTATGGAACTGATGCTCGGCACCATTCCCACGAGCGCCGCGAGCGCCGGAGCGGGACTCACCGTCGTCAGCCTGACCGCCACCCATCTGCACTTTGATTTCACGATCAAGCCTTCACTAACCGTCACCACCAACGGCGGCTACCTCGAACTCACTGACGGCAGCGGCGGTAGCCCGCTGAAGGTCAAAGGCCAGACCCAGGCCGGGCTTGCCGGAGTGTGGTCCGGCACAACGCCGATTCTGGTCTCCGGCAGCACCTACCGGGTAAGCATTCCATTGTCCAATGGCGCAAAGGGATTTCTCCGCTTGGTCTTCGAAACCCAATGAAATCTCAAGCCCGGCGGCATGCTGGTCGATTGAACCTCGCCGACAAAAGTGGTTTGGCGATTGGGTGTCGCCAGTAAGAAATCAGCCATATTCAGCGCCAGCAAACTCACCCCGGACCCCCCCCATTTCCCCTCTTTTCGGTCTAGCCCTACGGCTGTTTCAGGAGCTTCCCGCGAAAGTAAATTTCTATCAGCGCAATCTCCTGGCAGCCACCCTGGTGCTTGACGGGAAAATCGCCAGGGACGATCCGCGCAACGCCCGGCTGATAGGGAAAGACATGCTCTCCTCCGAGCGGAAGACGTTCAGCGGGTGGCTCAGGGAAACCTAACCAGCACCCGAAGCGGATTCCGCCGCCCTTTCACCAGTGGCACCCAAACCCTGACACTCAAATGGGACGCCCGACCCGCCACCACGCACACCGTGGAAACCAGTGACCTGAAAACCGACTGGGCGACTATCGCCCGTGACATCACTGATCCGTCAAACACCGGCAACATCCAGTGGGTGATCCCGGATGAAGACGTCCTCGATTGCAAGCGCCTCTTCCGAGTCAGCGCCGTGAGTGAGACGCAAACTGTCTCCGCCGTTGAATGGATTGCAGCGGCTGGCCGTTACCCCCGGCTTTCGCTCTTCAAAGGGGTATTGAGCTCCCAGCCGGGTCCGGACACCGGGTCAAATGACAGGCATCGACCGGAGGATGAATTTATGTTAGGGCTTGTTCAATGCAAGAACTTTTCGATAGGAAGCGGCGTAAATCGGGGTAGTTCCCGCAATGACGCTTTTCCGCCAATGAGTGGATGGGAAGATGGTGAGGCGTGACCTTGTTGTCCGTTCTTGAAGACCCGGGCATTAACGAAGAGATGACCGTAATTTCGTTGTTTCTGAACAGAGGTGGCGAAGCGGCGCGGGCCATGGGCGGAACTGAAGCCACGGATGACTGAGGCCGGACGGCACGGGAAAAATCTCTGGAAGACCTTGGAATGTAAATCCTAGACGATTCTGTCGTCCAGGCTCAATTCTGACCATGCCCGGATGGTGCGTAGTCAGATCGGCTTCCTGCCGATTCAATTTAAAACAAGCCGAGGACTTTCAAAATGACGACGACGATGACGATTGCTCCGATGATATAGACAATTGAGTTCATGAATTTGGTGATTTAGGTGTTGTGAATCTTTTGATGCAAGCAGGATGCTGGCACGGTTCGTTGTTTGCAGAATCCGTGCCCCACGGATCGAACTACTGATCTTCAACGGGTAACGCGCAGGCAGCGGGAGTAATGGTCCCTGGGAAAAGGCATTATGCAACGCGGCAAGTTGCAAAAGACGAGAGTGACTGAGTGGCTCTGTTGCCGCGATGACGCAATTTTGGTGAGATGCAAGCAAGTAAAAAAGGGGCGCTCCGTCTGACCGGAGCGCCCCTTTTGGTGAATGGGTTTCTGTTATACTGACTCGCTGTCTTCCGGGATCCGCATGCAGTAGAATGATCGATAGACGAAGATCAGGGCGACGAGGAAGAAGAAGCCGCCGATCATGTTTTTGGTTGTTTGATTGGTCATGGTCACTGCGATTTCCACGGCTAACAAACCGAAGAGAGTGGTGAACTTGATGACGGGATTCATGGCCACCGAGGAGGTGTCCTTGAAGGGATCGCCGACGGTGTCGCCCACGACGGTGGCGGCGTGCAATTCGGTGCCTTTTTCACGCATGTCCACTTCCACGATCTTCTTGGCATTGTCCCATGCGCCACCGGCGTTAGCCATGAAGATGGCTTGGAACAGACCGAAGAAGGCGATGCCGATCAGGTAGCCGATGAAAAAGTAAGGACTGAAGAACGGTAGGCCGAGCGCGAAGCAGAAGACCACGATGAAGATGTTCCACATGCCCTTCTGCGCATATTTGGTGCAGATGGCGACGACTTCCTTGCTGTCTTTGTCAGAAGCGGTGGTGACATCAAGCTTCATGTTCTCCTTGATATAAACCACGGCCCGATAGGCACCGGTGACGACCGCCTGACAGGACGCGCCGGTGAACCAGTAGATCACCGATCCGCCCATCACGAGGCCGAGGATGATTTCCGGCTGCACGATGGAGAGCTTGGTGACCACGCCGCCGAACATGTTTTCCAACAGCATGATGATGCCGAAGACCATGGTCGTCGCGCCGACCACGGCGGTGCCGATGAGCACGGGCTTGGCAGTGGCCTTGAAGGTGTTGCCTGCGCCGTCGCCTTTTTCGAGCTGGTATTTGGCGTTTTCAAAGTCGGCGTTGAAACCGAAGTCGCGCTTGATTTCCGCGGCGATGCCGGGGCTGGCTTCGATTTGGCTGAGTTCGTAAACGGACTGCGCGTTGTCGGTAACAGGGCCGTAGCTATCGACGGCGATGGTCACCGGGCCCATGCCGAGGAACCCGAAGGCCACCAGGCCGAAGGCGAAGATCGGTGCGGCGAAGGCGAACTGCGCGGGCATGATGGCCATCAGGTCGGAGTTGGTGGAGAACTGCCATGCGCCGAACATGAGGAGCATGATGATCAGGCCCATCCAGAAGGCGGAGAAATTCCCGCAGACGAATCCTGATAGGATATTCAGCGAGGCACCGCCGTGCTTGGAGCAGTTGGTGACTTCCTTGACGTGGCGGGAGTTCGTGCTGACGAAAATCTTGGTGAATTCAGGGATCAGCGCTCCGGCGACCGTGCCGCAACTGATGATCAAGGAAAGCACCCACCACAAGTTAGGCAGCGCTTTTCCGGCAAATTCGAAATCACCTAGCAGCACCTTGCTTGCGACGAAGGTCACACCGATGGAAACTGCGGAAGTGAGCCAGACGAGATGGGTGAGCGGAGCTTCGAAATCGAAGTCTTTCTTGCCGCTGAACAACGCCTTGCTGATCATTTCATTGACCAGATAGGAGCCGAGCGAGGTCACGATCATCAGCGTGCGCATGACGAACAACCAGACGATCAACATCGCGCAGACCTCCTGGCTGTCGGCCAGTGCGAGTGCGAGGAAAGCGATCAGCGCCACGCCGGTCACGCCGTAAGTTTCAAAGCCGTCGGCGGTGGGGCCGACCGAGTCGCCGGCATTGTCACCGGTGCAGTCCGCGATGACACCGGGGTTTTTCGGGTCATCCTCGGGTAGGTTGAAAACGATTTTCATCAGGTCCGAGCCGATGTCGGCGATCTTGGTGAAAATGCCGCCGCAGATCCGCAGGACGGCAGCGCCTAACGACTCTCCGATCGCGAAGCCGATGAAACAAGGCCCGACGAGTGCGGTCGGCAGGAAAATGAGGATGCAGATCATGAAAAAAAGCTCCACGCAGACCAGCAGCAGGCCCACGCTCATGCCTGAGCGCAGCGGAATGCCGAGCGTGGCGAGGGGATCGCCTTTGAGCGCAGAAAACGCCGTGCGGGAGTTGGCCACGGTGTTGATGCGGATGCCGAACCATGCCACGCCGTAGGAGCCGAGGATGCCGAGCACGGACGCGGCGAGGATGACGATCACCTGTGTCACCGGTTTGTGTTCGAGAACGCCGAAGTAGTAGATCATGCAGGCCGCGATGAGCAGCCACAGGATGGCGAGGAATTTCCCCTGGGTAAACAGATAGGTTTTACAGGTTTCCCAGATGGTGTTGGAGACGCGTGCCATGCTGACATGGACGGCAAGGTTTTTCGTCTGTCGATATTGCAGGAGGCCGAACAGCGCCCCCAGCAAACAAACCGCGATGCCTGCGAGCATCAGCGTGTGCCCGCTCACGCCACCGAGTGACTTGAACGTCACGGAGTCGAGGTTGGGTATTTTCAAATCGGCCTCACCCGCTAGGGCGCCACCCGCACCCGCGAGCGATAAGGCCGTCATAATGACCAGTGATTTCATAGTTTTCATAAATCACCTGACAGACTGAATCTAAAGGCGGGGAATGACTACCTATTTCCTGTGAAAAACCAGTCTCATCCGACTTTGGACAGGGAGGCGTCCTGAGAGTCATGCACTGCCGGTCAGCCGTTTTTTTGGATGGCCGCGAGAAAGCGTTTGAGCGGACCGGATCGAGCGGACATCCGGGCAAGGGCGTGGGTTTCAACCGCCCAATTGCGAGGTGGCTGCAGGTGACCGTCCGCACGTTGTTCTGCGGTACGCCGTTTGTGAATGCACCGGGATTCCCAAGCATTTCCAGTAACTGATAGATTGTTTTTCGGATGGGGGAAAACGAGGTTCCGACGGCATGAGAAGGGGTTGCCGCCCGTGTCCCTGTTGATTCTCAGTGACTTCGGGAAACCCTTGTGAATAAAGGGTTTTGTGACGGAAATGTCACATGGAATGGGGAACTTGGGAGATATTTCACGATTCCAAATCAACGCCTAAACGAGCCTGTGGCGTGGTTGCGTTAAATTCGGATTTTTACTTTACTTGCCACTCGGTGCCGGATGGTTTCGGGGCGTTATGAAGCGTTTTTCCCCCTCCCCTAATCTTCTCCTTCCGCTGTCCTTGTTGTCGTGCATGATGAATTTCGCGGTTGCGGCGGTCATCGATGTCAGACCCGTTATCGATGTCACACCCGGCCTCAACAACGTTCCTATCAGCCGGGTCACCTACTTGATCGGCGGATTGGATGTTCCGCAAAACACCGAGGCCACCGGGGTGGAGCATACGGGAGACACGGCGGTGAACCTGAAATCCGTCCGCATCACGGATGGCGTGGAGATCGACCTGCCGTTTTTCAACACAGCCGGAGCTAAGGCCGTGGTCAGCTCGCAGTTGGCCGGGCTGTCTGGAATCGGAGTTTTCAACAACGGCGTCACCACCCTGAGCAACGGCGGCACCGCAGCCTATGCCGCTGCGGTGGCAGGAACAGCGACGGATACGAACCTGCGCAATTTCAGTTTCCAGGACTTCATCACGCCAGCGAGTCCAGCGAAGAGCGGATTCGATTACGATCTGCTTTTCCAATACGCGCTGAACTTGAGCGACTACCTCCTGATCACCGAACGCTGGGGGAACAGCTCCTTTCTGGTGACTCCCTTGGACGCTAACGGAACGCCCTGCGCGGGTTCGAACACCCTGCGACTGGGAGGCGCGGGGCTGGCCACAGGCCAGAGCTACAGCGCCTATGATTGGAATACCGGCTATGCGGCGGCTGGCAATGTTCCCTCGCAGGCACAGGCGATGACCATCGCCTCCGTGGCGAAGTTCTTCCCAACAGGCCAGACGGGAGGCCCGGTTTACGGAGTGCGCGTGGAGATTTCCAACCTCACCGGCTCAATCGAGGGTGAAGCGGATACGAAAATCATGGGTATTAGCAACGACACGTTCTCGAACAATCCGGAAAACCCGCAATTGGTTCCCGAGCCTTCCACGTTCCTGTTGGGCCTTGCGGGTGCTCTGGTGTTTCTCGGTGTGAGAAGGCGTCCCAACTGATAGCGCGGGGATTTCGGGCTCTCACGGATCAGCTCAGTGATTGCCGGAACTCGTCTTTATCGCTGAGGGAAAGGACGAAATTCGCGAGGAGGTCGATGGTGTTCTCGATGTCATCAAGATGCGCGGTTTCCACCACGGAGTGCATGCAGCGGAGTGGCAGGGAGACGAGCGCGCTGGGGATGCCTTCGCGGGAGTGGAAGATCTTGTCGGTATCGGTGCCGGTGAAGCGGCTGCTGGCTTCGTGTTGGATCGGAGTCTTGGACTTCGCGGCGACGTCGATGAGGCGCTGGATGAGGTGGGGATGGTTCGCGGTGCCATGGGAAACGGTGGGGCCGCCGCCGAGTTTGACGCTGCCAAATTTATTAGGATCGATGCCGGGGGTGTCGGTGGCATGGGTGACGTCGAGGCAGACGCAGAGATCGGGTTTGAGCCGATAGGTGGCCATCATCGCGCCGTTGCCGCCGATTTCCTCCTGCACGGC
>JBBRCO010000147.1:0-10078 GCA_038204755.1 Verrucomicrobiales bacterium
CGGGGCTGAAGAAAAGCCGCACGCGCTGGCCGGCGGCCATGTTCCGCTGATAGGACATCCAGCGGGCGACCTGGCCCCAGAACCGATAGTGATAGAGATCCTCCACGCCGCGCCGCCAGCGCCAGGCGGAGTCGATGCCCATGAAGAGGACCTTGCCGCTGCCGGCCGCCTTGGTGACGAGGAGCGGGATGGGGCCGAATTTTCCGCGGCGGTTGCCGTGGTCGGCGAGGACTTCGGTGCCGCCCTTGGCCTTGATGACGGGCGCGTGCCAGTAGAAGCCGGGAAGGCGGCGCCAGATTTCCGGGTTCTCCTCTTCGTTGTCGCCGAGCATCGTTAGAAGCGAGGTGCGGCCTTCGGTGGTGAGGTTGAGCGGGGAGGGGATGGATTCCGCCATGCCGGATTTGTGGGTGTCATCAAGGATGACGGGGATGAGATCGGATAGATCGGTATCGAGCAGGGTGAACTGGTTGCCTTGAGAGCCGGGGAGGAAAACGACGCCGGACGCTTGGTTTTCCACAAGACCGCGGATGAGGGCGCATTGTTCTTTGGTGAGCTGGCCCGGGGCCACGCCCACATCGCCGAGGAAAATGACGTCGAACTTGGCGAGTTCTTCGATTTTAGAGGGGAACTCCTTGATGTAGTCCTTGCCCTCGCCGGCTCCGAGTTCGGGCTGCATGAGGAGGCAGGAAAGCTCGACGCCGGGGTCGCGGGAGAGGGCGTTTCTCAGGAAGCGATATTCCCAACGTGGCAGCGTATCGATGACGAGCACGCGGACTTTTTCCGGTTTTCCGGAGATATTGAACTTGCGGGAATTGTTCGTCGCGACGAGTTCTCCATCGGCGACGGGGATGGAGAGTTCGAGCGTGGACGAGCCTTCTTTTTCCAGCCGCCAGAGGATGGAGTCGTAGGTTTCCGCATTCGGCGGGATGACGATGTCCTTGGTGCGCTCGTGGCCGGACTCGTCGCGCAGGCGGACGATGGTGCGCACCTGGCGATCCAGCGACGAGCGGATGGTGAAGGGGATCTGCACGTTTTCTCCGACGATGCCGTAGGTGGGCGCGGAAACAGATAGAACGTCCAGGTCCGGCAAGCGCACGTTGCTGCCGACCGGAATCGGGAAAAGCGGGACACCACGCAGACGCATCTTCTGCGCGGCGGCGACGGGCGGCTGGCCGAGGTTGTAATCGCCATCACTGAGCAAGACGACGGCGCGGAGGTTGGTTTCCTTGTCGAGGAGTTCGGAGAGCGGAGCTTCGAGGTCGGTGCCTGAGAGAGTTGATGGCTGAGAGTTGAGAGTTGATGGTGAAGAATTAGAAGGAGTGGCGAAAGGATTGGAGGAAACAATGTTCGCGCCGCTGGCTTCGAGAGGTTTCCAGAGATCCGAGGTGAGCGCTTTTTTCACCCAATCCGCTCGGGACACGACCTCGGACTTTTCCGACAAAATCGGCGGCAACGCGGCGTCGATGGTGGTCATCGACTTGGAATCATCCCACAGAATCGCGATTTTCGGCTTCGAGTCCGGATGAATCGTCGTTAGCCACTCCGGCTGCCACAGGAGAATCACCACGCCGAGCGCAGCGAGAAAACGCAGGCATTCCAACAACGCCGTGCGCCTCGGATGCGGGCTGCGTTTCCATGAAATGACAGCCAAAGCGCCGATCAGGATCAAGGCGATGATGCCGATCCAAAGCGTGAGAGGAGTGGGGGAAAGGTGGAGCACTAAATCTTAAGGATGGTGATGTCCTTCCAGCCATCCTCGGTGGATATCAGTTTTGTTTTTCTTGAATCGATGATGCTCATGTGTGGCCGCGATTCGGCCCGACATTCCGGGCTGATTGCGGTTTCGTCCTCATTGAAACGCTGCGGCCACCGGCCCGCCAGCAGAGAGCGATCCGCGCGGGGAAGGTGGGGAACCTCATCCACCAATGGTTCGTAGGAATGCACCGTCACTGCCATGTCGTGACCTTAGAGAGGACCGGCAGCGCATTCCAGCGTTTTTAAAATGAACGCATTGTCGTTGGGGCGTCTGACCCTAGGCAGTTGTCGGAGCATCTTCCTTGCTAACATCTCCGCCGCCTTTGCGGACTTCCCCGAAAAAGCTCTCGTAAAAAGCTTCCGCAGTAACCGCATTTCCTGATGGAGTCGGGTGGCTGCCGTCTGGCATGAAAAGCTCTGCGGCGCGGCCGGCGGTCATTTCACGTTCCCATGCGTCTCCGGCGGGGACGACGACTATCCCACCGCAGTTTCGGGCTGCGGCTTGGTAGCCATTGCGGATGCGGGCGGTCATGGCGTGGAAATCGTCGTGGCGGAGGGATTTATCGCCATCACGGCGGCCCCAGGTTTGATAGAGGACGGGGATGGCCCCGCTCTGGCGGGCTGCGGTGACGAGTTTGCGCAGCGGGGGAAACATCGTGGCGGCGCGTTTCCGAGGCGGCAGGGCGGGGATCTCGCTTTGTTCCTGAAAGACGACGATGTCCCATTTTCTCTGACGAATTTTGTTCAGGGTGGCATCGTAGGCGGCATGGCGGGAGAGCGCCCAGCCGCCGAAGGTGGAGTGGCCGGTGCGCACGGATTTGCCATGCGCGGCGGCGGTTTTTTCAAACGCCTTGGGCACGCCGAAACTATAACTGTTTCCAACAAACAGCACCGCCAGTTTCGGGCTGTTCCGGATGCGCTCGGCGAGCACGAGGCGGGGATCTTTTCCGCCGTCGGGCGAGGGTAGGGGAGGCTGCGTCGAGCAGGCGGCGAGGCCGAAAAAGCTGAGAACGCAGGAGAGTTTCACGATGGAATGATAGAGAAATTTCACGCTCGGGGATGGGCGGTGTCGTAGGCTTGCTTGAGGCGCTCCTTGGTGACGTGGGTGTAAATCTGCGTCGTGGAAAGCGATGCATGGCCGAGCAGGGATTGCACGCTGCGCAGATCGGCCCCGGCATCTAGCAAATGGGTGGCGAAGCTGTGGCGCAGCTTGTGCGGGCTGATCGCGAACGGGATGCTGCTGTGTTTCAGATATTTTTTCAGAAGCTGATCGACCGCCTGCTGGGTGATACGGGTGCGGCGCTTGCTGAGAAAAAGCGGGCCGGAGGTGACGGCGGCTTCCTGGCGGTAGCGCTGAATCGCATTGATCGCCGGCCCGCCGACGGGGACCATGCGTTCCTTCGAGCCTTTTCCGATGACGCGCACGGTTTCTCCGATGAAATCGAGATGCCGGACGTCGAGCGCTAGCAGTTCGGAAATCCGCAGGCCGCAGGAGTAGAAGAGTTCGAGGATGGCGGCATCGCGCAGCGGGAGCCACGGCGGGGATTTTGCGTCGATGGTGAGTTTCAACGGCATGCCTAGCAGCTCGTCGATCTGGGCGATAGATAGGATGACCGGCAGGCCGCGCTCGGGTTTCGGCAGCAGCACCTCCGCCACCGGGCTGCGGGCGAGGCCGCGGCGGAGGACGAGGAATTTATAAAACGACCGCAGCGCGGCGAAGCGTAGGCGGATGGTGGCGCGCTTGAAGCCGTGCTTCATCAGCGCGAAAAGGTAGTCGCGGAAATCATCGCCGGCGGCAGAGCGCCAGCCGGTGAACTGCTCGCCCCGCCATTTTTGATAGGCGGCGAGGGCGTCCCGATAGTTCGCCAGTGTGCGGGGTGAGGCGCTTTTTTCCGTCGCCTGGAAATCGAAAAAGGCGATCTCGTCGGGGTCGGTCATCAGCGGGAAGCTACTGGTTTCCGAAATGATTACCAAGCGAATAGCAGGGACGTGGCGTTTGGCTCAGTAGCAGCCAAGCAGGTCGTTGGCTGGTTCATGAGCACTTCGCTTCGCGGGCGAAATGAATTTCGCGGTCCGTTCAGTTCTTTTTTACGCTTTCGAAGCGCTCGCGCAGGCGGATGACGGCTTGGTTGACGCCGCTGTGGACGGCTTCCCACGAGGTTTTTGTGGTGGCTTCGCGTTTTGCGCCGAGGCGTTGGTCGGTAAGGGCGGACAGGCGCTCGCCGGTGGCGGAATCGACGACTTCGCCTTCAAGCGCGACTTTGGAAACCAAGGACGCGACGGCATCCGAGCCGAGGCTGCCGCTGAGAGTGGCCTTCGGGCTGGCGTGGGTGGTGGTGACTGCCTTGCCGGAGGCCTGGTTTTCCGCGACATCGGTGAGGGCGGTGCGGACCCGCAGGGTAGCCGGGCCGGGAATGCTGACGACCCTCAAGTCCTTGCCGAGCTGGGTGTGCAGAGAGCTGCTGAGGTAAGCGGCGAGCTGGGCGCTGACGGCTGGATCGACGCCGGGTGTGGCGATGACGGTGGTGACCGGATCAATCAGCACGCTATCGTATTTTTTGAAATCGACGCCGGGTTTCAGATAGGAGGAAACGGCGTTGGCGGTGCCGTAGCCGCCGTCGAGCTGCTTGTAGTTCGAGAGGAAGCCGGACGGTGACTTGCCGCCGGTGGCGCAGGAGAAAAGGGTGAGGGCTGCACTTGCGGTGGCGAGGAATCCAAGACGTGTGATGATTTTCATGAGATCGATGGTTGGTTTTTGGAACGGATGCCGTGCTGGCGTACCGTTTCCGTTTCTTTCTGTCAGGCGATTCGCACGGGGTCAAGTTCAGGCCTCGGGAGATAGGGGCGGATTTCGCAAAAAAGCGGGAATGCCGGTTCCGTGTTTAGGTCCAAATGCCTTCAAATGAGGGAAACGCGCTTGTCATTGATTCGGAAATGTAAATGGTTTCCTGCAAGGTGCGTCGGATTCAATATTGGATGGCGGTTTTGATTTGCTGGGTGTCCGGGGTTTTTCCGGCACCGGGTCAGGCGCTGCCGGAGTGGCTGGCCAAGGATGGCACGCCGAAACCGCCGGATTTCGGCATCCGCGACGAGAACGGCTTTTTCAACAAGGACAGCGGTGCCTTCAAACGCATTTCCGACCAATTCCGCAAGCTGGAGGCGGACCATGGCTACCGGATCTATCTGATGGTCGAGCCGGTGCTCATCGGCACTTCCGCCCCCGCACTCGCGGCGCAACTGCGGCAAGCGTGGCTGCCGGACGGAAACGGCTTGGTGCTGGTCTTCGAGTCGGACAGCCGCAGCGTGGGGATCGGCCGTGATCTAGCGGTTTCTCCCGATCCGAAATCACCCGAAGCCCTGATCCCGACCCACGAAACGGCGGCCGCCATCACCCGCGCCATCGATGCTGTGGACCCGAAAATCGCGCCCGAGGCCTACATTGAGGCGCTTTCCGGAAAACTCGTCGAGGAGTGCAACGTCTATTTTGAACTCCGCAATGCCCCGGTGCCGGCGGGTAGATCGATGCGCATCGGGCTGCTGGCCGTGGGTGCGCTGACCTTGCTGGCGCTCGGCGCGGTGGGTCTCGCCTGGCTGGTGAAACACTCAACGATGGCTGAAGTGCAAACTTTCCGATTTCCCGTGGTGGACCGGCCGGAGCGGCTCGGTGCGCCCTGTGGCGCGGCCGTCACGGCACGTCGGTTCGGGCCGCAGCCGGCAAAGCGTGCCTAAGGCCCCGCCGCCGGACCGGCAGGTGGTGCGGCAGGAAGACGGAAAAAAGGTGCACCAGCGGATAGGCGGCGAGTGCCATGAGGGTTCCCAAAGTGATGAATCCGACGAGGAAGTTGCTCAATGAAGCGACGCCAACGCCAGGCAGGTCGATCGAAACCTTGGAAACGAAATGAGGTATCGGAAGTGAAAAGAAATTGATGAACCACTGCCCCAGCCAGATCTGAGCCAGCCAGAATGGCCCGTTGGTGATCGGATTGCTAATGAAACAAGCGGCGATGGCGAAAGGGACATTTCCCTTGACCCGCATGGCGACAACTGCGGCGAAAATCGACTGCGGGATGAAAGGCACCATTGAAAAGAAAAGCCCGATCGCCAGGCCTGAGGCAACCGTATCGCGGCACGGCACCCATAAGCTGCGGTGGAAGAGCGGCTTGGAAATCTTCTGCCACCACGGGCGGTGGCGGAGTTTCTTGTGGCGGAGCGCACGAAATGCCCGCCTGACCAATCGGAGGTAGTGGACTTTCATGAAAGGTGGAACACGGCCAGACCATTCTCCAGCGGCGCGGGAGAATCAACCGCAAATGCCTTGCTCCGCGCGATGGCTTTGCCCAGTTTTCAGAAAAATTTCACCATGCACCCTCTTCAAGCATTCATTCTGGGCGTGATCGAAGGCATCACGGAATACCTGCCCGTCAGCTCCACCGGCCACCTCATCGTCGCGCAGAGGTTGATGGGAATCGGCACTGGTGGCCCTGAGTCCAAGGCTGCGGCGGACGCTTTCGCCGTCTGCATCCAGGGCGGCGCCATCCTCGCGGTGCTCGGGCTTTATCGGAAACGCGTGCTCCAGATGATCCAGGGCGTGCTGGGTAAAAATGCCGAAGGCCTGAGCCTCGCCTTCAACATCATTGCTGGATTTCTTCCCGCTGCGGTCATCGGCATCATTCTCAGCCACAAGATCAAGGAATACCTCTTCGGCATGTGGCCGGTGATCGTCGCATGGATCATCGGCGGCGTTGGGATTCTCGTCGTTTCCGCGTGGCGGAAGAAAAACCCGGTGATCGGCGGTGGCAAGGAGCTCACCGAGCTGACCTTGAAAATGGCCGTCATCATCGGATTTCTCCAATGCATAGCGATGTGCCCCGGCACCAGCCGCAGCCTGATGACCATCTGCGGGGGTTTGTTAGTCGGCCTGTCAATCCGCGCGGCGGTTGAGTATTCGTTTTTATTGGGAGTGCTCACGCTCACCGCAGCGACGGCCAAGGACGCGGTGGACAAGGTGAAGGAAGTGGGAGTGGATCCCGCGTACAACACCCTGTTTGGCGGCACCAAGCTGATGATCCACGAATACGGCCTGCTGCCGATGGCGGTGGGTTTTATCGCGGCCGCTGTCTCCGCCGCACTCGCGGTGAAATGGCTGGTGTCCTACTTGCAAAGCCACGGTCTGGCGGCGTTCGGCTGGTACCGCATCGGCATCGGGCTGATCATCGGCAGCCTGATCGTGGCGGGCACGTTTCAGGTCTAACAAAGTCGGATCATGTCCTTGACGAACTGGCCCCACAGGAAAAACAGGCCGCGTTTCGAGTATCGGAAATGGCCGTCACCGGTCAGCTCGATGAGTCCGGCGGACAGGTTGTGCTCCACCTGATGGCGCATTTCGTTTTCCACGCCGTCCTCGATTTCCTCGGGATCCGGCATGCGCAGGTCGTCGGTGGAGACCTTTACGCGGTTGAGATAGGCTCGGTGGTCACGGAGGATCTGGTGGAAACAACTGCGCTCGCACGGCACGTGGTTCCAGTGCACGTTCGGTGGGCACTGGAGCGTCGGGGCGAACGGGAAATTCGTCGTCCGCCAGATTTTTCCCGCCGCATCGTGTGAGGTGATGGTGATGAACGCGAAGGCAACGTTGCTCTGCTCGCACAGGCAGACTGCGGCGATCGCACGCTCCTCGGGATGCCAGAACAGCCGGAAAAACTGCTTCATGCCCGCCCATTCCCAGCCGCAATCCGAGACGTGCTCGAAGCCGGCCTCCTCCATCGCCGCCGCCGCTTCCGTGGCATTCGGGAAAAACGACGGGTTAGGGATTTCCCGGTGGCGCAAGCGGTTGTTGAGCGGCAACCGCATCCGGCGGATCCGTGTGAGCAGCTCCACCCAAGGCAGGAAAAACCACAGCGCCACGCCGATCAGCCCGCCGAACAGATGCCCCGTGATGAAATAGAACAGAGAGAAACTTGCCGCCAGAAGCATGAATGCACCGAGTTTCCGCAGATAGTTCACCCGTGACGAGCGCAGTGCCACGGCGAGGACGAGCAAGCCAATGACCGTTAAGGTTTCACGCATGGAAATAAATACAAAGGACGGGTGGGGCGGAAAAACACTTCAAATGTGTCCCATCGTTACCGGAACCGCGCAAGGCCTTGTTTTTCCCGAGGCGGCCGGGTTTCAAATCCACGCTTGGCTCAGCAGCTCCTTCAGCCGCTTTGGATCGCTGGCCGAGGTCTTTGCTACAAATCCCCGCGCATGGGCGAAATGCACGTCCTCGCACTCGGCGATCCGGGTGAAATCCAGCCGCAGGTTGTCGTTGTGCCGCGAGAGGCCGTAGCCCTTGCCGCGCTTGTCCGGATAGACCAAGCCCGCCACGTCCGTCATCGTCGGATGCGAGTCGATGAACCGCGCCAGCCCTGCCGACGAATCATCCGGCAGCGGCTCCTCACGGGGCATGTAAAGCACAGTGAAACCGTCATCCGCCGATCCGATCCGCCAGAATTCCCCCACGTCCCCGATGTAATCCAGCCGCGCCCGCAGCGTTTTCACGTAGTTCAAAAGATCCTCACCGATCCAGCGCATCACCTCCGATAACGGCTCGCCCGGCTCCAGTTTCGAGACCTGCGCGAACCTCCGCAGCAGCGTCGTGTCGATTGGCGAATTCAGTTTGAAAAGCGTCTCGCGCTCCACGCCCAGCCAACGCGCCGTGTCCACCGGCCCGCGCGTGTCGAACCATTCCGCCGGCTCCAGCCAATCGCAGAACGCCCGCGCATCCTCGTAAATCCCGAGATGCTGTAATACCAAACTCAGCGAACACGTCGGCGGATGATCCTTCGGAAACTGATGGTGATCGAAGTTTCCCCGCTCCGGCGCATGCTCGTGCCCCACATCCACGACAGCGATGGAAACGTCCGCAAGATCTTCCGCCACCGGCTCGCGGCGCACAATGGTTACCGGGTTTTCAGCGAGCAGAAGACAGCAGGCCAGGAACTCGTCCTTATGCGAGCTGCCGGGGTGGGTGAGGATTTGGGAAAAAATCATAGGTAACAGGTTCGCGCGGACCATACGCCGGATGCCGGGTTTGGGAAGATTTTTGAAAAGTAGCGAAGGACTCCAGTCCGTTTGTCATCGCAGCGAGAAGGTCGGACTGAAGGCCGCCTCGAGCCGGAAGTCTCTCTACCAAGATCACCCGTCCCCTACCTCAGGAAGGCTTGCGCGACATCCTCGACCCGATCCCGGATTCACACCACGCCGAGTTCACTTCCAAGTCTGCGGATCAGCCGTGTCAGATTGTCGAATCACCGGAAATGGCGGCCGCGTTCCATCATTTCAAGGCTATTCTCAACGGGAGACATTCTTCACATTCCACCCATTTAGTGACGAGTTTTAAGGAGATCCAGTCAACTCGAACACGGTGTCTGAAACAGCGGTAAGAGATGGCGCGGCTGGATCTCGTGGGTGTACGTGCGGGGCCGAATTTCTCACATTCCGAGCTAGTGCTGACTCATTCCATTTGCGGGGGCTCACGGAATATTCCAGAGTGCCCTGAAGTCCGCATCCGGGACATCCCGGCATCAAAAAATCTAAAAAAGGCCCGGATTTGCTAGATTGTGAAATGATTTCTTTATAAAAAATCCCATATTCCATAAGGGATTGCTGGGACTGTGGAAAAAAACTGAAAAAGCTGATCAAAATGGGTTGACCCGTGGGTCTGGGTTGGCCTAGGTTCCGCCCGTCGCCACGACGGAGGGCGACCGAGAGACAGGATGTCGATCGCGGTGCTCAGGCGAGTGAAAGCTCAATGACCCACCCGATCGGCTTTTTAGTCCCCTCGAAACAAGCTCTTTGACAGTATGGCTCAGCGGTAATCGTGCCAAGTTCGGCGCAAATCAGGAGACTGAAATGCAAATTGAACGAAGCGGTCCTAAGCAGACTATGATTTCGCTGAGAAGAGGAAAAAGATTAAATTGTGCGCTGCGCACCTGATTTCAATATTGAAACAGTGCGCGGAAGCCGGCCCAAAGAGGAAACTTGAGAGGTCGGCACCCCGATTTGAAATCCGCCTGGCAGTAATGTCAGAACGGCAAATCAGATTATTTTTACGGAGAGTTTGATTCTGGCTCAGAACGAACGCTGGCGGCGTGTTTAAGACATGCAAGTCGCACGGGATTGATTGAGTAGTAATACAAGATCAGTCTAGTGGCGCACGGGTGAGTAACACGTGAATTACATGCCCTTCAGTGGGGAATAGCCCAGGGAAACTTGGATTAATACCCCATGGTATCGCAAGATTAAAGGTGGCCGCAAGGCTGTCGCTGAAGGATTGGTTCGC
>JBBRCO010000148.1:0-10074 GCA_038204755.1 Verrucomicrobiales bacterium
CGCAAGGAACAAATCAGCGTGCGCATCAACGACATCCCGTGAAATCAGCAAAACCATCCAGCCCTCAAAAACCCGTCATTTTGGAGGAACTGAACTTGCTCGGCCCTTCGCCCAATTCGAGGTCGTTTAGTGAGGTCTGACAACCGCCAGTCCGGCATCATGGACGCCCTCATCGTCGATCTCAAAAAGCCCCAATCCACCGCCGATCTCGCCGCCCTCACCCTCGGCCCCCTCTTCACCCAGATGGACCAGTCCCAGTCCGCCACCGAGGACCTCGCCGCGGACAAATCCGCCACCGAGGGCGGCGAAATCCTCCCCACCGTCGCCGGGCACCGCCCGCTGCTCATGCTCCGGCTCAATCTCCTCCTGAACAACATCGCCCAATGGCAAGCCCTCGCCCCCACCCCGGCGCTTATTGAGGCGATTGCCAAGATGGACGAAGTGATCACCACCCTCATGGCCCCCGCGCTGGCCCGCCGCACCAAGGCAGAGGCCACCCCCGCCCCCGCTCCGGCACCGCAATAGTTCAGCTCAAAAAAAAACCGCCGGTTTCCGCCCCTCACACGCCGTCAGGACGTCAAAACCGGCGGTTTTGCGGCCGCACCCATCGTCAGCGCCGCAAATCGACTTCATTTACGGTCCCGCACCTCGTCAGGGGCTCAAATCAAGTTCGTTTTTGCTCTCGCATTCCGTCAGGCCCCCACACTGGGTTCGTCTGCGCCCCTCACACAGCGTCAGACCCGCAAATAAAGTTCGTTTGTGCTCCCGCACCCCGTCAGCACCCCGAATTAAGTTCGTTTGCGCTCCCGCACACCGTCAGCCTCCTCAATTGCCCATCCCCGGGGAAATTCACTCGACCGCCCGCCGCCCCAGTCTCCAGCTTTCCGGCAATCAAGGATTTCCAAGAGCAGAATCCACCACCCCTCCTTCCCCATGCCATTTCCAGAGATGAATCAAGTAGAGCGGGACGCCTATAACAAAGCGTTGCGGAAAATTGAAGAATGCCAACGAACCGGCGGGACCGTTCTCAACTTGCGCGAAATGGGCCTCACCCACCACCCACCGGAGATCGGCCAGCTCACCGCGCTCAGGTGGCTTTACCTGCATGATAACCCGGAATTGGGTATTCCTGAGTCGGTCCTAGCGCCGAGATGGCAGGACACTTTTGAGAAAAACCCACCCGCGCCGCCCGCGGCCATTCTGGATCACTATTTCCGGTCCCAGCGTCTCTGGGGTAGGTCCTAGATTTTTCAAATTTTAGGATCGAACTCGCTTCTTCGATCCTTCTCGAAGATGACAGTATTTGTAAAATCCAGGACCGCCCCCCAACCACGACCCCAACCACCCGAGGTGATCACCCGCCACTATCCGACCGGAAATCTCGCCACGCGTGACACGTTCCCCCCTCAGCCGAAGTCCGTGCCCGCCGGAGTGCCGGCGCGGATTCTGGAACGACGGCCGGACCTCATCGCTGCCGCGCGCCGTTTCGCCGAGTCGTTCCACCGCGCGAAGGAGGCCCGCACCGCGCGCCTGCCACGCTTCTCCCTTAGCGCGTCCAGCGGCATCGGCTCGGCGGAGCTAACCGGCGTCGGCTCCATCGGTGCCGTGAACTGGAGCCTCGCGGCCGGTGTTATCCAGCCGATCTTTCTCGGCGGCGAGCTCAAGGCTGCCGATGACATCCGCAATGCCGAGCAGAAGGCCGCCATCCACACCTACACGGCCACCGCACTCGGCGCATTCGCCGAGGTCGAGGACGCGCTTTCCAACGAATTCTATCGGAAGCGGCGTGAAGGCGACCTGACGGAAAAGGACACCCAAAGCGCCAACGTCGCGAGGCTCGGTCGCATGCAGTTCGATCAGGGCCAGACCGACATGTTCATCATCCTGCGCCTCGTCGGCGAAAATCTTTCCGCGAAAGTCCACCTCGCCCTCGGCGGCGATTTCAAAGGCACCGGCCTCCCCTCGAAATGAGCTAACAAACCATGAAAGCCGTCCATTTCCTCCCACTCGCCCTCCGCGACGGCCGCTCGCCCGCCGCCATGGGAATCACGGACGAGAACATCAAGACCTTCCAGCTATACGGCCCGCCGGGCACCACCCGCCGCCATCTCGTCACACTTGCGCTGGAAGCCTTGCCGAAAGTTAAGGGGAGGGGGCGCATCATCCAACAGGTGAATGCCCGGAAGACTCTCCGCTGCCGCCGCCGCAGGATTGACGGCTGCCGTTTGGAAGCAAATCCCCGTCGCTTACCCCTTACATTGAAATTCCTCACCATGCATCGCCAGACATCGCTCCTGTTCGCCGCCCTGCTGGTGGCCTCCTGCTCCGCTCCGATTTCCTATCAGAAAATTTCCTGCCGCACCCCGGCTGGCGATTACGCCGTTGCCCCGCTATCAGATGCCCTGCGCGAGCTGGAAGTTGCCAAGGCCGAACCCGGTCCCGTCGCTGCCAGCGGACATCTGTTCGAGAGCGCCCGCCTCGCCGGGAAAAAAGCCCTCGCCGGTGAACCGGGCGCGCTCGGCCTCTACAACCAGGCCGTCGGATTGTTAGTCGAGCGCTTGGGCGACGCAAAATCCCTGCCGTGGGGCCGCAGCATGAGCATCGGCTCAGGGGCGGCCAGCTACACCCTGTGCGGAAAATTGGAACCCGGCGCCCCCACGGTCGAGCGCCGGTATGTGAACGTGGAGGGCCTGAAGTTTCGAGGCGTCTATTCCGGGGTGTGTGCCACGCGCCCGGGTGTTGGCACGCCGCTCATCGCCATTTCACCGGAAAACAAGGACTCCCGCCGCACCTACGAAAGTCCGCAAACGCGGATGTATAGCGGCCTGATGCAGGACCCCGATTCATGTGCGATATGAGATACGCCATTTTCACCGTTCTTTACCTATCAGGCATCTCTACTGCGGAGGAGTCTGTGCTCCGTGTTTCCGCAGCCGCGAGTCTGGCAGATGTGCTGAAGGAGATCGATGTGGCGTATGAAAAAAGCACTGGCACGAAAGTGGAGTTGAACCTCGGCGCATCGAGCACGCTGGCGCGTCAAATCGAGGAGGGTGCCCCGGCAGACGTGTTTTTCTCCGCGGATCTGGCGAAGATGGATGGGCTGGAGAAAAAGGGCCTGATCGATGCCAGCACGCGGGAAGCGCAGCTCTCGAACTCGCTGGTGGTGGTGGTGCCGTCCGATGGCAAACGGGTGATCGCTTCCGGCAAGGATTTAACAAGGGTGGACAAAATCGCGCTCGCCGATCCGAAGGTTGTGCCCGCCGGGGTTTATGCGAAAGCCTGGCTGGAAAAACTCGGGCTGTGGGCGCAGGTGGAGCCGAAGATCGTTGCCACGGAAAACGTCCGCGCCGCGCTGGCGGCAGTGGAGGCCGGGAACGTGGATGCGGGCGTGGTTTACAAGACGGACGCCGCGATTTCGAAGAAGGTGAAGGTGGTTTACGAAGTGCCCGCCGCCGAAGTGCCGCCGATCATCTATCCGATGGCAGTAATCAAGGAGTCGAAAAACGCGGCGGCTGCGGAGCGATTTCTCGATTTCCTTGATGGTGACGAGGCGAAGCGGAGGTTCGAGAAATTTGGTTTCCTCGTGCTGCCGGAGCCGCCAGCATCGGGCAGGTAATGCTTCCGGAAGACTGGCAGATTGTTTGGTTCACCACATGGGTTTCCGCGCTCAGCGTGGTGCTCATCATCCCGCCGGGTCTGGCCATGGCGTGGCTGCTCGCGCGCTTCCGCTGGCCGGGCAAGTCGCTGGTGGAAACCTTGGTGGCGCTGCCGCTGGTGATGCCGCCGGTGGCGACGGGACTCATCCTTTTAAAGGTGTTAGGCAGGCGCGGCCCGGTCGGCGGTTGGCTCCATCAGACCTTCGGCGTGGACATTGTTTTTACCTCCGCGGCGGTGGTGGCAGCGCTGGCGGTGATGTCATTTCCGCTGCTGGTGCGCACGGCGCGCACGGCGTTCGAGGAAGTGCCGAAGCGCCTGGAGGACATCGCCCGCACGCTGGGGCGGGGGCCGTGGAATGTTTTCTGGACGATCTCGCTGCCGCTGGCGCGCCGCGGTCTGGCGGCGGGAGTGGTGCTGGCGTTTGCACGGGCGCTCGGGGAATTTGGAGCGACGATCATGGTCGCCGGATTCATCATGGGGAAAACGACGACGCTCTCGCTCGCTATCTATCAGAGCGTGCAGACGGGCGATGATTCCCACGCGCTGCGGCTGCTGGCGGTCTGCGTGGTGATGGCCTTTGTGGCGCTGTGGGCGAGTGAGAAACTTTCACGAAGGACGGAGCGGGCATGAGTCTCGTGGTGGAAAAACTCGTCCTGCCGCTCGCGGAATTCACGCTGGAGATAGATATGAAACTCAGCGCTCCGGTGACGGGTTTAACCGGGCCTTCGGGCGCGGGGAAGACGACGCTGTTGGAACTCATCGCCGGGTTGCGCCGTCCGCAGCAGGGGAGCATCCGTTTGGACAGAGAGATGCTAACGGACGCTGCTTCGGGTGATTTCCTCGCTCCTGAAAAACGCCGGGTGGGCTACGTGCCGCAAGATCTCGCGCTGTTTCCGCACCTTGATGTGCGGGCGAATTTGTGTTACGGACTACGGCACAAAGAGGGCGGGCTGTTGGAGAAAGTCATCGAAGTGCTCGAACTGCCGGCGCTGGTGATGCGGTCCATCACCGGGCTGTCTGGCGGTGAAAAACAACGCGTGGCGTTGGGCCGCGCGCTGCTGGCGGGGCCGCAGATACTTCTGTTGGACGAGCCGCTGTCGAATCTGGACGACCGGCTGAAGGAGAAGATTTTGCCGTATCTGCACCGCATACGCCGCGAATTCGCGGTGCCGATGATTTACGTGAGCCACTCGAAAGCCGAGCTGGGCGGCCTGTGCGATGAGATACTGGTGATGCGTGAGGGGCGGATCGTGGAGGGGTAAAAAAAGCCCGCCGCAGTGGGTCCGGGGCGGGCTTTAATTTTAGGAATTCGGATGCGCCGGATTATTTGGCCTTCTTCGGGTCGGCGGTGGTTTTCGGAGCGGGCGCGGGTTTGGTGTCGGCGGGCTTGGCCTTGTCGGCGGCTTTGCCGGACTTGATGTCGTCGAGCTCCTTCTTAGCGGCGGCGCGTTGTTTTTCGTCGAACTTGGAGTCGATTTCAGTGGCGAGTTTTTTCCCGTCCTCGGTGCCGCGCTCGGCGGCGAGGGTGGCGAGTGCCCAGGCCTTTTCGGGGTTCGCCTTGGTGCCGACGCCTTCGTTGAGCAAACGAGCGAGGGCGAGGGTGGCGGGGCCGTTGCCTTGGTTCGCGGCGAGCGAGTAGAGCTGGCCGGCGTTTTCCATGTTCTGGGTGAGGCCGCCGGCTCCGCGCTCAAAGAGGGTGGCGAGGTTGTTCTGGG
This sequence comes from Verrucomicrobiales bacterium, assembly GCA_038204755.1. Lineage (GTDB taxonomy): Bacteria > Verrucomicrobiota > Verrucomicrobiia > Verrucomicrobiales > Akkermansiaceae > Luteolibacter. The sequence goes on from JBBRCO010000148.1 coordinate 5,373, forward strand.
CTTGGGCGTAGCCACCTTGGGCGGCGCGGGTGAGCCAGGCAACACCGGCGGCGGAATCTGCGGCGGCGAGCTTGCCGGATAGATAGAGCAAGCCGAGCTCATTCTGGGCTTCCACGAGGTTTCCAGAGGCGGCCTTGAGGAGATGGCCGTATCCCACGAGGAGATCCGGTTTTTCACCCGAAAGGGATTGCACGGCGAGGCGGAAGTTGGCGACCGCGTTGCCGGCTTCGGCAGCTTTTTCCAGCAGGGCGAGTCCGCGGGCGGTGTCCTTTTCGACGCCTTTTCCTTCGATGTAGAACTCAGCGGTACGCAGGATGCAATCGACCTGACCGGCGTCCTTGCCGCGTTCGTATTCGGCGAGGGCGGCCTTGAGGTCTTTTTTTACGTTTTCCTCATAGTCCCCGAGGGCGAGGTAGGCGGTGTATTCCTTGGCTTCGATGGCTTTTTTGAGCCACTCGCGGCCTTTTTTCTCGTCGCGGGTTTTTTCATCGCCGCTGAGGAGACGGGAGCCAAGGGCGGTCATGGCACCGGCGTCGCCGAGACCGGCGGCTTTGGCATAATAGGCGAGGGCTTCCTTGGAGTCTTTTAATTCGGGGAAACCAAACTGGCCTTCGTAAAAGCGGGCGACAAGGAGCAGGGATGGAAGGTCACCGGCGTTGGCGGCTTGTTTCCACCAGAAGACAGCCTTGTCGGGATCGGGCGCGGGGCTGAGGCGGCCGCGGAGGTAGGCCTCGCCGAGAATGCGGGCGGCGACGGTAGGATCGTCCTTGGCGGCGGATTCGAGAGCCTGGCGGGCTTGGTCGCGCTCCTCTTCCTTGTCGGAGGCGAGGAGGATGAACGAGAGCCGATAGACGGCATCCTTGTGTTTCAGGGCGGCGGCCTTGCGGTAGTATTCGAGGGCTTTTTCCTTGGAGGCTTCGATGCCTTGGCCGGACTCGCTGGCAAATCCAAGCAGATAGATGGCTTCCGCATTTCCTTGGTCAGCAAGGGGCCTGGCGAGTTCGACCGCCTTCGCGTGGCGTCCTGCCTTGAAAGCGTCCATGGCCTCCTTGGCGGGGCCTTCCGCCTCGGCGGGGACGGCGGCAGAGTTGTCGGAAGGCGACGAAACGGCGGCGTTGACAGTGAGGGTGAGGGCGGAAAACAGCAGGAGATGGCTTAGTGGGCGGAGGCGCATGCCCGAAATTAGGAGAAATTTCCTTGGTAAGGCAAGCGATGAAAATCCCTAGCCCCGGCTTTCCCAGCGGGTCCGGAGCTCGTTGATGCACTCGCCAAGCAGAGTTTCATCGATCTGATGGACTTCCACTCCGGTGCCGAGATCCTCCAAAAGCAGGACGGTCAGTTCGCCGCCGAGGTGCTCGCGGAATTCATCGAGCCCGTCGAGCACCCTGCGGCGGCCGTTGTCGTCGAGCCAATCGAGCGCCGGGTGATAGATCGCGAGCTGGAGCGCATCAAGCACGTCGAGGATCTGCGTGGCCAGGGAAAATTTCAGCAGGCCGGAACGCGCGGAATAGAGAGTGTCCAGCGCCAGTCCGACGGCCACGGCGGGAGCGTGGGCAAGCTGATAGTGCGTCATCGCTTCCAACTTGTGGGCCGCCCAATGGCCGAAATCGAGCGGCCTGCTGGAGCCCGATTCGAATGGATCACCGCCCGTCGCGATGTGGCGGGCGTGGAGCAGGGCGGATTTTTCCACGCAGGTTTCAAGCGCTTCCGGCTCCAGTGCGGATAGTTCGTAAAGGTTTTCCACGATCCACTCGAAGAACTCGCGATCTTTCACCAGCGCGACTTTCACCGCCTCGACAAGGCCCGCGCGGCGCGTCTGTTCGTCCTGGGTGTGGAGGAAATTGAAATCATTGATCACCGCGTGCGGCACTGCGAAGGCACCGATCCAGTTCTTTTTGCCGAACGCATTCACCGCGCATTTCACGCCCACTCCGCTGTCGTCCTGGGAGAGCGTGGTCGTCGGAAACCGCACTAACCGCACGCCGCGGTGGGCGGTGGCGGCGGCGTAACCGACGGCATCGAGGAACGCCCCGCCGCCGATGACGATGGCATACGAGTGCCGGTCGAGGTGCGCGGCATCAATTGCGGCCCATATTTCCCGCACGAGATGGTGGTCCGCCTTCGCTGTTTCACCGCCGGGGAAAATGGTAGAACCGCGGAATTCCAGATCGAGTTCGGAGAAATAAGTCTGTATCTGATCGAGCAATCCCGGCCATGCGGCGGCTACGCTTTCTTCGAGGAAAACCACCGCCCGGCGGCCGCCCCCCTCGCCCAGGATCTCCGCCAGATCCGCGTTTTCCGGGGAAAACGCATCCTTCGTGAAAACAATACGGTGCTTGAAGGTGACGGGAATTTGGAAATCGTAACGGGACATCAGGTGCGCGGGAGCAGTAGCCCGCTTTACGCCCGTGCGCCACCGTTTCTTGCCCTCAAATTCAGCCCCATGCCCGTTCCAGAAACTCTCTTCGAAACCAAATGGCTCGCCCTCTATCGCATCGGCCATTGGGACTTCGTCCGCCGCCCGCAGTCAGAGCATTGCGTCGGCATCCTCGCCATCACGCAGGAAAACGAGATCGTGCTCGTCGAGCAATTCCGCATCCCGATGCAAAAGCGCGTGATCGAAGTGCCCGCCGGCATCGTCGGTGACGAACCGGAATTTCTCGGCGAATCCCTCGCAGAAACCGCCGGTCGCGAGCTGCTGGAGGAAACCGGATACCGCGCCGGATCCGTCACGCCGCTCATCGCCTCGCCCACCTCGGCGGGCATGAGCTCGGAATATATCCACCTTTTCCACGCGAAGGACCTCGTCCGCGAGCACGACGGCGGCGGAGTGGGTGGAGAAAACATCATCGTCCACCATGTGCCGATCCCCGAGCTCCGCACCTGGCTTGCCGTGCGCCAGAACGAGGGCATCATCGTCGATTTTAAGATCCACGCCGCGCTTTGGCTCGCGGGCATCGTCGGGTGAAATGAGGTGATTGATCGTGCCGCGCATTTTCGTTTATCAAATCCCAGTGTCGCGTGAAATTTCATTTGTCGGACAGAGCGCTGAACGTGGTTGTGGCTCCTCGCCGCAACCACGTCCCCACATGCTAACCGCCACATTGCATCTGACAGCACACCAGGCCCCACCATGATCCGCCGCGTTCTGCACAAACTTTTCCCGGCCGCATCCGCCGTCTCGTCCCTTCTATCGAAAGGCGGTCCTGTCATCGTTCCCACGATCACCGAAGCAGGTTTCTCCATCGCCGTCCAGTGCTGGTCGCTCAAGGAATTCACCCTGTTCGAAGCCATCGAAATGGCAGCCGCCGCCGGCGCGGGTGGCGTCGAACTCTATCCGGGCCAGCGCCTCGGCGGCGGCCATGGCGATCTCGTTTTCAACGAGGATTTGTCCGACGCCAAGCTACAGGCATTGATCGATCATTTGGAAAACAACCACATCGCCGCCGTCAATCTTGGCGTTGTCGATTTCCCCGCAGATGAAACAAAAGCCCGCAAACTCTTCGATCTAGCAAAAAAACTCAACCTCTACGGCCTCACCACCGAGTCCGCCAGCGCCATCGACATCCTCGAAAAACTCTCCGCCGAATACGACATCAAGGTCTGTTTCCACAACCACCCAAAACCCACCGCCCTCTGGCATCCGGACACCGTCTCAAAACTCGTCGAAGGCCGTCACAAAAACCTCGGCTTCTGCGCCGACATCGGCCACTGGGCCAGTTCCGGCGTCGATCCGTTGGAAGTCGTGAAAAAAATCACGCCGCGCATTCGCTCGTTCCACCTCAAGGATCGTTCGTCTATCAGCGAGTGGACTCACGACCGCCCCCTCGGCACCGGCATCATCGACCTCCCCGCCATGCTCGACGCCGTCCGCCGACACGGCTTCGCCGGAAACGTCACCATCGAATACGAACACAATTGGCAAACGAATCTCCCGGAAATCGCCCAATGCGTTGGCTACCTGAGAGCTTACGCGCAACTCCGCACCTGAGCAGCCTCCCCCTTTGCAGTCCCGCCAGGCGGAATACAAGGCGGTCCCGGTCAATGCATCCAAACTCGGAAATTGGATCAAAGAGGCCCGTTAGACAAAGTGGTGCCGCCGCCACTGGGAATCCCCACTGTGGAGCCAGATATCCGTGGGGGCCACGACTTTGCGCCAGCAGTTGGAGAAGCATCGTTCCGAGCAATCTGGTGCTTCTTGCCTGAGAGCTCGCGACTTATGCCACCCGTGCGCTTGTCAGATTTTCAGATCGTGCTGCGATGGAAGAGATGCTCACGCTGCCGAAAGATAGCGATTATTGGGTCAGTAGTCTGTTTCTCGCGTTGATTCAGCATGAGCGTGGAATCAGGTCAATTCGCCAGTTCCATCTGCACCATGAGCGGGCTGGATTTAGCGTAGAAGTCCCACTTTTCGAGCCATCATGCACATTCCCAGATATTTCCCCTCCTCCTACTTCCGTGGGAGAGACATTGCCGACCAAGCACTCCGTAGCTACGTTTCCGTGGGTTCTCACCTTGAATCCACAATTGCCACTCTATTAGACTAGCGCCTCAGAAAAATCCTGAAGAACCGGCCGTTTCCACCATCTTATCCTAATTTTATGACATCAAAATCTTTTCACTCTGTAACCCGGAGGAGTCTTCTCAGCACTTCGACGGTCCTCGCCAGCGCAATCCTGTTGGGCTTTGCCAGCGCCGGGCA
>JBBRCO010000149.1:0-10037 GCA_038204755.1 Verrucomicrobiales bacterium
AATCTGATTGAAGAGTTCTTCAAATTTTCCGACAAATCCGGCAGATTTACAGGGTGTCTTACAAAACATCCCTCCCAAATATGGATATTTTTTAAAAGTACAAGTTTAATTTTTGAGAATTCTTTCCCTAAAGGCATTGGGCCTAGCGCCGACCAAAGGAATGCCTCAAGAATGGGTCATCCTTAAACGGAAACTGTGGGCTGCTTACCTCTTGTCGGTAGCCGCGAAGACAATCTCAATTCGCGGGAAATTGCCTAGAATGTATGGAGCAGGCGAATGCCTTTCGCCTAGAACAAGCATTCCTTTCCCTTATCTCGCGCAAAACTTCTCAGCGCGATCTTCCACACTTTCTCTCAGAGATCCCATTGTTACAAAACCAGCAGCACCTTGTTGATAGATTCGGTAAAGGTCTTTGTCTGGATAGTGATGACTCATCAGGGTTACGCCTTTTGAGAAGTTCGATTTGCTTTCGGAATAGCGCTGAACAGGCGTGGATACCGAGCAAGAAATCAGCCCCAGGCAGAGGCCGGCGGCGACAAGTTTGGTTTTCATATTACGTGTTTTGATTGCTAGAATTCGGACTGCCATCTTGTCGCATCGCCGCCGGTCCAGATTTCACAGCTCGGGGATTTCCAATGTCCGGCAGATTTTCCGCGCCAGCAGGTTGGGATTTCGGAATGGCGCGGGACAGGTTCTCGGCGGCCGGTGGCGGGATTCCAGTAGATCGAATGAGAACCGCCCTCGCGCTTGAGCGGGCAACCGTGCGCTTCGAGGTGGCGGATCAGTTCCTTGCGCTTCATGCAAGGGCGAGGGGAATCAACTTTTCGCCAGTTCCCAAGCTCGCCATCGCATCCTCGCGGCGGTCTTCGATGAGTAGCAGGATGGATTCCCGCAGGGATTGCAGCGCCTCCTCCTCGGTGAGTCCCTGGCCGTTGCCTTCAGGAAATTCCGGTGACCAAGCAATGAGCCATTTCCCTTCCCGGACGATGCGGGCGGTGAATGTGGCAGTCTTTTCCATGGACGGAATGTGCATCCTGCCGCACTTCCTTGCAAGGCTGGAATGGGAACGGGTATTCGCACCATCCGTTGGCTGAGGATCCCCCTTTATCCGATTCTTCGCGGGATTTTAAGGGCGATGGAAATCAGCATGCGGGCCGCGCCGGCAGGTTGGCGATTTATAGCGCCGGGCACGGATGGATTTCCGCCAGCGCGGCCTTCATGGATTCCTTGGTCACTTGCTGGTCGTGGTGGGCTTGGAGATTGAGCCATACCTCGGCGGGCCAGCCGAAATAACGTTCGAGTCGCAAGGCGGTATCGACGGTGACAGCCCGCTTGCCCTTGACGATTTCATTGATACGCCGGGGCGGCACGCCGATGTCTTTTGCAACGCGGTATTCCGAGAGGCCAAGCGGGGCGAGGAAATCTTCTTTGAGGTGAGACTTGGCCTTGGCTGCGGGTTTCGCCAGTTCCGCCCGGCGCTTACCCGGGACGATGCGGAAGATCGCCGCGCCCTCCTCGCGGGTGTGGGTGTTGAGGTGGCGGCGCTTCACGATGCTCTCGGAATTGCCGGCTTGGAGGGCGGCATCGCCGATGCTCCGGGAAGGGCGATGTGGTAGGAAATTTTGCCTCCGGCTGTGTTCGCTGCGCTACCATTCCGGTCAACCCGTATCGACCGGAGTTCGCCACTCCTTTTGCGACTCGCGCGGAATCCACAAATCCTCATGCGCGGCAGTATAGCACCCGGAAACAGGGAAAACTAATCGTTTGATATCCTGTAGCCGGCAGGGTTCTGGCCTGAGTTTCTAACCGGCAGGTGTAAAGAAAACGCGGCACCCCGGACGAGCCGGAGTGCCGCGCAGTTAATTACAATTTCAAACGCCGTATCTTACAGTGCGAAGTCTTTGAGTTTCTTCAAAGCACGCACCTTGATGACAGTGGTGGCCGGCTTGGCCTTGAACATCACTTCTTCCTTGGTGAAAGGGCTGATGCCCTTACGTGCCTTGACCGCGGGTTTGCGGACGGAAGTGATTTTCAGAAGGCCGGGGAGCACGAACTCACCGACAGCGTTCTTCTTAACGTGACCTTCGATGACGTCGGCAAGGCCGTCGAGAACGGCAGCCACTTGTTTGCGGCTGAGTTCGGTGCTGGCCGCGATTTCGTCGAGGATTTGGGTCTTGGAGTATCTGTCCTTAATGGTAGTTGGTTTTTTCGCCATGCATGTGAATTCGTGGAACCGGCCCCGCATGTCAAGGCTACTTGATGGCCGGAACCCTGAATTTCAGGGTATTTCGCACGGATCGGCCGTTATTGGTCCGATAAGGCCGGAAAAATGCCCTAACATCCATCGGCAGCGAGGGAGGCCCAGGCCATGTTCCCTGTCCCATCACTCCAGTTTACCGGCCACCACATCCCACACGCGGTCCACATCCAGCTCGTTCTGGCAGCGCAGGTCCATCGGGCATTTCGATAGAGAACAGGGCGCGCATTCGACATGGCGGCGGACGATGGCATGGCGTTTGCCGAGAGGCCGCTTCCAGGCGGGATCGTTCGGGCCGAAGAGCACCACGCACGTCGCCCCGACATGCGCGGCGAGGTGGGGAAGCGAGCCGTCGGCCGCGATGACCAGGCCGTGGACAGCCAGCAGCGGCAGCGCCCCGGCCAAGGGCGCGGCGTGGAAGAACTCGACTCCTTCGCCGAGTTTATCCGCCAGAATTTTCCCGAGTCCGCGTCCGCCATCGACGCTTGTCACCGTCACGCGCCAGCCACTTTCGATCAATTTTCTAGCGATTTCCACCCACCGCTCGATCCGCCATTCGTGGTTTGCTCCGAAATCCGATCCCGGGCACAGCAGCACCGCGCCTGCTACCGGTTCGATGCCGATGTCGCATGGTGCGTAAAACTCCGGCCTCGCGGTCGGGATGCCCAGCTCCCCGGCGGCGGAAAGATAGAACCGCACCCGGTGCTCCAGCGGGCCGACCGCGAAGCCGAGCGGGTGCGTGAGGTATTTTTTCAGCTTCCCCTCGCTGCTCCCGAGCCGCCGTGGAATGCCTGCGATCTTGAATGCCTCCGCCGCGATGCCGACGTCCCACGCCAACGATGCCTGCCAGTTTCCCCGGATCTCGGCGGCCGCTACCTTCGCTTTGGTTTTCGGCGCGTAAGGGATCACTGCCAATCCCTCAATCGTTTCCCAGAATTCCGTTTGCTCGCCGGGGCATAAAACCCCCGCGCCCAGCCCGGAAGCCACCATTGCCCGCAGCGCCGGGACGGCAAAACACGCCTCGTCCCATCGCTCCGGCGCAGCCACCAGCATTCCCGCTTGTTTTGTCGTCACGGCGGGATTTAAAGGGATCCGCGAGGCTCCCTGCCAGCTTGATTTGCGGATTGCCAAGGGCGAAAATGAGGACTAGCTTCCCGCCCGGCGGTTTTCCGAACCTTGGAAGCCGCCCGTTGAACCGATCATATACCGCTGTGGGATTTTTGGATGCCATCAAACGCTGGCGGTTGGCCCGAATGGGACTTTCGTCAGGTAAAAAACGCCGTGTTCACAGTGAAAATCCGGTCGTCCAGGCATTGGAGGACAGCCTCTGGGTGAAAATTTCACTTTATGCCACCTTCGCGGTTGGCAGCGGAGTCCTCGTTCTCAAGGCATCGGAGGGCACGGCCTTTGCCAACGAGGCGCTCAAAGGCTCGCTCTACGGATTTGTCATCGCACTCACGGCGATCGTAATGTTTCAGGTCAGCCTGCAGACGTCGTGCCGCCGGAACAGCCGGGTGGTGCTCGTGCTCGGCGGCCTGATCGCCCACCTGCTGATGCTGCGGGTGGTGATGGGGCTGGCGGACCACGGCACGATTCCCGAGGTTTACCGGTTTTTCTTCGTGCCCTTCGCGATGGCTCCGATGCTCCACGGCGTTTTGTTAGGCAGGGCGGTCGGCTCCTTTTCCGCGACCTATGTGACGTTGATCGGCTGTCTGTTAGTGCCGCGTGAGGAGGTGCTGCCCTTCATGATCCTGAGCCTGGTGAGCGGCATCACCTGCGTATTGCTCGCCCATCAGGTCCGCAAGCGCCTCCAACTCCTGCAGGCAGGCATCTACGTCGGTGCGGTCACTTTGGTGCTGGGACTGATTCTCGGGCGCCTCGACATTACCTCGGTCTTCGGCCCGCAGTCGATGGTCCACCTCCAGAACCTCGGCACCGGCAGCGCCGCAGCGTTCGGCACGGCGGTGCTTACGGCGCTCATCATCAGCGGGCTGCTGCCGATTTTCGAAGGCGCCTTCCACCTCACCACGGACATCAGCTGGCTGGAACTCAGCGACCTGAACCACAAGCTCCTCCGCCAGATGCAGCTCGAAGCCCCCGGCACTTTCCACCACAGCCTCGTCGTCGCCGCGCTGGCAGAAGCCGCTGCGGAGAAAATCCAGGCGAACGCCCCGATGTGCCGCGTGTGTTCCTATTTCCACGACGTGGGAAAGCTGAAAAAACCCGGCTATTTCATCGAAAACCAGCACGACGGCGCGGAAAACCCCCACGACACGCTCACCCCGACAATGAGCTCTCTCGTCATCATCGCCCACGTCAAGGATGGCATCGATCTCGCGGTGAAACACAAGCTCAACCCCCGCATCATTGATGTGATCCAAGAGCACCATGGCGACTCACTGGTCTTTTACTTCTATCGCCGCGCGCAGGAACAGAAACGCTCCGAGCTCGAAAAAGTGGACCGCCGCCTCGAAAACCCAGAGGATCTGCCAGTGGTCGAGGAGAAAAACTTCCGCTACCCCGGCCCGCGTCCGAGCACCCGCGAGAGCGGCGTTATATCCCTCGCAGACAGCGTGGAAAGCGCCTCCCGCTCCCTTCAGAAACCCACCCCCGCCAAAATCCGCTCGCTCGTCGATGACATCGTCCGCACCAAGATCAACGACGGCCAGCTCGACGAATGCCCGCTCACCCTGCGCGAGCTCGCCATCGTAAAGGAAAGTTTCTCCGTCACCCTTCGCAGCATGCTCCACAGCCGGATAGACTATCCGAAAGACGACGGCTCTGCGACCGCCACCACCAAGCGGATCTCCAACGCCGAGCGCGACATCACCAAGGGCGGCCGCGTCATCCCGATGCCGAAGCGCGCCTGATCATTTCTATCAATTACCCGGAAACCCATGTCGCTCGAAGTCATCATCGGCAATCATCAGGAAGCCACGGAAATCCCGGAAAGCTGGCTGACCGCGCTCGAAATCGTAGCCCACGAAGCCGCCACCCTCGCCTTGGAAAACGCCGCCCAAGAGGAATCCCCGCTGTTTTTTCTCGCCACCCTCGAAGTCGCCCTCGTGGACGACACCACCAGTGATCAGGTCCACCGCGATTTCATGGACATTGAGGGTCCCACCGACGTCATCACCTTCCACCATGGGGAAATCGTCATCGGTGCCGAAGTCGCCGAGCGCCAGGCCGCCGAGTACGGTGAGCCGCTCGCCCGCGAAATTTTGCGCTACCTCGTCCACGGCCTGCTCCACCTGGCCGGCCACGAGGATGCCGATCCAACAGAACGCGCCATCATGGAAGCCGCGCAGGAAACCATCGTCGCCCGCCTCTGGACCGCCGAGCTCCGCGAGCGCCTCGGCGCGCCATAATACAGACATTCCTGTCTGTACCATCGGCGTGAAACGGACATTCCTGTCTGTTCTTCATTTTCCAAAAACATGTCCCGAATCAACCACTCCCTCTGCCGCTGGTGTTATAACCGCATCCCTCTCGAAGACCTCTGCCTCGCCGCAAAGGAAATCGGCATTCCATCCATCGAGCTCGTCATGCCGGACGACCTCTCTCTGTTAGCCAAACACGGCCTCACCTGTGCCATGATCAGCTTCCCGGTTGGAAAAACCCCGGACGGCATCGAAGTGGGCCGTATCGAGAAAGCCTTCAACCGCCTCGAACACCACGACACGCTGGTGGAAATCTACACGCCCCACCTGAAAGCCGCCGCAGCCGCCGGAGCGAAAAACGTCATCGTTTTCTCCGGCAACCGCGAAGGCATTTCGGACGAGGAAGGGCTGCAAAACTGCGCCACCGGCCTCCGCCGCCTGCTGCCGCCCGCTGAAAAGTTAGGCATCACTCTCGTCATGGAGCTGCTCAACAGCAAGATCGACCACCCGGACTACCAATGCGATCACACCGCCTGGGGCGTCAAACTCTGCGAAACCCTCGGCAGTAAAAACTTCGGCCTGCTCTACGATATCTATCACATGCAGATCATGGAAGGCGACGTCATCCGCACCATCCGCGATCATTACCGCTGGTTCACCCACTACCACACCGGTGGCTGCCCCGGCCGCAATGAGATCGATGAAACTCAGGAGCTCAACTACCCCGCCATCATGCGAGCCATCGCGGACACAGGCTATCAGGGCTTCGTCGGCCAGGAGTTTATCCCGAAAAACGAGGATCCCCTCGACAGCCTGCGCCAAGGCGTGGAAATCTGCTCGGTGATATGAGCATTCCTGCCTGTTATCCGGCGGTGGCAGGACGGGGCTGGTGAAAGAACCGTCAGGAATGACTCTGTCACGTCATTTGATCCCTTGCTGCGTTTTGAACGCCTCGGCGGCCGCCTTGGAGGCATCGTCCTTTTTCGGCCAGTTTCTGTAGATGCGCTTGAGCGTCTGATCGCGGTCTTCGCCAGGTGGGAGGGTCAGCGCCCATTGCGCGGCGGCTTCGGGTTCGTAGCGGGAAACAGTCTCGGCGTAGCTGCGGATGGCGCTGTTTTTAAGCGGTCCGGCAGGAGCGGTGTTGAGCCACGCTCCGGTCGCCTGGAAGTCGCTCCGGGTCCAATTGGAAACCATGTTGCGGATGGCGTCGTTGCTTTTATCGGCAGGCAGTTTTTCGCCGACCCACTCGATCCATTGACCGGTCTCGGAACTCTTGACGTTGTGCTGGAGGCTCTCGGCGAAGGTGGTGAGTTCGTCCGGCGTGAGTTTGGTTTTTTCGATCCACTGGGTGGCGGACTCGAATCCACCGGAAACGACATTGCGGGTTAGAGCCCACGATGCACTGCTGGCAGCATCGTTGCGCGCCTTTCCGTCCGTGATCCCGGCAAGGTATTCCCGGAAGGCGGTGAATGTGGCGGTCCGCTCTTCGGGTGTTTTCGCGGCGGACATGATGCTTGAAATGGCCTGCGGTTCATCTGTCAGGCCGAGTTCGCCAACGAGTTTGAATGCGAGCTTCGGATCGTTGGTGGCGGCACCGGCGACGAGTCCGCGCTTGGCATCATCCGTGACGAGATCGGGAAATTTCCCGCCGTTTTTCCTCACCCAGTCGAGCGCGCCCGCCGGATCGTCCTTGGCCCAGCGTGAGAGGGCGGAGGAAATCATGTGGGCGTTCATTTGATTCTTCCCTAACAAATCTGACGATTCGGTGAAAATCGCCAGTGCTGCCTGCGGGTGTTCATTGGCGAGCGTCATGATGGAGAAGGCGATGAGACCCTGGCGGGTTTCTTCCTTGAGTTCCGTGTTGGATCTCAGCTCGGTGATGAGGTATTTGATTTGCGAGGCGTCGAGATCCATCATCCGGTCCATGAACTCCATGATGCGCTTCTGCATGGCCTCGTCGGGTTGCTTGCCCTGTTTCTCGAAAGACTCCATCTCCTTGGCAAAGGCGATGAAGTCCCTAACGGCATCCTTCGCCACCGCTTCCTTGTTCTCGCGCTCGCCGCGCTTGGTCAGGCGGACGGAATCGGACGGGTGTGCGGGATCGACGGAAATGCCTAACTGCGCGGCCTCGGCGACGAGTTTTCCGTGGGTCTGGCGGACGGCAGCGAGCTGTTGGTGATCGTGCCAACCGAGCGCCGCGCCGACGGCGAGGATGAGGGCGGATAGAGCGAGAGGGATTTTCATGACGGCGGCGTGGGTGGGTTATTTGAGTTTTTTAAGGATTTCCTCACGGCGTTTTTCATCAGTGATCTTCTGGGCGAGTTCCCGTGCCTCGTCGCGGTTGGAGTAAATGACGTTGCTCTGGAGAAATCCGGCGAGCACGTCCTGACGGCCGCTGGCGTCGTCGTATTGCTGCGCGAGTACGGCGGCATCGGCGAATTTCATCTGCCGGTTCCCCTGTGCCGCGCTGCCGAGGGCCTTACCGGTGACGTTGTCCGCCGTGCCCGGTGCCTGTTTGTCCACCCACCCGCGCATGGCGTCGAGGTTTTCACGGGTGACGGGCATGTTATAAGAATCCATCTGGATTTTCGAAATCGCAACCTCGGCGGCAGTGGCTGTGCGTTCTTCGGGAGTCGCCGCGATGCGGTCCAGATAGGCGTCCACCGCGGTGAAGCCGTCGCCTCTGGCGAGTTGGTTGCCGAAATTGGCGATGAGTTCCGCCTGCTCCTTCTCGGGAAGCTGCCCGCGGATGAAATCGGCATAGGCGATCTGCTTGTCCTCCTTGATCGAGTCCATCCAGCCGCTTTGCATGATATCGTCGCGCTGGTCCTCGGGCATCGCTGCGAGGCGTTTCGCCGCAGTCTCCGAGTCGGAGCCTATCAGCACACCGATCAACTGCCCTTCGAACTGGATGCGGTTCTGGCTCCTGCCGTCGAGCGCCTTGCTATCGAATTTCCCGGCGGCGATCTGCTGGTCGAACCACGCCTGCGCCTTCGCCGGATCCTTCTCCGCCCAGTTTTTCATCGCGCGGGGGAGCTGCCAGCGCATCTGGCCGCCATCGTCGTCGAGGCGGTCGATGAAGCGGGTGAGCGCCAATTCGGGATCCTTCTCCAGGAGTGGATTGATGATCATGCCCTCTAGCATCGCGCGGACCTCGGCAGGAACATCAAGCGCGGCAATCTCCTCAAGCGCGGCGACCATTTCCTCCTGGGTCATGGGCTGCATGCGCTGTTGGAAACGCATCATGGCGCGCATGTCGCCCATGCCACCGCCCTGCTGCATTTCCGCCATCTGTGCGGCGAGTTTCTTCCAATCGATGGCCTCCTTGTCCTTCGCAGTCTTGCCGGGAATAGCAGATTTTTTAGTCGGACCAGTGGCGGTCTGCGAGGTTGCGCGGACATCGGCGATGTGTTTTCGGAGCAATACGCTTTCTTTCTCCATGGCGGATATGGATTGGCGCTGGCTGCCGATCCAGCCGCCGACGATGAGAAGCGAAATGACGGGCGGAATGAATGACGTAGGTTTCACCGATCTCGTTAATCGCGGATTTCACCCTGCTTTGTCAACGCGGATGGTGTAGGAAACGCTGGCGGATTTTCCAGCAAGGCCATCAGAGCTTCGCTAGCTTCGTGACGCGGCACCTTCCTCGAAAAGAATGCATACCAATCGATATGGATTCGAAAATCGAGAAACTTTGCCACAACCTCGAAAAACGCTCATTTGCCCCGAATTTCGGCTTCAATGGGGACCTGCCTGTAGAGACGCGGCTGTTTCACAACCCCATGCAACAGAGCATGCAGGGTCGGTCTTAATAAAAGTTTTGTGCGTTAACTCATTCAGTTTCAGCAATTAAGATTCAGCCGTCGGCTGAACTCGAATTTTTCTCCTTGGCACTCCCATCTTAATCTATACCTTTCGGTCCACATAACCGAATGCACCTTTCGAAAAAAGCAGAATACGCGCTCCGCGCCACGATCAACCTCGGCATAGCGACCGAAGTCGGGCGGACCACGGTTTCAGGAGCGGAACTCGCGGAGGCAAATCGTTTGCCCCTGAAATTCGTAGAGCGCATCCTGCAAGAGTTGCGCGAGGCCGGTCTGGTCGAAACTCACCGTGGAAAATTCGGAGGCTACGCCCTCGCCAAGCCCGCCGACCAGATCGGGATCGGCGAACTCGTCCGCCTCATGGACGGCCGCCTAGCTCCTATCTGCTGCGCCAGTGAAAACGCCTATCAGCCATGCACCTGTCCCGATGAGGACCACTGCGGGCTGCGCATGGTGATGATCGACGTCCGCAATGCGATCGCCAACATCCTGGACCGCTACACCGTCGCCCAGGTTGTCGAGGTCACCCTGCGGAAAATGCGCCGCGATGGCATCATCCCGCCCTTCGCCACCGAA
>JBBRCO010000150.1:0-9783 GCA_038204755.1 Verrucomicrobiales bacterium
TGAACGAGGCTTTTCAAAGTGCGCGGGAGAGATTTGGGCCGAGACGCAAGGACGGAGCACGCAAGATGAGGGGAAGCGCCGCGCCTGCGGAAGGCTTGTGGAGTGTGCGTGATCTGCGGGTTGGGATTTGATCGGTGACAACAGGTGCCACCCAATGGCTATCCTGTATTTCGTGAAGGGAACATGGATGTTGTTGGCAAGTCGGGTGCGTGGAGAAGCAGGCCAGCCATTGAGCTCCGAAATCAAGATTCCCGTGTGCCGACCTTGTACTGACAGGGGGAAGGCAATATCACCCTCACCGCTCTGGCAAGTAGAGGGTGGACATGGCGGAGTCGGAGACCCTGTGCATGTGTCGAAGTTCCAAGCGCGAGAACCGGGAACGGGAGCGCAGCGGACACGGAGCCGAATAAATGATATGACAAACCGGCTTGAAGGGTATGCGCAAATTGCTCCTTCGGGCCGACGTGCGTTCAACTCAAGACAGGAGCCGCATGAGGTAGTTCCTCACGTACGGATCTGCGCGGGGGGCCGCCGGCAACGGCGGTTCCTACCACATTCCTCGCACTGAAACATTTTCTCCAGCTCATGTGGACGGTTCAGTCCTTGAATTTCAATATTTAGACTCAAATCCAACCGCCCTTTGGCGGAGCGGTCGGGAAGAGCTTGGGGTGTCAGGAGGGAGATCATAGGCTTGGGTGGGTTTTAGCGAGCGGTGGCTTCAACAGGTCCTCGGGGCGGAAGATGAGCTGTCCTTCACGGGCGAGCTTGCGGATGGCCTCCTTGTCCCGGCTGAGGGCGAGACGTTCGCAGAGGCAGGAGGTTTTCTGGCGTTTGAGTTCACGCACGTTCCAAATGGACCGAGCGGATTCGATTTCGTAGAAACTGCGCTCCTCCGGGTTCTGGATGGTCATGAGAGCGACGTAGTGGGACCAACTGAGGGTGAAGGGAGATTCGGCAGACGCTGTCTGGCAAATTCTGGCAGGCACCAATTTCCCAGAAGGCGTAAATCATCAGGTGTCGCATTTCAACATTTTGAACGTTTATGCTCGGGGCGACAGATCTCCTTCTTTTCCGTGAGATTGAGATAGGAAAGCGCGCGCTGCGCACACGGGCTTGGCGGACAGTAAGATCCGCGCTCCTTACTGCGGCGAGGTGCCGCAGCCACGATGAACTACTGCATGGCCGCACGGGCGAGGAACAGGTTCTAAGAGAAATTCAGCGCATCCATGTCGAAGACGACGGTGACGTCTTCTGGCAGGCTGGTTTTTGCTAGAATCTGTTGGACGTGGTTGGTGAGCGGGCGGGCGCGGTGGGAGCGGAGGGTGATTTGGAAACGGAACTGGCCGTGGGAGCGGATGAGCGGGGAGGGGAGGACCTCGCCGAGGGTGATGCCGTTAGGCAGGTTCTCCGCGAGGCGGAGGTGGAGCGTTTGCAGAGTGAACTCGGCGCGGCGCTCGTGGGTGGAGCGGCTGGTTAGGACGGCACAGTGGGCGTAGGGCGGGAAGGAGAACTGGCGGCGGAATTCCATTTCCTGCTCGGAAAAGCCGTCGAAGTCGTGCTTGCGGGCGTATTGGATGGACGGCGAGTGGGGCGTGAAGGTCTGGACGATGACCTCGCCTTCAAGATCGCCCCGGCCGGCGCGCCCGGCGACCTGGGTGATGAGCTGGAAGGTGCGCTCGCCGGCGCGGAAGTCCGGGACGTGGAGGCCGAGATCGGCATTGAGGATGCCGACGAGGGTGACGTTGGGGAAATGCAGGCCCTTGGCGATCATCTGGGTGCCTATCAGGATATCGATCTTGTGGGCCTTGAAGGCGGATAGGGTATCGCGCAGGGCGTTTTTCCGGCGCATGGCATCGGCGTCGATACGGGCGAATTTGGCTTTGGGCAGAACTTTGGCTAACACCTCTTCGACTTTTTGCGTGCCGTAGCCTTGGAGGATGATGGCCGGGCTTTTGCACTCCGGGCACTTGCGCGGGACGATGGCCTGGTGGCCGCAGACGTGGCAGACGAGGCGCTCGTCGGTGCGGTGATAGGTGAGGGCGACGGCACAATGCGGGCACTGGCAGACGTGGCCGCAGGACGGGCATTGGAGTGAGCGGGCAAAGCCGCGGCGGTTGAGGAAGAGGATGGATTGCTCGCCTTTTTCCAAACGCTGTTCGAGGGCGAGGCGGAGTTTATCGGATAGAATGGCGGGGCCGCCCTTGTGTTTGGTTTGTTCGAGGCGCATGTCCACGACCCTGACGAGCGGCATGGAGGCGCCGTCGGCGCGTTCGTTGAGGCGGAGGAGTTCGTATTTCCCGGTCCCGGTGTTGTGCCACGATTCCAGCGAGGGCGTGGCGGAGCCTAACACGATGGCGCAGGGCTCGAAAGCGGCACGCAGCACGGCGACGTCGCGGCCGTGGTAGCGCGGGACGTTTTCCTGCTTGTAGGTGTTTTCGTGTTCCTCATCGACGAGGATGAGTCCGAGGTCCGGCAGCGGGGCGAAAACGGCGGAGCGCGCGCCGATGACGATGCGGGCGGTGCCCTTGCGGATGCGGTGCCACTCGTCGAAGCGCTCGCCTTGTGATAGATTCGAGTGCAGCACGGCCACCTGGTCGCGCATGGCGGCGAAGCGGGATTTGAAACGGCGGACGGTCTGGGGGGTGAGGGAAATTTCCGGGACGAGGACGAGCACGGTTTTTCCGAGATCGAGGGCGCGCCGGGCGGCTTGCAGATAGACTTCGGTTTTTCCGGACCCGGTGACGCCTAGCAGGAGGATGGGTTTGGCGGATTTCGGATCGGCGACGGCGGCGAGCACGGAATCGAGCGCAGCGGCTTGGCCGGGGTTGAGGGCGAGCGGTTTTGACTCGATGAATTCCTCAAGATTGTCGGCATCGGGATCGCGGCGGACTTCCTCGGCGTCGAGGCGGAGGAGGCCGGCTTTTTCCATGGACTTGAGCGCGGCGGCATTGCCATCGCCGAGGTCGGCGACGGGGAGGCGCCTATCGGCGGCATGGGCTAACAAGGAGAGGATGGCAAACTGGCGGGGCGCGCGTTTTTCCAGTTTCGCGAGAGCGGCGGGATCGGGCGCTGCGTCGAGCACGGCGACGCGGCGGGTTTTCGCGGAGTTTTCCTCGGAGCGGACGCCTTCCGGCAGCACGGAGCGGATGACGGACTCGATGCTGGAGGCGTAGTAGTGGGCGATCCAATCGGCGGTGCGCAGGAGGACGGGCGTGATGAGCGGCTCGGGATCGATGAGGGATTCGAGTTCGCGGAGGGCGAAGTCGGCCTGCTCGGGCTCGACGACGGAAAGCACGGTGCCGGTGGCGGATTTCCGGCGGAGCGGGATGCGCACGCGGCAGCCGGCGAGCACGTTGAGACCTGCCGGGATGGCGTAGTCGAAGACGAGTTCGGATGGGCCGTCGATGAGGACGCGGGCGGTCACTTGGGGGAGGGTGAAGGCGGGACGGCGGTGGGGGAAGAGTTTTTCCCGAATGATCGGGGCGGGCTTTTCTTCGACTGGGGACTAGCAGCTCGCTTCGCGGGCGAGATGAATCCCGCGATCCAACCGGGGGCGGTCCGTTAGGGGATGATTTTCACGCGGTCGCCGGCCTGGGTCATGGTGAAGAGTTTGGCGGCGTTGCCTGCGGGGACGCGGATGCAGCCGTGGGAGGCGGGGTAGCCGGGGACGACGCCCTGATGAAGGCCGAAGTCGCTGCAGTTCAGCCGTTGGAAATAAGGCATGCTCGCGTGATAGATCGTCGAGGTCCAATCGCGGTTCTTGTCGGTGATGACGAACTCGCCGGTGGGGGTGGAATATCCCTTGCGGCCGGTGGAGACCTTGGTGGTGAAAAGCTCGTTTCCCTCGGCGTCCAGCAGGCGGGCGCGTTGCTCGGAAAGGGTGATGACGATCTGCCTTTCCTCGCGGTGCGGGTCTTTTCCGAGGATCAGCCGGGTCATTCCCACATTCTTGCGCTCGATAGCGAAATTGATCGGATAGAAATTGTTCGGTCGGGTCCTGGCGTGGACTTTCGCGCCCGCCTTGATCAGATACCGGGCGGTCTGGATATCACCACTATCGACGGCCACCATGAGCGGGGTGACGCTGCGTTCGTTTTTGAGCGACCAGCGCATCATGCCGGGGCGCACGCTTTTGAGGAAGTCTGGCGAGACGGGGAGAATGAAGGGGGTGTTCGCGTTCACGCCGGATTTGAGGAGTTCATGGACGGTGATTGGGCAACCGGTGGCGACGGCTAGATGGAATGCAGACTGGCCTTCCGGTAAGCGGAGTCCGGAGTCGGCGCCCTCGCGGATGAGGGTGGAGGCGATGAGGTCGTGATTGCGGCGGATGGCAAGGCTGAGCGGAGTTTCACGCGAAGGGACCAGGGTTTTGTTCGGATCCACGCCGCAGGCGAGGAGCAGGCTGGCCATGTCGATATCGCCCTGTGAACAGGCGATGGGCAGGGCAAAACCGGCGGGGTTTCCGTAGTCGAGCAGCAATTTGACGAAAGATCCTTGGCGGGCGATGACGGCGGATTCCACCATCAGCAGCCCGTCAGGTCCGCGGCGTGAGGCGTTTGCGCCGTGGCGGAGGAGGAGGTGCGCGGTCTTGTGGTCTTGGTTTTGAAATGCCCGCCAAAGCCAAGCATCCCAGGTTCCGGCGGGGGGTTTAGCGCCTTGATCGAGGAAAAGTTCCAGCAGCGCGGTGCTTCCGCTGGTGAATGACTGTTCGAACGGGGTGCCGGTTTTCCCGGGCTGGGGCGGGTGATTCGGGTTCGCGCCAATGTGCAGAAGCAGCGTGATGGTGCCCGTATTTTGCTCCGCCACCGCCTTTTTCAACAAGGTGAATCCGTCAGGCCCACGGGCATTCGGATCAGCGCCGGCGGCCACCAGTTTCGGCACGGCGTCGAGCCAGCCATGGCGGAAAGCGAGGTGGATCGTCGTTTCTCCGGCGGCGTTGGTGGCTCCGGGATCGGCCCCGAGTTCGATGAGCGTTTCCATCAGATCGCGCCGCCCGGCTTCCATGGCGACGTGCAGGAGCGGGCTCCCGGAACGATCCTTCAAATGCGGATCCGCGCCGGCTTTCATCATCGCGCGGACGAAAGTCAGGCGGCCCTCACGGATGGACCAGGGCAGGATTTTCTCGCCGTCCGGCATGAGGCCGTCGGTGCGCGCGCCGGCGTGGAGGAGCTTTTCGACAATGGCGGTTTCCCCCCGTGCCACCGCGACACCCAATAAGCTGACGTGGTCCGGGGTGGCGGCGTTCACGTTCGCCTTGGCATCGAGCAGCCTGAAAACGGACGGCAGGTCGCTGTTTTCCATCGCAATCCTAACCGGCGTGCGGCCCTTCGCATCGCGTTGCTCGGTGTAAACGCCGACATCCAGCAGCCAGCCGAGCCGTTTCACGTCCTGATCCGTCGCCGCCTGCACCAGCGCCTTCGCCGACGGCTCGATCCCCACCTTCGCCAGTTCCCTCAGCCCGCGCTTCTGCGGGGAGTCGCAGGATGCGGAAAAACCCACCGCTACCAGCAGTGCGGCTGTCTTGAAAAATCGAACCGCCCGGGCGTGAGTCACAATGCGCGGGATGGTAGGCAGCCGTTTCGGAAAAGCAAGTTTCCAACTTTTCTTCAATGTGACGGAACCGCCAGCACATCCGTGTCTCCCGCCGTCTCGGCCAGCGTTTCCGAAATCCTCTCGTACGAGCGGATAAGCACTGCTTGTGCGGACAAGACGGATTCCAAAATCACAAAGTAATCGCCACGCGAGCGGGCCGCACGTTCCAACGTCCGGACGTCTGCGAGCATTTCCTTCACCCGGAGGAGAAGATCGCGGTCTTCCGTGGTCACGTATCGTTCAAAGCCATCCACCTGGCTGCGGCAGGCTTCGTAAGTCCGGGAGATCTTTTCTGTCACCGCGTTACCGATCGGTCCGTCGAACGGATCCGGTGGGCCGACGAGCCATGCCAACGGTGCGATCGCGCGGCGCATCTCGGGAACGAGAACGGCGCGCGGGACTTGCGTGGGGCGGTTACCAGCGCCTTGGATTGCCAACATTCGGGCGGAAAAATGATTGGGTGCTTCTTGGGCAAGTTCTGCGAGGCGGCGGCGGATGAACACGTTGGCCACGTATTGGCTGATCGGCTGCGATGCGGATTTCGAGCGGATTTCTTGAAATTTCTCGGAGGATCTGGCGATGGATTCGCTCGGGTTTTTGGCGGAAAGGTCGAGCAATTCCTGGAAATTCGCGGCCAGCACCACCTCATAATCAAGGAAAAACTGGGCATTCTCAAGCGCCAGCAATGACGGCAGATACTCCGCAGCCGAGGTCGGCAGCACGAGGCGGCCACCGTTGCCTTTGCCAAGGGAAACGAGCTGGTCCCAGAATCCGGATGGCAGTCTGAACGCGCCCTGATCATCGACAAGGCCGATGATCGTGGCCTCCGGCTCCCGCCCGGTAATCGCGGCACTGGCGAGCACGGCCGAGGCCCCGCTGATGGATTGGCGTTTTCCAGACAGGGCGGATTTCTGGAGTTCGTTACTGGTGATGAGCACCGTCCAGCCAGCGGGAAGTTTGCCGTGCTGCTTGATCAGGAGGCGTTTGATGACACGCCCGAGTTCTTGCAGGCTTCCGCCATCCGGGGCCGCCTGGACGATGATATCGAACTCCGCAGGACCTTCGTTCTCCGTGGTCACCTTTTGCGCGGTCATCCGGAGTGGCGCGGAAGAGAGCGCCCACTTCGGCGGCTCGGCAGGCGCAATGTCCGTGGCGGCGGCCGGTTCCTTACCCACCCGCTGCCAGATC
This sequence comes from Verrucomicrobiales bacterium, assembly GCA_038204755.1. GTDB lineage: Bacteria > Verrucomicrobiota > Verrucomicrobiia > Verrucomicrobiales > Akkermansiaceae > Luteolibacter. The sequence continues at coordinate 6,781 of JBBRCO010000150.1, forward strand.
GGCGTATGGACCTCGGCCTTCGTGAGTGAGATTTCAGGGGCTTTCCGAGCCGCCGTTCCGATCTCAGGAACGGGCTTCTTCGGAACCTCTGCCGATTTCGCCTCATAGTTTGAAACCGTGGGAACCCACCCTGCCCACGCGCCGCGCTCACCGGCGGCGAGGATGGCCTCGGAGCGCGGATTGCCGGGATCGGAAATGGCCATCACGTCCGCCAGGCAGGCGGCCAGCGCCTTACCTTGTTCACCTGCCTCGGGAGTTTCCAGCCAGCCGATGTATTGCCAGATCTTCGCGTGAAATTTCTCCGTTTCGGCCGGATTCGGCTTCGGGTGGTGGCTGCCGTTCTGCAAACCGGCGATCAGCTCGCGGGCGGCGGCGTTCGACGGATCCAGCGCAGTGGCCAGTGCCAGCATCTGCGCGGCGGTCCGGCGTCCGGCCGCGGTCGTGGTGTCCAGCATGGCGGCGAGCGCACCAAGCTGCCGGGAGAGACTTCCCATCGTCTCCGCGTCGAGCTGCACCCTGTCCCGGCGGAATGCCACCGGCCCTTCCGCCGGAGCCACGAAGACGGCAGCCGTGAGCAGGGTTCCCATGCCAAAAAGCAATCCAGCCACCCGCCAAGCGTGAAATTTCCTCCGCATCATTCGATTCAGCTTAAATATTTCCTACGCCCCTCCACAAGCGAACATTGCAGATTCCGCGGGTTTCCGCCAGCTTCCATCCGTGACCGAAAGCCCGCCCACCCACGAATCCCGCGAGGAAGTCATGTTCTTCGATACCGATTGCGGCGGGGTCGTCCACAATCTCGCCTATCTCCGGATGATCGAAACCTGCCGCACCCGCCTCGCCGCGCTGATGGGCATGGACCTGCGCACGATGTCCGAAACGCACGTTTTTCCCGTCGTCACCCGCACCGAGGTCGATTACAAGCGCCCGGCGAAACTCGGCGACTGGCTCACCATCCGCGGCCGGCTCGCCGAAATTTCCCGCGCCCGCTTCTGGTGCGCCTTCGAAATGACCCGCGAATCGGACGGAGCCCCCCTCGTCACCGCCCGCCAAGCCCTCGCCCTCGTCCAAATGCCCGAGGGAAAACCAATGCGCCTCCCCAAGGAATGGGCCGAACGCTGGGGAAATCTGAAATCTGAAATTTGAAACCACCCCTCGTCATCTGGCTGCTCTGCGATGGCAAACCGGGCCATGAAAACCAGTCGCTCGGACTGGCAGACGCGCTTGCCCGCCAGGTGCCGTGCGAGGTCCGCCGGATCTCCCTCGCCGGGAAATGCGGGCCCATCCGCCGCGTGAAATCCGCACTCGCCGAAAGCGGAAATTTCCCGAAGCCCGACCTCATCATCGCCGCCGGCCACGCCACCCATCCCGCGCTGATCTGGCTCGCGCGGAAGCACCGGGCCCGCAGCATCGTCATTATGAAACCGAGTCTGCCGATGGCATGGTTCGGCCTCTGCATCGCCCCATCCCACGATTTCCCCAATCTCCCGCAGCGCGAAAATCTCCTCATCAGCCGAGGTGCCCTCAACCGCGTGGCCCCCGTTTCCGGCGAAAAATCCGGCAAGCTCCTCCTCATCGGCGGCCCGTCGTCCCACCACGGCTGGGATGGCAAAAAACTCCTGACCGCCCTCGCGGAAATCACCGCCAGCGGCCACTGGCAGCTCACCGATTCCCGCCGCACGCCCGATGGCTTTCTCGATGCTATCCGCCAAACCTTGCCCACCATCGAAATTTTCCCCCATCAGGAAACCACGCCGGATTGGCTGCCCGCGAAACTCGCCGCCGCCGCCGAGGCCTGGGTCACCGAGGACTCCGTTTCCATGATCTACGAAGCCCTCAGCTCCGGCGCGAAAGTCGGCCTCCTGCCCGCCCCCGAACTCGGCACCTCCCGCGTCCACCGCGGCATCACAGCACTCGTCACCGCCGGATTTCTCTCCCGTTTCAGCGATTGGGAAAAATCCCGCACCCTCACCGTTCCGCCCGAAACCCTCCGCGAAGCTGACCGCTGCGCCGCCCATGTGATCTCCAATTTTATCAGATGAGAGAATCACCGAATCCGAATCACGGACGAGTGCGAGGGTGCATGTGCTTCCCTTTTTGCTCAGACCTTCCCTCGCAGCGATTTCACAATTCTTGATGCGCGCCTGAATAAGGGACTCGGCCAAAAATAAACACGCCGACTGGCTTTGGAATCAGTGCGAAGCACCATGGACTGCGTTCAGCCTCCTGCCGCTTTGGCCGGGACAGCTTGCTGTCAGGCCGACCTGCCGGTGAGGTCAACTGGATGAAAGCGAAAGGAGAATTTCCACGATTGCCGTGACGCCCGCACCGAGGCAGCAGCAGGCTGCCTGGCCTCAAAGCGGCAGCAGGCTGCACGCAGTCCAAGGAGGGCTGCGCACCTCAGGAGGGGGTTTATTTTTGGCCGGGGCACTAAGGCCACCTGATGCCACCACCGTCACCGATCCCTGAGAGAAGGGGTACCTTTTTGTCACCTGATGAAAGTTGACAGCCGGTCCCCTACCTCATACCAACACAGGTGGTTACAGATTTTATCTCCGCCGCACTTACCTTAGCCCGCCGCCGCATCCTCCTTTCGTATGAATCACACGACATCCCCTGTAGCACCGAAACGTTTCCAATCAGCTTTGTTGCTTTGGCTACTCCTCGTATTCCTGTCACTCGGCTCCCGTGTGCAAGCTGATGAGATCTATGGCTCCGGCGATTTCATTTTGAATGACGGGCCAGTGTATTCGGATTCGGGGAATTATATTGGAAGTGTTTCTTCATATGAGGGTACGTTTACTCTCAGTTCAGGTGGTAACCTCATCTGGTTGAATGTAAATCCGCTTCCTGTTTCCACCCTCGAGCCGCTCTTCATCAATATCACCGCCACGAATGGGACTGTGACAAGGACGCCCGATCAAGCGACTTACAGCTACGGAACAACAGTATCCCTCTCGGCCGCGCCCGATCCAGGTTATGTATTTATAGGTTGGTCGGCCC
>JBBRCO010000151.1:0-9635 GCA_038204755.1 Verrucomicrobiales bacterium
TTGCAGCATAACGGCACCATCAAGCGGTGGGCCTACATTCCGGTCGCGCAGGGCATCGTCGCTACACCGTTTCAGCTCCAAGTGGATGAAGGCTCGCGCGTCTCGATGGGAGCGCGACTCGCTTCGGCCCCCGCCGCCAACGTGACGTTGACCGTCGCGAGAGTCTCCGGCGATGCCGACATCAGCGTATTCAGCGGGGCAAACCTCACATTCACCACCGCGAACTGGGCCACGCCACAGACCGTAAACTTTCAGGGGTCCGAGGACGCGGATGCAGCGAACGACACGGCTGCCTTCTCACTGAGCGCGGCGGGCATCGCTACCGAGACCGTCTCCGTATTTAAGCTGGATAACGACGTGCCGCAGCTCCTCATCACACCCTCCGCGCTCACCATCGGTGAAGGGCAGACCAGCGGACTCACCATCGCACTCAGCGGACCGCCAAGCGCCCCTGTCACGGTGAGCACGGCCCGCACCAGTGGCGATACCGATCTAACGGTCACGAGCGGCTCCACCCTCCTTTTTAATAGCGCGAACTACGACGTGCCTCAGCAAGTGCAACTCGCCGCAGCGCAAGATCCTGACACGACAAACGACGCTGCGGTGCTCACCATTTCCGCACCGGGCTTCATCAGCCGCACCATCAATGTCGCCCTTCCAGATGATGATGCGACTCCTCCGGAAATCACTACCGCAGCCATCACTTCTGCTGTCATCAACGCACCCTACAGTTATGACGTGGATGCCACGGGGAGCCCCGCGCCCACCTTCTCGTTAACGTCTCACCCGCCGGGAATGACCGTCGATCCGATCTCCGGCGTCATTGCTTGGACGCCCGCTGGATTGGGCAGTTTCAATGTGACGGTGCGAGCCAGCAACACTTCGCCCACACCGGCCACACAGAGTTTCAGCATTGATGTCCTCGCCGACACTCCACCAGAAGCGCACATCACCCAGCCCTCCGATGGGCAATTCGTGTCCGGCAACAACGCCGAGTTCTACGGCGATGGGCACGACGATGTGCAGACAGTGCGTGGCGAGTTCTACATCAACGATGTGCTCGTCTATACGGACATCGCTCCGGGAGGACACTACCACATCGGTGGCACGCATAACCTATGGAACACCACACTCCTCGTGAATGGCCGCCACACCCTCCGCCTCACCGTCGTGGACACTGCCGGACAGACGGATAGCGAAACGCGCACCATCTATGTCGCCAATGACGTCACCAACTACGAAGCATGGAAACTCGGCAATTTCACCACCACCGATCTGGCAAATGCAAACATCAGCGGCGACGCCGCCGATGCCGATGCCGACGGCTATAGCACCCTGCTGGAATATTTCTTCGGCAGCGATCCAAAGCAATCCGACGCGCCGGGGCCACAAGCCGGTCTCGACTCCGGACGCATGACTCTCAGCTTTACACGACTCGCCGGAGCCACAGATACCACCTTTATCGTGGAAGGTTCCAACGACCTCACCGTATGGAGTTCCGCAGGTATCACGTTGCAATCCACCACCCCATTGTCCGGCGGAAGGGAACGAATGGTTTATCGTGATTCAAGCGTAGTACCCGTGCGTTTTGGCCGAGTGAAGGTCATGCGCTAAATATCCACCAGAGAGCGAGATTCCCTCACACTTACCCCTATGATCCAATCCACAAGATCCAGCATCGGAATCACGCTCTTTTGCACGCTGACGACCCTCTCCGCCGAACCCACTGCGGTGACACTCGGCAAAGGCTCATACGCCTCCGAGCCACCGAATCCCAATCCTCAGGCGGTCGCGTTTCTCAAGGGACCCGACCGCCTCGACCCCTCTCTCGGCAACATTCCCTATCCCAGCAACGATATCTGGTCCTTTGGCATTTGGAGCAACGAGAAGGAGAAATTCGCCTTCGGCCGCCCCTACCTCATGCCGCTTGCCGTCGCGCAAACAAACGTTGGTTTCGAGGTTTACCTTACCAACGCCTTCAACCAACCCCTGGGCAAGCAGGCCCTCGGCGCGCCCCTTCAAGTATCCGCCTGTGGTGCCGATGGCAGCGCGCTCGCTTTTCCCGCGAAAGCACAGCGCTTACTTCGCTTTGGCGACTGGTCCATGTCCTTCCGCTTCCGCGTTGATGTAAAAACTTTTGTCGATCTAACCACCGTGCGCGGTATGCCTCTGGTGTGGCTTGAACCGGTCGCAGAGATCGGACTCCGGGTGCCTGCCGTCGGTGCAAAGATCACGGCCTTGGACGGCCAACAGCCCCTCGCCGCCAGTGCCACCAGCGCAATCCTAACGGTGGGCGACCGTCGTTTTGCCCTGTATGTCGGCGGCAAGGGCTCACTCAAGGCCGAGGGCGAAGCCATTCTCGTCACCCCCGGTGCTCCTCTTGCCATCGCCGCCCTGCTCCCCGAACACGACGCCACTTCCTGGCGCTCCGCCGCGATGTCGATCCCACGCGACACCCGCGTGGACTGGAACTACAACCGCGCCACCGGCATGATGGATACCGTTTGGACGATCAAAACCGACAAACTCGCCCCCGACGCTGGCCCCTCCCTCCAAGGTTGGCTGCCGCACTGCTGGCGCAAGGCCATGGATTCCTCCGTCAAATTTCTCGACACCCCGTTCCTTACCCCGCGCGGAAAAATAAAACTCACCCGCGGTGATAGCTTTAAGCTTTCATGGCGGGTGACGGGCCTGCTCCCGGCGATGCCGCCACCTGCGACTAACGAAAAAGAGGCCCCCTTCGACCCAGCACGCCTGAATGAGCGCCTCGCCACCTATGCAAGCGACCTAACCGGCCTCGATGCCAATGGCAAATCAAAGCTTAAATACAGAGACGACACCTACTTCGGTGCCAAGGACATGCTCAAATACGCGCAGATGGGAGCGATCGCGAACTTCAATAAATCCCCAAGCAGAGACGCGCTCGTCGGCGCCTCCCGCGAGGTGCTGTCCGACTGGTTCACCTGGACCCCCGGCGAAAGCGCGCGCTATTGGGCCCGTTACGAGAAGCTAGGCGCATTTGTCGGATTCAAGGCCAGCTTCAACGCCAACGAATTCCGCGACACCCATTTCCATTGCGGTTATTACACCCACGCTGCCGCTATCCAGATCGCGTCCGACCCCACCTTCGCCGCTGACTTTGGCGAATTCGCCACCCTCATCGCCAAACAATATGCCAACTGGGACCGATCGGACAAACGCTTCCCCTTCTTTCGCGCCTTCGATCTCTGGTCCGGCCAAAGCTTTGCCAGCGCCAAGGGCAACGTCAGCGGAGACAGCGCCAATCAGGAGAGTTCCTCCGAGGCCATGAACGCCTGGGCCGGCCTCGGCTTGCTCGGTGCCGCCCTCCAAAAACCCGACATGGAAGCCGCTGGTCTGCTTGGCTATGCCATCGAGGGCGAGGCCGTGAAAGAGTATTGGAACAACTACTACGGATGGAAGGCCGAACAGGAGAAACCCGGCTCCGGCCTTGAATTGGGCAACTGGGGAAGCAGCTACCGCAATACCATCGTCGGCATCGTCAGCCAAGGCGGCAACCGCTATGGCACCTTCTTTAGCGGATCCCCCCATCATATCTATGGAATTCAGTGGCTACCCATTTCGCCCGCACTCCAATATCTAAGTTATGGCGATCCGAAATTCGGAACCTATCAATTTGATTCTCTCAAGAAATTAAAAAAAGGCTTCGACCTTGAGACCTCCGGCGATACCAAGGGTGGAGAAGGCTGGAGCGACGTCTTCGCCGGCTACCTCGCCATCGTGGATCCGGTCAATACCGCCAAACGTTGGGAAGCTCTGTGGGATGCAAAAAGCCCTATCGCCCTCGCCAATTCTAACACGCTAAGCTATTATTTGATCCATGCCTATCGTTCGGTCGGCATTCTTGATCCACGCGCCTGGACCAACATTGGCACGGCCTCGGTCTTCCAGAAGGCCGATGGCAACCGCAGCCTGGTGGCTTGGAATCCCAGCGACAAGCCGCTCGTCGTCACCGCAAGTGACACTGGCGGCGTGATCGGGTCCGTCACCGTCGCACCCGGTGCCATCAGCCGCGCGGCCTTGCAGCCAAAGACCAAATAAGTATCTCATGCTAACAAGAAAAAACCACCTCTTAAAATGAGCACCCACCGTCTCACCATCAACGGCAAGAGCCATCAGGTCGAGGCACCTGAAGACATGCCTCTGCTCTGGGTCCTGCGTGACCTGCTGCATCTATCCGGAACAAAGTTCGGCTGGGGCGCAGGTCAATGTGGCGCGTGCACCCTGCATCTGGACGGCCGGCCGATTCGATCCTGCATCATGCCCGTCCGTGCTCTGGCTGGGAAAAAAATTACCACCATCGAAGGCTTGAGTGGCAAGGGCGATCACGCGATCCAGAAGGCCTGGCATGAAGTGGATGTGCCGCAATGCGGATACTGCCAGGCCAGTCAGATCATGGCGGCCGTGGCGTTGTTGAAAACCATCCCTAAGCCCACGGATACAGACATCGATCCGGCCATGGGCATTCAGTTCATCGGCGGCAGCCAAACGGTCGGCAGCAATCACCAATTGATGCGCCAGGCAGACGCGCCCGCCCGACAGATGCTCATTGCGGCTGCAGCAGCCACCTGGTCAATACCGGAAGGCGAATGCCACGCCGAGCAAGGCAAGGTGCTCGCCAGCAAGGCCGCCACCATGCCCGTGCCGGATTCAAAAGCCATCGCACTGAAAAAGCCAGCGGAGTTCAAGGTCATCGGCCAGTGGACTCCCGGAGTGGATAACTTTAAAATCCTAACTGGAGAACCCCTTTATGGTATCGACATGCACCTGCCGGGTATGCTCTACGCGGTCGATACAAAATGTCCCGTTTTCGGCGGCAAACCGGTCAGTAGGAACCTAGATGAAGTCAAAAAACTCCCTGGAGTGAAGGATGCATTCATCATCAATGGTAATTCCCAGCCAAGCGGTTTGCGTCCTGGAGTTGCCGTTGTCGCGGAGAATACCTGGGCTGCATTCAGTGCGCGAAAGCAACTCAAGGTTCGATGGGACGAGGGAACTGCCGCCGATCAGAGCTGGAATTCCTATCGCAAAGAGGTGCGTGCTGGCGGTGGATTCGGCCGACGCATCAATAACAACTATGTCGGTGAATGCGCTTCGATCGCCGCCAAGGTCGGCGCGCCGGTGAAACTCACCTGGGACCGCACCGACGATCTCCATGGTGATGTCCATCGCGCGGACGGGCTCAGTGCGACATGGCTGCAGATGATCACTCTCGACAAGGGCCGCATTGTCGAAACCAACTTCAATGATTATCCACTCCTGAGGATGAATCAGGCGCCGGCTATCGATATTCATATCAACTCCGGAAGCGGGTTCCCGGGCATGGGTGAGCCTAATCTTCCCGCCACCGCGGCGGCCATCCCCAACGCCATCTTCGCTCCCACGGGAAAACGTGTCCGCGACCTACCGATTCGCAAGACCGACCTTTCATGGCGTTAAATCCCTTTCAGCAAATCACCGCACCAAACCAAAAAATCATGATATTCAAGCAATTCCAAACTCCGTTGGCCGTCACCATTGTCACACTCATGTTGGCGGCTCAGTCGCTCCATGCCCAAAGTCCCGCAAAATCCATTTCCAGCAAGGGTCAGGGTGTGGTGAAGGTGGAAAAAAGAGGAGGTGCCTTTTTCCTCACTCGGGATGGTTCCCCCTTCTATGTCAAAGGAGTCGGCGGCTCGGCGCATTTCGAGGAAGCCGCCGCTGTTGGTGCCAATTCGATCCGCACTTGGGGAATTGACAAGGCCGAGGCAACCCTCAAAACCGCGGAGAAACTCGGTCTAACCGTCACTCTCGGGATTTGGTTGGACCACAGTGCGGCACGCTACAATGACGAAGTCTATAAAGCCAGGATCCGCGAGGAGTTCAGGCGGGCCGTCCAGGTTGCCAGGAAAAGTCCCGCCCTGTTGTGTTATGCGCTCGGTAATGAAACCAACTCCGGGGCCGATACCGAACAGGCATGGCGATTCATCAATGAACTTGCGGAGATCGCTCATCAGGATGATCCCAATCACCCGACCATGACCGTGCTTGCGGGTTCATCGGTCAAAACAATCAACAACGTCGCTCAGTTCGCACCTGCAATCGATATTCTGGGAGTCAATACCTATCGGGGCATTGTCAACGCACCGCGCGATGTGGCGGCATCCAATTTCAAAGGCCCCTATATCGTGACCGAGTGGGGACCCTACGGCCACTGGGAAGTGGGCAAGAATCCGTGGGGGGCTCCACTCGAACAGACCAGCGACGAGAAAGCCGCAGCCTATCAGTCCAGTTATGAAATGTTGCTCAAGGATGACAAACGATGCCTTGGATCTTATGTTTTCTTATGGGGGCAAAAACAGGAACGCACGCCTACATGGTATGGTATGTTTTTGGAGAAAAACAACAGCCTCGGACTCGGGGAGGAAACCACCGCGCCGGCGGACGTGATGATTCGTTTCTGGACAGGAAAGGAGCCATCCAACCGCGCCCCATCCATCCAGGCCATCAAGGTGGGTAACAGCACGCGCGATCGTTTCACCACGGTGAAGCCGGATGAAGAACTGGTTGTTTCGGTTGAAGCGAAGGACCCGGATGGCGATAAGCTCCGCTATGTTTGGGAGGTTCTGGCTGAAGCCACCGTGCTTGGGCAGGGCGGCTCCCATGAGCCCCGCCCGGCAACCATCGCCGGAGCGGTGCGTCCCGGGAAGTCCGAGGACTCCGCCACGGTGAAAATCGGCAAGGCCGGGAATTACCGGGTTTACGGTTATGTGTTGGATGGCAAGGGGAAAGCCGGCACCTTCAATATTCCAATTCAAGTGAAATGAATACGATCTTCATCAGCATATCGCTCTTCATCGCCCTCCCGTTCGCGCACGCCGCGGCCGCCGAGCCGGACTTCGGCCCCAACGTCCACATCTTCGCCCCCGGTCAAGCCGACGCCCAAGAGCGCATCAACACCGTCTTCAAGGAAATGGAGGCCGCCCGTTTCACCTCTTCGCGCCATGCCATGCTCTTCAAACCGGGTGCTTATACACTGGATATTCCGGTGGGTTTCTACACCCACGCCGCTGGCCTTGGCCGTCTGCCGGACGACGTGCACATCACCGGCGCAGTCCGCGCCACCGCTGCTTGGATGGGCTTCAACGCCACCTGCAACTTTTGGCGTCAGGCGGAAAATTTTCGCGTCACCACTAACAACGAGGGCCGCGTCAATCTCTGGTCCGCCTCTCAGGCTGCCCCCATGCGCCGCATGCACATCGAGGGCGACCTGAAGCTCATGGAGGACGGCTGGGCCAGCGGCGGCTACCTCGCGCAGTCCAAGATCGACGGCAACGTGCTCGCGGGTTCCCAGCAGCAATACATCGCTCGCAACAACTCATGGAAAGAGTGGCGCGGCGGAGCCTGGAGCATGGTGCTCGTCGGCAACGACAATCCGCCTGCCGAAGACTGGCCCGCCCTGCCCTACACCGTGGTGCCCAAGACCCCGCGCATCCGCGAAAAACCATTTCTCATGATCGACGCCGCCGGTGCCTATCAGGTCGTAGTCCCCGCGCTGGTGGACCAGCCTTCGCAGGGCGTCACCTGGTCTTCGCCCGATGACCGCATCATTCCGTTATCCGCATTTCAAATCATCCGCGCCGACCGCGACAACCCCGCCTCGATCAACGCCGCACTCCAAGCTGGCAAACACCTGCTGGTCATGCCGGGCCAATACCCGCTCGACGCGGCCCTCGTCGTCACCAAGCCGAACACCATCGTGCTCGGCATCGGCCTGCCCACCTTCACCCCCACCGCTGGCAATCCCGCGCTGCTCGTCGAGGCGGGCGAGGGCGTGATTCTCGCCGGACTCATGATCGACGCCGGCTTGAAAGAATCCGACGTGCTCGTGCGCGTCGGCCAGGCGGGACGCCAGGCCGGTCGCGCCGACAACCCCACCACGCTCCACGACATCTTTACCCGCGTCGGCGGCCCCGGCCCCGGCTCGGTTAAAACCATGATGGAAATCCACGACGACCACGTCATCGGCGACAACTTCTGGATCTGGCGCGCCGACCACGGCAAGGGCGTCGCTTGGGATACCAACCCCAACGACGTGGGCGTCCTCGTCACCGGCAACCACGTCACCAGCTACGGCCTCGCCGTCGAGCACACCCAAGGACACCAGGTCGTCTGGAACGGTGAGGATGGGCGCGTCTTTTTCTTCCAAGCCGAGATGCCCTACGATCCGCCCTCTCAGGATCGCTGGATGGACGGCAAATCGCGCGGCTACGCGGCCTACAAGGTCGGCCCTGACGTTCAGCGCCACCAGGCGATCGGCCTCGGCACCTACCATGTCTTCAAACGCGCACCCATCGTCGCCGACCGGGCCATCGAAGCCCCCGACCGTCCCGGCATCTCCCTCCGCCGCATGTTCATCGTCCGCCTTCAGGGGGGCCAGCCCGGCAGCGACATCGTCAACGTCGTCAACAATCGCCCCGGCACCCCGCACGGACCCATCATGATGGTCCTCGATCAATATCCCGCGTCGCAGCGGGACGAGCCGCTAACAGATCCTGACTAGGGGATGCCCCGCCACGGGCGGGCTCCGGCAGGTGTCGCCTTGCTGACGGTCAATTGGAAGGGAAGCACCGGGCCGCCCCGCTTCTGCACGGCGAGCATGCAGCGGTATTGCCCGCCCGGGGACTCGCCGGTGACGATGTCGATATCCACCGGTTCGCCGGCGCGGAGATTGATCCAGTCACCCGCCGCCTGGTAGCGGCCGGGAGCGGCTTCCTTCGCCACCCATCTTACGCCCATCGGTGTGCCCGGCATTTCTGCGACGAGCACGGTCTTGCCGTTGATCGCGACGACCACGAAATCGTCGGAATCTCCCAGAAAGCGATACGCGCCGTCCTCGGGTGCTGCGATCTGGCCCTTGTAGTGAACCATCCACTTCTGCGGTTCGACAGTTTTTTCCACACCAAATGCCTTGGGCGCGGAGTCAGCATTGATCGTGGGAATCTGGAGCTGGGTGGTGTAGAGAGCGCGCGGGATTCGATAGTAGTTGTTCAGCAGTCCCTCGTCATAGCCGCTGTCCACGAACGTCGCGACGGCACGTTCGAAGGCTTTGTTATCCAGCGGGGTTTTCTGCCGCTTCTGATCCTGTTTGAAATCATACAGAATACCGATCAAGGCACCAGCGGTGCGCTTCGATGAGCCGAACATGGAATCGGTCTTGTTCGCCGCGGGCTGGGCGGAAACGCATGCCACCAAGCCGACGCTTGTTAGGAAAAGTCGTGTATTCATGTTAGAGTCCGCCTCCATCGGCGATGTTTTTGTAATATTGCTGAACCTCAGGGACGAACTCGAGAGGCGGTGACTCCTTCTGGAGTTGCGAAACCGCGCTACGGTCCTTGGGGTTGAGACCTTGGAGAACCTCGGCCGGGCCGCCGCGGTCGCCCCCTCCGGCGAGATTATCGCCACTGTCGCCACCGCCTCCGTTGCCCATGCCTTGCAGGCCTTGAGGATTACTTTGGGCGATTTGTGAAACTCCGCTGGCCATGCCCGGGAGTTGGCCGGCGGCTTGGGCCAGCCCCTGTGCAGCTTCGGCGAGTGCTGCGGCTGCGTCGGCTGCA
>JBBRCO010000152.1:0-9522 GCA_038204755.1 Verrucomicrobiales bacterium
GACCGCCTCCTTCACCACGGCCACACCGTCGTGTTAGAGGGCTCCAGCTACCGCATGAAAGACCGCGTAGAAAGCTAAAATCCGCCACGCTCCCCCCATCAAAAACCCATGCCCTAACATCCGATTTTTAAACCGCCCAAAACATCCGACGTTCACGCCGCCCCTCGCAGATGATAGAACTCGCCGGGCGGCACAGGGGTTTTTGGCGTCGCATCGCCGTCGGTCACTTTTCCCGCAATATCCGCAAGCCAGCCATAGCGGTTAGATTCCTTTAGATCCATTTTTTCCATGATCGCATACTGGCCGGGGGAGGTTGAATGCCCTTCCTTGCCGGTGGAAACAAATGACCAACCGATAGTCCGGCCGCCGCGCTCGTAAATTGCAATCTGCTCTGCTAAATCAATCTTCACGCTGATCTCGCCCGGTCCGCCGTCGTCCTGCCATTCATAGAGCAGCGGCCGTGCTTTCGCCGGTGGTCCCGGGTTGAACAATCCGCAGGACGACATCATCATGGCCAGCGAGGTGCAAGCGAGCGCCTAGAAGGTGGTGGAGAGGCGGGTGATCATTTCGTTAGATTGGGTGGGCGGGCGCAACAGAGCACAGGATGTTCCGATTTGCCAAGAGGTATCTTCTTGCCGCTTGAAAGGTCCGCCACCACTCGATTGATTGCCGCTGAATGGGTGATGACAAAAAAATCAGGACCCCGCATCCGAAGGACTGGGCCGCAGGAATACCCGCAGTAGCGTCCTCGTTGAATCGCATCCTGCGCGAGGCAGGGCCGTTCCGTGGCGCGCGTGCAGGCTGATCGAGATGCACCGAGGGCAGCGGCACGCAGACCAGCAAGGCGGTGGAAATTGAAACCGCCCCGAGCAGAGTCTCCTGAATCACATCCTCGAATACGCGTCCCACCAGCCGTCGGCGGCATTCGCATCCGGCGCTCCATCAGCGACAACGAAGCGGTAGCGCGAAACATATTTCTGCCCCGGCACGATTTCCATTCCGCCTGTTAGCTGGGGCGCATAACAGAAAAAAGGTTCTTTCGGATGCGCGCGGATCGGTTGGGGAAAGCGGAAGTTTCCGGGATGGCAGAGAATCGTCACGCCGCAGGTTTCTCCATCGAGCTTGCCGCCCACCCAGCACCACTTCTCGCGGGAGGTGTTCACCTTGATCCGGTCTATCATTCCTGATGCGGTTAGGAACTCGCATTCCTTTTCGCCGTTCCAGGCACCGTTGCCACGGAATCCGATGCCGCCGTAGTGATACTCCGGCAGCTTCAGCGGTGCATCGGTAGCGCAGGTCTGCGTGGAGGTGTAGTCGATGACGTATTTCCCGTTTTCGGCGGAAACGCTCACATCCCAGGTTTCCAACAGCACGACCTTGCTAGGTTCCACCGTGAGATCGACGAACTGATTTCGCGCCTGAAAACCTGCCTTGCCGTCCTTCTGCCAGATCTTGTCGAGTGCGACGAACTCCACTTTGCCCTTTTCGTCACCCATGTTCCAGAAATCCGGTTGCCGCCCCTCAAACTCGGTTTTCGTCCACGCGCTCCAGACGCCATGATGGTGCAAGTGGCCCACCGCGAAATCATCGGTGACCACCTTACCTGCCGGCGTCGTGATCGACTGGATGTAGCCGCCGCGGATGAAGGAGGGCTTGATTTCGGGACGCGGCAGCTCGCCGGCCTCAGCTTGGTAGCGCAGGATTTCATTGTCGCCCACCCGAATGACGACCTGCCGCCCCTCACGGACTGCGGTCACCTCGGCCGCCCCGAAAAGCGCAGAACTCCATGACAATGAGCCGAGAAGGAGTGCGGAAATGAATTTCATCTGCCCTGATACGCCATGGTCGCAGCGATTATTCAAGCGCGGGTAGGGGACAAAAGAAAAGCGCGCGTTGGATATCCCCCCGGATCTCACAACGCGCGCTTTTTTCAGCGCCTTCCGCTTTCGCCTTGGTCGGTTGATTTCCCCCCGGATCTCAATTCGACTCAAACGTGGCTGAGCTTTTGAAGGCTGAATTCCCAGAGGCCGTAGCGCCTGCGAACGAGATCAAATTACCTGAAATTCAGGAGAACGGAAGCAATTGATGGTCCCAATTCCGGCCAACTGGTCCCAAAATCGGCCATAAGCCCCAAAATCGGCGTTGGAAGTCAGGATTTCTTGGAAATTCACAAATCGAAGACATGAATATGCGCTGGAAAGCGGACCCCCGAGCGACGATGATTCCGAATAGCAACCGTGTCCGACCTTTTCACCACTCCCGCTGCCTCCGCGGACAAGCCGACGCCCGCCGAACCCTTGGCGTCGAGGATGCGCCCGCGCACGCTGGAGGAAGTAGCGGGCCAGCAGCACATTCTTGCTCCCGGCAAGCTGCTGCGCCGTGCCATTGAGTCGGATCGCTTCACCTCGCTGATCTTCTACGGGCCGCCGGGAACGGGGAAAACCACTCTCGCCAGTGTAATCGCCCGCACCACCGGATCGCGCTTCGAATCGCTCAACGGCGTGGAATCCAACGTCGCGGAAATCCGCGCGAAGATCGACCAAGCCCGCACCTGGCGGGAGCTGCGCGGGCAGACGACGGTCCTTTTCATCGACGAAATCCACCGTTTTAACAAAGCCCAACAGGACGTGTTGCTGCCGCACATCGAGCGTGGAATCGTCCGTTTCATCGGCGCAACGACGCACAATCCGTATTTCCACGTGAACTCGCCGCTGGTCTCGCGGTCGCAGATTTTCCAGTTGGAGCCGGTGCCTGTAGATGACGTGGTCGCGATGTTGGAACGTGCGCTCGCCGACTCCGAAAGGGGACTGGGCGAATACAAAATCGCTGCGGAACCCGAGGCGCTGCGCCATATCGCGGAGAAATCCGACGGAGACGTGAGAAAAGCCCTGACGGCGCTCGAACTCGCCGGGCTGACCACCCCGGCCGACGAGGATGGCATCGTCCGGCTGACGCTCGAAGTCGCCGAGGAATCAATCCAGCGCAAAGCCGTCGTTTACGACATGGATGGCGATGCGCACTACGACACCGCCTCCGCATTCATTAAGTCCATCCGTGGCTCGGACCCGGATGCGGCGCTCTATTGGCTGGCCAAAATGCTGCATGCCGGGGAGGACCCGCGCTTTATCTCACGGCGGTTGGTGATTTCCGCCTCGGAGGATATCGGACTGGCGGATTCGAACGCACTGCGGGTAGCGTTGGATGCCCACGGCGCGCTGGAATTCGTGGGAATGCCGGAGGGCAGGATTCCACTGGCCCACGCGACCGTCTATCTGGCCACCGCGCCGAAATCGAATACCACTTACGCCGCTCTCGGCCGGGCGATGGCGGACGTGGAAAACGGCCGCACCCTTGCCGTCCCGCCCCACTTGCGGACCAAGACGCGCAAGAAACTCGCCGCCGCTTCGGGCGAAACCGAGGAGGCGATGAAGTATCTTTATTCGCACGATTACGAAGGTGCCTACGTGCCACAGGCCTATTTGCCGGAAGGCAGGACCTACTATCAGCCGGGCGAGCAGGGCCTGGAAAAGCGCATCAAGGAGCGGTTGGATTTCTGGCGGAAATCAGCGGGCGGCGGCTAAGCGGGCATTTGCTCATCGCGGTAAAATGCTTCTAGCTTTTCTGCGGAGGGCAGTGGTAAATGGCACCGATGAAATTGGTTTCGCCGGGTCTGCGTGGCAAATTTGTGGGCGCGCTGCTGATTGCCGCGGTGCTGCCGCTGGTGGTGGGATTGATTTTTCTCGAAACGCTCGGCTATCAGCACATCCTCGCGGAACGGGGGCAACTCCATCAGATGCAGGCGTTCACCCTGGTGCGCGCGCTCGATCAGGCGTCGAAGGCACAGGCCGGGCAGTTCCGCAGTTGGCTCGCGGCGGACCCGGCGATCGTGAGATTCGTGAGGGAAAAAAACCAATCGCTCGCGGGAATGGAGCCCAGGGCGATCGCTGATGAAACCGGCCGCCTCGACCAGGCCTGGGAGGCACTCCCTGACAACGATCCGCAGTTGCAAGCCTTGTTGCAGAACGGCGGCTCAGTGGAAGTCAGGAAATTCCAGGCGCTGTATCGAGAGCTAGCGGAAATTCTCGTCACTGATATCCACGGACGCCTCGTCGCCGCAACCGGAAAGAGCACCGACATCGACCAGGCGGACGAGGCGTGGTGGCAACAAGGGAAATCGCTGACAAAAGGCAGGGAGTGGATCGACGTGCTGCGCTTTGATGCGAGTTCGAAGGTGTTTTCCCAGGATGTGATCGTGCCGTTGTTCGACGGCGACCATTTTACCGGATTGGCGAAAATGGCAGTCGATGTCACGTCGCTTTTCACCCACCTTGGCTTTGACGGAGAGGCGCTGGGAGAACGCTGGCAGATTGTGCTTCCCGACGGCCGGATTCTTGCGAGTTCGCAAAAGTCTTTCGTCTCGCTATGGGAGAGACTTCCGGCCGTGGATCTGAACGAACTCAAGTCGAAGCGGCATGGCTGGGCCTCAATGGTCAACGGCGAGGGCGAATCGAGAATGGCGGGTTTTGTCGCAATCGGTGAGGGTGACGGCAGTCCTGATTCATACGTGATTTTCTCCTCCCTCAGCGCCGATGTCGTCGGACCACTGCGGCGGACCGTGATCTGGCTCGGCTTTGCGGGCGCATTGCTGATAGGTGTTTGTTCATGGATGGGTTTCAGGCACGTTGACAGGAAGATTCTCCAGCCACTGGCGGCACTCGGACAGGCGGCGCGATCAATTTCCACTAGTGCGCGGCTGCGCCACCTGGAAGCCAAGGACGAATATGTGGTTAGTAAAAGCCGTCTTCAGGCGGAGGCGGATCTGGAGAACATCAAGGCCATCCACACTGGAGATGAAGTGGAGGCGTTGGCCGAAGATCTGGCGGTGATGACCTCGCGCGTCCTGCGCTACCACCGTGAACTGGAATCCGAGGTGGCGGCGAAAACCGCCCTCATCCGCGAAGATCTCGAAATGGCGCGGGAGTTCCAGAACGCCCTGCTGCCGTCCGTCTATCCGGACGTGCCGCCGCTGGAGATCACCAATCCGCTGCGTTTGAAATTCGCCCATTTCTATCAACCCGCGTCAACCGTCGGCGGCGATTTTTTTGATCTGATTGAATTGGATGAGAACCGCGTGGGCGTTCTGATCGCCGACGTGATGGGACACGGCGCGCGATCCGCCCTTATCACTGCGATCCTGCGGGCGCTGGTGCGGAACCACACCTCGATCGCCAGTAGGCCGGATACTTTTCTATCCGAGCTGAACCGCCACCTGCACGAGATGATTTCGCGCAGCGGGCAATCGCTTTTCGTCACGGCGTTCTATATCGTGCTCGACACGCGACAGGGCCTCGTCTCGTGGGCGGTATCCGGGCATCCGGCACCGCTCCGTGTGCGCCGTGGCAGCGGCAAGGCACCGGAACCGTTATGGTTCGAATCGCCACGCCAACCGGCTCTCGGGCTGGTGCCGGATTTTGCCTACCGTGCGTTTGAATCACCACTGCAGGCGGGGGACGTTTTCCTGCTTTTCACCGACGGCTCGGTAGAGGCGGAAAATCCCGACGGCGAGGCGTTCGGGCTGAAACGGCTCGCCGCCAGCATGGACG
The DNA here is from genome assembly GCA_038204755.1 of Verrucomicrobiales bacterium. Taxonomy (GTDB): domain Bacteria; phylum Verrucomicrobiota; class Verrucomicrobiia; order Verrucomicrobiales; family Akkermansiaceae; genus Luteolibacter. Next base: position 5,604 of record JBBRCO010000152.1, read on the forward strand.
AGGCGCTCGACGGGCCGATGGCTGCCATGCCTGCGAAAATCGTTTGCGACGTGACCTATTTCCAAAAGAGAAAGCAATATGAGGACGATGTCTGCCTCGTGGCCATCGAGGCCTGCGGTGGCACGGCGACTGATACGTGGTGACGCACGGTAGGAACGAAAGTCTTTGAGGCACAAGGTGGCGAAGCGCATGCGCTGATTTTTCCCCCTTGCGCGGATTGGAAAGCGGAGCGATGGCTAGATACTCGTGACTGCAACATTCCTAACTCATCCTCTGACGGCTTTTCTGGCAGGCGTGCTTGCCACGTTTGTCATCATCGGCTGGCTGGCGAGCAGTTCCAAGGCGCCGAACGACTCTGCCGCTTTCATCGCCAGCTACCATCGGGAGATCGAAAAAACCGGCACTAGCGGATTCATTGCAGGCGGTGCTGACGAGGCGGCCGCACTGGAGCGCTTCAAGGGCTTTCTCAAGGGAATCGGCAATGCGAGCTTCATCCAGGAAAACACGCGCAAGGTTTATACCTCGGAGGCATTTCTGGACGATACACTCGTAGTCCATCATGGCGCGGCAGCCATTGAGAAATACTTCGTTAAAACGGCTGCGAACTTGACGCATTGCGGGGTGACTATAGATGACGTTTCAAAATCAGGAGAAAATTACTACATCCGCTGGACCATGATTTTCGAAGCTCCTGCAATGAGCGGAGGAGAGCCGGTCCAGTCGGTGGGAATCAGCCAAGTGCGTTTCGACCGCGAGGGGAAGGTGGCGTTCCATCAGGACTTCTGGGATTCAGGAAGGAACTTCTACGCCCATCTCCCGGTCGCCGGCGGCGTGATCGGCTACATCCGGAAACGGCTGCAATGACCTGAAAGGCGCGAACGATGGAACCTTCGAAATCAAAACCCTGCGGCTTGTTCGGGACGGCGCTTCTAACGATCGCTCAGTGGCTCGATTCCGATTACCGCCGCGATGACTTGCCTGATCCTGCGACGCTGTCCGAACGCGTTGACTGGCAGCGGACGCTTCCGTTCATTTTCCTCCACCTCGGCTGCCTTGCGGTAATCTGGGTGGGAGCAAGCTGGCCGTCAGTGGCGGCGGCAGCCTTTCTCTATCTGATCCGGATGTTCGCGATCACCGGATTCTATCACCGCTACTTTTCCCACAAGACGTTCAAGACATCGCGCTTCGTCCAGTTCCTCTTCGCGGTGATCGGAAACAGCTCGATGCAGCGCGGGCCACTTTGGTGGGCTGCGACTCATCGGCACCACCACAAGCATTCCGACCATGATGAGGACATTCACTCGCCGGTGATCAGTGGTTTTGCCTGGTCACACATCGGCTGGTTGACCTCGATGAAGAACTTCCCGACCGCCTATAAAAACATACCCGACCTCGCAAAGTATCCCGAACTCGTTTTCCTGAACCGCTACGACCAGACGGTGCCGTTCGCCTACGGTTTCCTGATGTTGGGAATCGGCTGGGCGCTTGAATCATTCTTCCCGCAGACTGGTGTGACGCCGGGGCAGTTTTTCATCTGGACCTTTTTCATCAGCACCACGGTTCTTCTCCACGGCACCCTGTTTATCAATTCGCTGGCCCACGTCTGGGGTAAACGCCGTTATGAGACCGACGATGACAGCCGAAACAGTTGGCTGTTAACGCTCATCACGCTGGGCGAGGGTTGGCACAACAATCACCACCGCTACCCGCACTCGGTCCGTCAGGGTTTCCGCTGGTGGGAACTTGATCTAACTTACTACGGCCTCAAGCTGCTATCATGGACCGGACTCATTTGGGATCTCCGTCCTGTGCCAAAAGCGGTGTTGGAGGAAGGCATCGCATCAACCGCTAACCGACAACCGGGCATATGACCCGGCAACGGATAGCGATTGTGGGATCGGGCATCTCGGGGCTTGCGTCCGCGTGGTTCCTGCACCGCGATCATGACGTAGCAGTTTTCGAAAAGGACGACCGCGTCGGCGGACATTCCCACACGGTCATGGTGGAGGAAAGCGGCGGACGCATTCCGGTGGATACTGGTTTCATGGTTTACAACGAAGTGACCTATCCGCTGCTAACCCGTTTGTTTGCCGAGCTGGGAGTAAAAACCAAACCCACTTGCATGTCGTTCAGCGTCCAATATCGGAGCGACGGACTGGAATTCAACGGTGGCAGCCTCAACCTGCTTTTCGGCCAGCGGCGCAATCTCCTCAACCTGCGATTTTGGAAAATGCTGATGCAGATCAACCGCTTCAACCGCGAGACGGTTGAAGAGTTGGCGAATCCGTCGTTCGGCGAAATGTCGTTGGCGGAATACGTGAAAGCCCGCGGATATGGCGGCGATTTCCTGCGCTGGTATCTCTCGCCGATGGCTGCTGCGGTATGGTCCAGTCCGCCCGAGCGGATCGATGATTTCCCGGCCCGCGCGCTGATGCGCTTCTGGCATAATCACGGGTTCCTCGGTCTCGATACCCAGCATCCGTGGCGAACGGTGGACGGTGGTTCGCGCTGTTATGTCGAGAAACTTGTGCAACCCTTCGCACATTGCATTCATCGTGGAGCTCCGGTCGTTTCCATTTCACGGCTTGCGGAAGGTGGCTCGCGGCTTTTATTTCACGATGGCAGCCAGCGGGATTTTGACAAGGTGGTGATCGCCGCACATGGCGATCAGGCGGCGCGACTGCTAGCGGACCCAACGGCGTTGGAAACGGATCTGCTATCGGCGTTCCCCTATCAGAAGAATGAGGCGGTGCTGCACACAGACGCTCGATTCATGCCGAGGACGCGACGTTGCTGGGCAGCCTGGAACTACCGGATTGATCGTGGAGCGGATGGCAAAAATATGTATTCCACACATTACTGGATGAACGAGCTGCAGGGAGTTTCTGACAAAAAACATTACTTCGTTTCAATCAATCCGCCCGAACTGCCGCAGGAAAACCACATCAAACGGCGGCTCGACTACGAGCATCCGTTGTTCGATCTCAAATCAGCGGTGGCGCAGGAACGCTTGCCCGAGCTGCACAAGGCCGGTCGAGATACCGGGCGCTATTTCTGTGGTGCTTGGCAGCGCTATGGATTCCACGAAGACGGACTGTGGTCCGCAGTGAATGTTAGCGATGAAATCCTAGGAAGGAGTCCGTGGTCGTGAACGCACTTTACGAATGCTCCGTCATGCACTGCCGCATCAAACCGAAGCGGCATGCGTTCAACTATCAGGTGTTCATGTTTTCGGTGGACGTTGACGGGATTTCCGCGACTGCAAAAAAGATTCCATGGCTTGGCCACAATCGCTTCAATCTCTTTTCCATCCATGACGCCGACCACGTTGACCTCGGCGAGCCCGGCGGCATTCGTGCGAATCTGACGAAATGGCTGAGCAAACAAGGCATCGATTGCCCGGCTGACACTCGGATCCGCTTGCTGACTTTTCCACGCGTGTTCGGTTATGGATTTAATCCGGTGTCGTTCTACTACATCGAGTCGGCAGATGGTTCACCGCTTTTGGCGGTCGCTGAAGTAGTGAACACGTTTCGCGAAATGAAACTCTTTGCGCTTGATCACCGTGGCGCGGACGGAATCTGGCATCGCAGGGTGGCGAAGAATTTCTATGTATCGCCGTTTTCCGATCCGGGCATGGAGTTTGATTTCCGTCTCGGCATCCCGGGCGAAAACTGGCGGGTCAACATTGATGACTACGATTCCAGCGGACGCACGCTGCTCAGCGCAATCCGCGGTGAGCGCCGCGAGCTGTCAGCCAGGCGGCTGCTGTGGTATGCATTCAAATACCCGATGCTGTCGTTGAAGATCATCGGACTTATCCATTGGCACGCGTTTCTGTTATGGCTGAAAAAGGTACCGTATTATAAGAAATCCCAACGCCGCGAAGCCCAACTCGACGTCATGCGCCCCCATCCAA